>NZ_JBXUKU010000002.1:0-429069 GCF_057180105.1 Marinomonas sp. ATLA20
ATCCCGAACTCAGAAGTGAAAAGCGCCATCGCCGATGGTAGTGTGGGAGATCCCATGTGAGAGTAGGTCGTCGTCAAGCTTTAAATTAAGAAGGCCCTGATAGCTAACGCTGTCAGGGCTTTTTTTCGTCTGGAGAAAACTCGAATACGAAGAGATTGAACCAGCTGCCCCCATCCCGCTTTTTACTCGCCACAGGCGTTCAGAAGTGACGCTTTATTCGCCGCGGGCGCTCGCCATCGACGATGGTCGTCCTACTAGGGGATAAGCATCCCGCAAGGGGATAAATATCATCAAGCTTTAAATTAAGAAGGCCCTGATAGCTAACGCTGTCGGGGCTTTCTTCGAATTAAGGAAATGTGAAGTCACCTTAGTAAAGCAGCGTAGTTAGCTGCTTTGTGTTCGGTTACTTGCGATTATTCTTTGGTACAACGCGTCAGCGTGAATCCAGTAGCAAATAAAACGTGTGCTTAGTTGTCTGTGCGAAGGTGTGAATGTGCGTTCTGGAAGTGTGTATGAGGGGATTGCCAAAATAAAAAGCCCTGAAAGTTGCTCTGCTCATAATAGTGAGCGGCTTACTTTCAGGGCTTTGTTGGAGCTAGTTCTAATTACTGTTGATTAAACTCAGTTAAGATTTCATTGTAACGGCCAGAGCCTTGAAGTGATATTAGGCCCTTATTAAAAGCATCACGAAGTGCTTCTGCATTTTGAGCTGATTTTGGTATCAATAGATATAAGTCATTTTCTTCTAAAGGAGGAAGAAGGATTTGTAGTTGAGAACCATCAATACCAGCAGCTTTAGCAGCTTCTTTTGCAACAGCTAAGCTATCTGCATATAGTTGAACTTCACCGGAATCTAGTGCTTTAACGGCATCAGAAACTTCTGCGTATTCCTTAATTTTTGAGAACGGAAAGTTATCAAATGATTCACCGATTACAGTTCCTTTCAGTTTAGCAATAGTGTATTGATCAAGCTCTTCAAATGAAGAGTAATTGCTCTGAGGAAAATCTGGCTTCTTGATTAGGCCAGCAAGAACGGTATAGATAGGAATTGAGAAATAGTAATCTTTTGCTCTTTCTTCTGAGTAATAACCGCCGACAATCGCGTCTTTATCACCATTTTTCGCGTTGTCCAATGCATTTTGCCAGCCTGTGAATTCGATTGTAGAGTCATAACCTGATTCAGCAAGCGCTTCTTCTACAATGGCTGTAATGAAGCCGCCTTTCTCTAGGCTTTCTGCATAGAATGGCGGCCAGTTCATTGTAGTGAGTTCAACGGTTTGAGCTTGTACTGTAAGAGGGATTGTTAATGCTAGAGCCGAAAAAAACTTTGTTAATTTGTTCATAACATGATCCTGTCATTATGGAAGAAATTTTCGTAATTATTACTCATTCTATTTGATGTTTTGTATGTTTAATATACAAGTGTCGTTAATAGGTTGAGTACAGTCGTATTTATAAGGCTAGTAAACAAACTCTGTTTAGATTAATAATTATTCCAGTTTAGAGAGGGGCTTTTGATAATCTTTAGCCATATTACAAACTTTAAGCTGATAATATGAAGTAAAGTATTGTTATTACTTGAAAGCTAGTGTGCTTGATTGTAAGGGTATGAATAAGTTTTTTGTAAAAAAAAGCCCAGCTTGAGATGCTGGGCTTTTATGTATATGTATAGTGGTGCTTTGAATTATCGAGTATTGTCAGCTAACTCACTAAGTAGTACTCGTTGAGCGCTACGATATTCACCTTTTCTTGGTTTGGATAACTGATATGAGCCATCGCTTTGTAGAATCCAGCTTTGCGTATTATCTGTTAGGTAATATTCAAGTTCCTTTTTCACTCGGCGAGTCTGTTTATAATCCTGAAGAGGGAAGGCGACTTCAATGCGGTTGTTTAAGTTTCGATCCATACCATCGGCGCTGGATAGATAAACCTGAGGATTACGGTTGTTGTAGAAGTAATACACTCGGGTGTGTTCTAGGAATCGCCCGATGACACTTCTCACGCGAATATTGGAAGAAATTCCTTTGATTCCTGGACGTAATGTACAGATACCGCGAACAATTAGGTCTATTTTTACCCCTGCTTGAGACGCTTTATAAAGAGATTGAACCAGTCTTTGTTCTGTTAACGAATTCACTTTAATGATGATCCGAGATGGGTCACCTTTAAGTGCGTTTTCTGCTTCTCTGTTTATCATGTCTAACAAACGGTCACGAAGAGTGAAAGGAGCGTGTAATAGCTTCTTCACTTTTAATTCTTTGCTCATCCCTGTGAGCTGCTGGAAAACGCGATGAACATCATCGCCAATCTCTTTATCGCAGGTCATAAAGCTATAGTCTGTGTAGAGACGAGCATTACCTGCGTGATAGTTACCTGTGCCTAGGTGAACGTAACGAGTTAGGTCTGCGCCTTCTCTACGGACGATTAGGATCATTTTTGCATGGGTTTTATGACGAACAACACCATAGACAACAATGGCACCAGCGTCCTGTAAGCGGCTTGCTAAGGCTAAGTTTTCTGCTTCATCAAAGCGAGCGCGTAATTCGATGACCACAGTGACTTCTTTGCCGTTACGAGCGGCCTCAACCAATGCATTGGCAATCGGCGAGCGAGACCCCGTTCTGTATAACGTCTGACGAATAGCGACAACGCTTGGATCTTTTGCTGCTTCGCTCAATAAATCAATAACAGGCGAAAAGCTTTCAAACGGATGCATCAGCAGATAATCACGTTGGCGAATCGCCTCGAATAACCCGCCAGAGCTGGCCAGTTTTCTAGGCAAACCTGGCGAAAAAGGAGGGTACATTAGGTCTGGGCGATCAACTAATTCTAGTACAGCCATAAGACGGCTAAGATTCACTGGACCATCAATGCGATACAAATCTTGCTGTTCTAAATCAAATTGCTTTAGCAAAGAGTCGACGATATGAAGAGGGCAGTTTTCGGCAATTTCTAATCGCACCGAACTACCATAATGACGACTTTGTAACTCGGTTCGCAATGCACCGGCCAGGTCGACACCGATGTCGTCGGAATCTACTTCTAAATCCGCATTACGGGTAAGGCGGAATTGGAAACAGCCTTTGACTGTCATTCCAGGGAATAACTGATCCGCATGGGCGTGAATGATAGAAGAAAGAAAGACAAGGTTATCCCCGCCTTCACACACTTCGTCTGGTAATTTGACCAAACGAGGTAGCGAGCTTGGTGCTGGAACAATGGCGAGACCATTTTCTCGTCCAAAAGCATCGCGACCTTCTAATTCAACAACAAAGTTAAACGTTTTGTTTGCTAGTCTTGGAAATGGGTGTGCTGGATCGAGTCCAATTGGACTGATGATGGGCAACACATTGTCACGGAAATAGCGTTTTACCCAAGCCGCTTGTTTCTCATTCCAGACGGTGCGGCGAATGAATTTTACATTTTCAGTCGCCAGTTTAGGCAAAATGATATCGTTGAGAATACGGTACTGGCGACGTACCAGCTTGTGGGCATGGTCGCTAATTAACCCAAGCACTTTTTTCGGGTGCATGCCGTCTGGGCCATTTTTTTCACGGCTGTATTCTAATTGGCTTTTTAGACCCGCTACACGGATTTCGAAAAATTCATCCATGTTTGAGCTAAAGATACACAGAAACATCAATCTGTTTAGGATTGGGTGGTTTTCATCCATAGCTTGTTCAAGCACGCGCGCGTTAAATTGTAGGTGGCTTAACTCGCGGTTGAAGTAGAGTTCAGGATCAGCCAAGTCAATCTCTTCAGGTAAGCGTTCTTCAATTGCTACCTTATTAGGATCTTGTGGTTGTTCAGGAATGGGCTCTAAAACAAGCTCTGCATCCAATTCTAAAGGTGGACTAGGAATTGGTTCTTTTTTATCTATTTCGTTCACCGACTGCTCAGACATGCGCTTTAATTCTCTCTAAATACCGTTTTATTGTGTTGTTGGTATCATTGTTCCTTTGCCTACAGTATGTAGGCATATGATAACAAATTACACCAACGCAGCCTGCTGGTCACCGATTCTGTGTGTTTATTTGTACTAAAAGGCGTTAGCTTTTAGATTTCAGCAGGCGTGCTGCATCTTTTGCAAAGTAAGTTAGGATGCCATCTGCACCAGCGCGTTTGAACACTAGGAGTGATTCCATCATTACCGTATCTTTGTCTAGCCAACCATTTTGAAAGGCGGCCATGTGCATTGCGTACTCTCCGCTTACTTGATAAGCAAACGTTGGTACTTCAAGTTCTGTTTTTACTCGGCGGACAATATCTAAATAAGGCATGCCGGGTTTTACCATGACCATATCCGCGCCTTCCTCGATATCCAACATGACTTCGCGGATCGCTTCGTTAGAGTTAGCGGGATCAATCTGGTAGGTAAATTTATTGCCTTTACCAAGGTTGCCACTTGAGCCAATCGCGTCACGGAATGGGCCGTAATAAGCCGAAGCGTATTTAGCGGCATAGGCCATGATCAAAGTGTTAATAAGGCCTTCAGCTTCAAGTTCATCACGGATTTCGCCAATTCGTCCGTCCATCATGTCGGATGGCGCAACAACATCTGCACCAGCTTTAGCATGTGAAAGGGCTTGTTTTACAAGAGTGTCGACTGTGATGTCATTCAAGACGTAGCCTGAATCATCAATAATGCCGTCTTGTCCGTGTGTGGTATAAGGGTCTAGCGCTACATCTGTTAATACACCAAGTTCCGGGAAAGCTTCTTTTAAGGCACGAACGGCGCGTTGGATTAAACCATTTGGATTATAGGCTTCTTCGGCGTGAAGTGATTTCTTGTCGGCTTCGATGTAGGGAAACAAAGCAATGGTAGGAATGCCCAGTTCAACTAATTCTTCAGCTTCTTTCAACAATAAGTCGATGGAAACACGATCAATGTTTGGCATGGAGGGAATGGCTTCACGCACATTATTGCCTTCAAGAACAAACATCGGGTAGATTAAATCGTCTACTGTAAGGTGATGTTCGCGCATCAGACGGCGAGAAAAATCATTTTTACGCATGCGACGCATACGAGTGTATGGAAATGTCATCCAATATCTCTCCTTTTCGCTGTGTAGGAATGTACTTTACTATTGTTACAATATTAAGTCAGTGCTAGATGAAAAGCTTTGTGTTAGGACAAAACTTTACGGATTTCTAGCACTTAGTCTTTGTTTATCCGTTCTTTTTTGGGTTTGAGCTTAGGCCAGTTGTGCTTCGGCTTCTTCTAGCTCCTCTTGCGCTTCGAACCAAGCTTCTTCACTCTCCGCTTGGGCTTTTTTCCATTTCGCTTCGTCACTTAGTAAGCTTTGCAATTTGTCTCTTTGGTCTGCCTCGTAAAGAGTGGAATCAGCCATTTCTTGCGCAATGCGATCAAGGTGCTCTTGTGCTGCTTGAGCGGCCTTTTCATATTTTTCTATTTGCTTGCGAAGTGGGCGAAGCTTTTCACGCATTTCTGCGGCTTTGCGGCGCTCTTCCTTGCGGTCTACTTTGTCTATTTTGTCGACTGCTAATTCGCCTTTTTCAAGTTGTGCAGCACTGGCTTGTCGTGCTTGCAGCCATGCATGGTACGTCGGTAAATCGCCATCGAACGCTTGGATTTGATGGTCAGCGACAAGATAAAATTCATCAACCGTACTATTAAGAAGGTGGCGGTCGTGGGATACCAGCAGGATTGAGCCAGGAAATTCTTGTAGGGCTTCTGTTAGCGCTTGGCGCATCTCTATGTCCAAGTGGTTGGTTGGCTCATCGAGTACTAATAGGTTTGGTTTGGTCCAAGAAATTAACGCTAAGGCCAAGCGTGCTTTTTCACCGCCTGAAAAGCCTTTGACCGCACGTAGTGCGTCGTCACCAATAAACCCAAAGCCGCCTAAGTAACGACGAATGTCACTTTCTAGTACTTTTGGTGTTAAGCGTTGAATATGTAACAGCGGCGAGGCTTCTAAATCGAGAGCGCTTAGTTGGTGCTGTGAGAAATAACCGATTTTTAAGTTTTCCCCCAAGATTCGATCACCCGCTAGAATGCCGATTTCCCCGACAATGGACTTTATTAGAGTCGATTTACCGGCGCCATTAGGTCCAAGCAGACCAATACGTTGCCCATCTCGAAGTGCGAAGTTGGTATTGCCAAGTTGAACGGTTTTCTCGCCAGTTTCGGAAGTGTAGCCCAAATCAGCTTGGGATAAATTAATCAGCAGCTGCGAGGTTTTCTCGGCAACAGGAATGGAAAATTCAAATTGTGAGTCTATGTGCGCAGGACCGATAATCTCCATCTTCTCGAGCATTTTCAAGCGGCTCTGAGCTTGTTTGGCTTTGTCAGCCTTATATCGAAAGCGGTCGACATATTGCTGTAGATGCGCACGTTTCTCTTGTTGTTTCTCATAGTTGGCTTGTTGTTGTGCTAGGTGTTCAGCACGTTGGCGCTCGTAGTCAGAATAGTTACCCTTATAAAGTACCAGTTGCTTTTGATAAAGGTGAACAATATGGCTACAAATGCCATCTAAGAAATCCCTATCATGGGATATCAATAGTAAGGTGCCTGGGTATTGGCGTAGCCAGTTTTCCAGCCACATCACGGCATCCAAATCCAAGTGGTTGGTAGGCTCATCTAGCAAAAGGACGTCGGAAGGGCACATTAAAGCTTTGGCAAGGTTAAGACGAATTCGCCAACCACCCGAGAAGTCCGACACAGGTCTTTGCATGTCTGACATCTTGAAACCTAGGCCTTGTAGTAGTGTCTCGCCACGTGATTGTGCTGTATAGCCATGAGCATTTTCGTATTCGCCTAGCCAGCTAGCATGAGCATGGTCGTCTCCACTCGCCTGTGCTTTAGCAATATTATTTTCTATCTCTCTGAGTTTGTCGTCGCCATCTAGGCAATAATCCAAAGCACTGCGTTGTGTTTCTTCTACTTCTTGAGCCATAAAGGCGATACGGCGTTGGCCCGGAAGTATTACTTCCCCTGTGTCAGCATGTAGCTCACCTTTAATCATGGCGAATAAAGAGGATTTGCCTGCGCCATTGGCACCAATAAGACCGACTTTTTGACCTTCGAAAATGGTGAGGTCAGTGTCTTCAAGGAGGAACTGAGTACCGCGCTGTAAACTAACTTCAGTAAATTGGATCATAAAAACTAGGAATCTCTTATCTCTAATTAATGAGAAGTGATGTTGGCTGCTTTAAGCTTTTTTTCAATAAAAAGTACAATATGAACATTTTAGAGTGCCGACAGACTAAACGAAATAGCAAGCGTGCATATTCCCAGTTTATACACGGTTTAAAGTGGATGATTAGTCGCCCCAAGGGTAAAATAGCGACAATATTAATTTGAACTTTTTAAGTCGGGCTTTTTTAGTCTGATCAAGGTGTGTCTAGTGAACAATGTAACTAT
Source organism: Marinomonas sp. ATLA20 (assembly GCF_057180105.1). Lineage (NCBI taxonomy): Bacteria > Pseudomonadati > Pseudomonadota > Gammaproteobacteria > Oceanospirillales > Oceanospirillaceae > Marinomonas > Marinomonas sp. ATLA20. The sequence continues at coordinate 7,385 of NZ_JBXUKU010000002.1, forward strand.
CAATGAAATTCAGCGTTTTTCCTTTGATAACAGTAATGTCCGTGGCGAGCGAGTATTGCTGAACGACGCGTATCAAGAAATTATTAAACGTAAAGAGTACCCGCTGTCGCTAGAAAAGCTCTTAGGTGAGTTTGTCGCAGCAATCGCCTTGTTAAGGGATATTATCAAAATAGACGGCGTGTTATCGATTCAAGCGAAGGGTAATGGCTTTTTGTCTACCTTGATGACGGAATGTGATGAAAATCAAAACCTGCGTGGTATTGCTCAGTGGGATGATAACCAAGAAGTACCTGAAGTCATTTCTTTAAAAGAAGTGCTTGAGGGTGGTTATTTAGCGATTACTATCCAGCCACGTAATGGGCAGCGTTATCAAGGTATCGTTGAGATTATTGGCGACACTTTGTCCGAATGTCTTGAACAGTATTTTTCCCAATCTGAACAGTTACCAAGCCGAGTATGGCTAGCTGCGAATGGCGCACAATGTGGTGGTCTGTTCTTGCAGCGTTTGCCGGCCGAGCAAGCAAAAGAAGGAGATGAAGATGCGTGGGATCGTTTGACTCACCTAGCGTCTACGGTCAAAGAAGACGAATTGCTTGGCCTTGAAACAGGTGAGCTACTTCATCGCCTATATCATGAAGAAGAAGTTCGCTTATACGACAGCAAAGTCATGCAGTTCGGCTGTTCATGCTCTCGTCAACGTACTCTAGATGCCGTCATGTCCTTGGGTGCAGAAGAGGTTCGTGAGATTTTAATTGAGCAAGGTTGTATAAAAGTCGACTGTCAGTTCTGTGCGGAAAAATATGAATTCAAAGAGGAAGATTTAATCGACTCTTTAGGCGATCAAGCTCAAACGCATTAATCTTTAAACGTGGCGTGACTAACAAGGTCGCGCCACGAAATAATGCCAATGACATGGTCTTCGTTGTCGGTTACTGGTAGACAGGAAATGTCTACTTTCTTTAACCAAGCGACAATCTCTTCTATCGGTGTTTCTGCTTTTACCACAATCGGTTGTCGGGTCATGACCTGATGTGCCGCGCGATTTAACGTGTCTAAGTCTCTTGGTTGCTCAGAGACACTGTCTATAAAAGGGCTGATGAGGCGCAATAAATCTCTATCGGAAATGATACCAACCAGTTTTCCTTTTTCTATAACGGGTAGATGGTGGAAGCCATTTGTTTCCATAATTTGTCTGACATTGGGTAAGCGTTCATCCATTTCGACACAGATGACATTCTTCACCATGATATCTTTCGCTTTCATAGCCACACTCCCCAGCACATAAAATATAGAATTTAGTATATTTATACTGAACATTACTTTTTAAATATAGCAGCAAAATCGAAGCATGTTTTTTCTTAATGTTGTTAACATCGTCTTTCTTGTCGCTAAAGTCAATAAAATGACCACTATTGTGAAAGTTGAATTGTGAATATATCTACATTCTTATACTAAGGTCTCAAGACATTACTTTTAAAATCCGTATAATTGAATCACACCTGCTCAGAATCCCTTATTAAGCTGATTTTCTATTGTACTGTCAGCGTACGAGCAAAGGCGTTCTGAGGAGAGGGTGGAGAAAGTAAAGTAGTACATTCATAAATACTGCTGCTGGCCAAAAGCTCCTTTTCTGTATCCCTCTCAAATTCACAATTGGCTATGACACGGCGAAATCATATGACCTCAAATTCTGTAGACGTTTTACTAGTCGGGGGCGGTGCCATGAGCACCACCCTAGGAGTGTTACTAAAGCAATTGGATCCTAGCATGACCATACTAATGGTTGAGCGTTTAGGAGGTGTAGCAAAGGAAAGTACCGATGGTTGGAACAATGCCGGTACAGGCCATGCTGCATACTGCGAACTTAACTATACTTCCGAAAATACGGATGGCTCTGTCAATATAGACAAAGCGGTCACAATTAACGCTGCCTTTGAGATCAGTCTTCAGTTTTGGTCTTATCTTGTAAAGCAAGGCTTGATGCCAGCGCCTCAGGAGTTTATTCATCGTGTGCCGCATCAGAGTTTTGTATGGGGACAGCGTAACGTTGACATGTTAAAAGCACGTCATGCCGCAATGAGTGCCCATCCTGCTTTCAAAGAAATGCAATACACAGAAGACCGTGAAAAAATGAAAGAATGGATGCCTCTTGTCATGAATAACCGTGATGACAGTGAACCACTTGCTGCCACACGAATCGAACATGGCGCAGATGTAAACTTTGGCGCCATTGCTCGTAACATGAGCAAGCATTTAGAAGGCTTAGATAACTTTGAGTTAAGCCTAAACTGCGAAGTTAAAGATTTGCAAAAACGATCTGATGGCCGCTGGGATGTTGAAATTGAGCAAAGTGGTGCTCGTAAAACCATTGATGCGAAATTTGTTTTCCTAGGTGCCGGTGGTGGCGCTTTGCCTTTGCTACAGAAAGCAGAAGTTAAGGAAGGTAAAGGTTTTGGTGGTTTCCCTGTAAGTGGTCAGTGGTTAGTGTGTGAGAAACCAGAGTTGGTTGAACAGCATTTTGCCAAAGTATATGGCGCTGCGCCTATAGGTGCGCCTCCGATGTCAGTGCCTCACTTGGATACGCGTATTATCGACGGAAAAAAAGCCATTTTGTTTGGTCCATTTGCTGGTTTTACGACGAAGTTCCTAAAAACAGGTTCATTTTTTGATTTGCCTAAGAGTGTTCGCTTTAGCAACATCAAGCCAATGTTAAGCGTTGGTAAGAATAATATGGACCTAACTCGCTACTTGATCAGTGAAGTTATGCAATCTCATAAAGACCGTTGTAATTCTTTACGTCAGTTTTTCCCTGATGCGAAAGATGAAGACTGGGAGCTTGCATACGCTGGGCAACGTGTCCAAATTATCAAGAAAGATGATAAATTGGGCGGGAAACTTGAATTCGGAACCGAAGCAATTACAACTGAAGATGGTTCTCTTGCCGCTTTGTTAGGTGCTTCTCCAGGGGCTTCTACGACAGTGAATACTATGATTGGTATTTTAGAGCGTTGTTTCCCAGAGCGTATCGAATCGCCTGAGTGGAAAGGGAAAATGAAAGAAATGGTACCTTCTTACGGTGAATCACTGGTAGAAAATACCGACTTACTTCTTTCTATTCGAGCGAATACATTAGAGACGCTGAACTTAAAGCCTTAACGTAATTTACCTTGATAGAGTACGTTTTCAAAAAGCTGGGAATACCCAGCTTTTTTGTATATTAAATTAATATCATCATTGTGAGATTGAATATGACAATAACCTTTGCTGAGCGCGCAGATCAGTTGTGTGACAGATTACGAGATATGGAGCACCAAGCAGAAGAGGGCGATCAGCTATTTTACTGCGCTTATCTTCTAGGTCTTTTGGGCTTACATAGTAGTACAGAAGGAGTAGGGAGTGATGAGTTTGACCAAGCTTTCACTGAGATCTTGCAAGACACGCTGGAAGCCGAAGGTGTAACCGATGGCGATCAGGAAAATATTAAAGCGTTGTGGGAAACCGTCAATTCCGCCGCTTAGTGATTGATGATGTACGAGTAAATAAAAAGGGAGCACCAAATACGTTTGGTGCTCCCTTTTTTGATCAACCACATTTAGCTGATAGCAGCCTGATCAATTTCAATCTGTGAGACTAGAGCGCTGGCTTATCTGGGTGCGGAGCATAAGCAAAAACGTCTGAAAAGCAGTTTTCTTTGCTAAGACCTTTTAGTTCCAATTGATCAAAAGTGCCATACACCATGCCAACGGAACCGCTGATAAAGGCGGCACTTTTACTTAGATCTGGATGATCTTCCAGAACTGCTTCATATAGCCAGCCACTGCGACCATGCCAAGCGTCGCCCGTTTCGTTCACTATAACGTCTAGCGTAAATGGAGTGTACTTGTGTGCTTCTTCTAACCACTCTTGAGCAAAAACATCTTCTGAAGTTCTCAGTCCCCAGTAGAACGAGACATGGCCAGTAAAATTCTGCTCGACTAAATGACTATACAAACTTTTAATTTGAGCAAAACCGGTTCCGCCAGCAATGAGTAAAATGTTTTCTGGATTTGAGTCCAGAATACCATTTGCAATATGGCAGTCACCGCCCGGCGCTTTAACGGTAATGTTATCGCTGGACTTGATGTGTTCAACTACCTTATTAGCAAGAGAAGCGGAGTCAGAGACAAGAACATACAGCGTTAAATAAGGTAGTTCGTGTGGAGCGCTACCAATGGAATAAGGAACTTGCTCGCCAGTTGGCAATACCACCATCAGATATTGACCAGCCTCGAAGGTTAGGTTTTCTACTTTTAAGGTAATCTGATATACATTTTTTTGGATTAATTCAACAGCATTTACCGTCGCGGTGATCTCTTTCATTTAAACGACTCCAATATAAGTCACGCTCACTTTAAGGTCGTGGCGGTGGAATTAGGTTGATTCTTTAAGTAAAAAAAAACCACTTCAGGAAGTGGCTTTTTTACCGCAGACTTTTTGCTGCAGAAATAACTACTTACTTATTTTTGCCTTTCATTGACTCAAAAAACTCATCATTGGTTTGAGTCACTTTTAGACGGTCAATCAAAAATTCTGTTGCTGCAACATCTTCCATAGGGTTCAACAGTTTACGAAGAATCCACATACGTTGAAGCTCGTCTTCAGAGGTCAGCAAGTCTTCACGACGAGTACCAGAGCGACGGATGTTGATGGCAGGGAAAGTGCGTTTCTCAGCAATTTTACGATCTAGGTGCAATTCGGAGTTACCAGTACCTTTGAATTCTTCAAAGATAACTTCATCCATTTTAGAACCCGTATCGACAAGAGCCGTTGCAATAATAGTTAAGCTACCGCCTTCTTCGATATTACGTGCCGCACCAAAGAAACGTTTTGGACGTTCTAGTGCGTTTGCATCCACACCACCTGTCAATACTTTGCCTGATGACGGGATAACAGTGTTGTAGGCACGAGCCAAACGTGTGATGGAATCCAACAGGATCACAACATCGCGTTTGTGTTCAACTAAGCGTTTTGCTTTTTCGATAACCATTTCAGCGACTTGAACATGGCGTGCTGGTGGCTCATCAAACGTAGAGGCAACCACTTCACCGCGAACAGTACGAGACATTTCGGTTACTTCTTCAGGACGTTCGTCAATCAGCAACACAATTAAATGACATTCAGGGTTGTTACGAGTAATGGCATTGGCAATGTTCTGCAACATGAATGTTTTACCCGCTTTTGGCGGAGAAACGACCAATGCACGCTGACCTTTACCCATTGGGGCAACAAGATCAATGATACGAGATGTTACGTCTTCAGTAGAGCCGTTGCCAGCTTCCATCAATAAGCGTTCATCAGGGAATAGAGGTGTTAAGTTTTCAAAAAGAATTTTGTTACGAACGCTTTCTGGCTTATCAAAGTTGATTTCGTTGACTTTTAGTAGAGCAAAGTAACGTTCGCCATCTTTAGGTGGACGAATTTTTCCGGCAATAGTATCGCCAGTTCGTAGATTGAAGCGTCGGATTTGGCTTGGTGATACATAAATGTCGTCCGGGCCTGCTAAGTATGAACAGTCAGGTGAACGAAGGAAGCCAAAGCCATCTTGAAGAATCTCTAAGATACCGTCGCCATAAATGTCTTCCCCACCTTTTGCATGACGCTTTAGGATTGCGAAAATGACATCTTGCTTACGCGAACGAGCCATGTTGTCTAGGCCCATCTCTGCTGCGATTTCTAAAAGTTCGTGTACTGATTTCTGTTTTAAGTCGGTAAGGTTCATAAACGGGTTTTGTATTTGCTCATTTGAGGAAAATTGACGGAATTAGAGTTAATCAATTAATAACAATAATTTGTGTCTGGAAGTATTTTACAATGTATCAGCTACTCGGCATTAAAAACAAAGAACAAGATGGTTATAATTTTGTTCTGGTTTAAACAAGCCCGGATAGGGCAAAAGCCAATACAGCGCGAAACAATTTGATTGGGATCTAAATGTGATCTGGTTACTGATTTATCACTATCGAGACCATCCATACTATAGTTCGACTTAAAGGCGAGGTCTATAGTGAAACTCAGGAAAAAAACACTTTCTGGTAATTTTTTGATCAAACACAGGTTTTCCGCGGCTTCAGCGGAGTGTTTTTTTAAAATTAAAGCATTAACGGGTCTTGATTTTCATTAAAAGGCGCTAAATTTTATAAAAAATTCATCAAATACTCCGTTGTTTTTGGTATTTTGTAGCCAATGACATCAGTAAGTAACTGATATACTCTTGTGCTTATTAAGACTTCGGCATCATAAGGCTTTCTGAATGCAATCACTCTTTTTGCAACAATCTCATGACTTCCCATTTGAAAAAATTGCGGCCATAGACTTAGGGTCAAACAGTTTTCATATGGTTATCGCTCAAGTAACTCATGGGCAGTTAAGAATTACTGGAGAATTTGGGGAAAAGGTTCAGTTGGCCGCAGGTTTGGTTAATGGTCATTTGGATGACGATTCCCAACAGCGAGGATTGGATTGTTTAGCGCAATTTGCTCAAGTCATTGAAGATATGCCGCCAGGCTCTGTTCGAGTGGTGGGAACCAATGCTTTGCGGGTTGCCAAAAACCGCTACGACTTCATTGGCAAAGCAATGGACATCATGAGCCATCCTGTCGAAATTATAGCCGGTCGAGAAGAAGCTCGTCTTATTTATGTGGGTGTCTCTAGAACCATGGACCATGGTGACGCCCAACGTCTAGTGGTGGATATTGGCGGCGGCAGTACCGAATTTATCATTGGTAAGCACTTAGAGCCAATCTTAACGGAAAGCCTCCACATGGGCTGTGTGAGTTTCAAGCAACGTTTTTTTGATGATGGGGTGATTAATAAATCTAATTTTCAGAAAGCGGTAACCGCAGCGCGTTTAGAGCTACTCAGTATTCAAGATGATTATATTGATGAAACTTGGGATGTGGCAATTGGTTCGTCTGGTACAGCTAAAGCGGCTTTTAATATTGTTAAGGAAAACAATTGGAGCAAAAAGGGCATTACACCAAAGGCTCTGAAGCAAATCCAAAAAGCGCTATTTGCTGCTGGCCATTCCGATAACATTGACTTGCCAGGTCTTAAGCCTGAACGAAAAAGTACCTTTGCTGCAGGTATCGCTATATTAACGGCCGTGTTTGAGTGCTTTGACATTAAACAAATGGATTTCTCTAGCGGCGCATTAAGAGAAGGTGTGCTGTACGACATCATGGGACGTTACGCTGAAACCGATATTCGTGAGCGTACTGTTAACTATATGTTGAACCAATATCATATCGATACAGAGCAAGCAAAACTCGTCACACATACGGCTTTATCTGCATTGGCTCAAGTCAAAGACGATTGGAATCTTAACAGTATTTCCAGCGAAGATTTATTGCGTTGGGCGGGGCTGCTTCATGAAGTGGGGGCTGGCATTTCACACAGCCGCTATCATAAACATGGTGCTTATATTATTCGTGAATCGGATATGCCAGGATTTTCTCAGCAAGAACAGCAAGCGTTAGCGAATTTGATTCTGCGACATCGTCGTAAGTTTACTCAGTCTTTAGATTACCGTTTTACAAAAAGTGATCAACAAGACTTAGATCGCTTATCCATTTTATTGAGATTGTCTATTTTACTGCACCACGATAGAAAAGAAGGTGACATGCCGATTTTCACCTTAAAAGCGGATGACAAAAACCTCCATGCAGAGTTCTTACCTGAATGGTTAGATAGTAGGCCCCTTACTTTAGCCAATCTTCAACGCGAAGCTGAATCTCTGGTTGTTAACGGGTACACTCTGACCTTTAGTTAAGTCTGGTAAAAAGTCGTTGCCTGAGCTTAGGTTAATTTATCAATTGATCGATACAAGGCAGCGACTTCTTCTCTCTGAAGTCCAGTGACTCGTGATAGTCGCCCAATGCTGGACGAAATTTGAATAGATTCTTTCCCTTCTTCGTCTTTCTCTTCTGATTCTTTAGGTTCAAGTTGTGTGGTTAGCAGTTGTTTTGCTCGATCAGACAGTTGAACGGAGTCTTGTGGTTGCCGCTGCGATTCTTGGCGCACAGAAGTATCTGCCGAAGCCGTCATGCTAGGCAGATACAAAGGATTGCTAGACACAGTTGAGATCGACAAAACAGCCACCCGAGATAGTTGTTTGAGATATTCTATAGAATAGTACAAAAAACGAGCTAAGTGTATGTTTGCTGCTTTTATTATCTCAAATCAAGTATGGATGCAGACAGTAGCGTGTATTTTGCTAAATCGGTCTACTGTTCCTCTTTAAGTAAGAAGTAAGTTTTAAACCTGTCATTTTTTTATTTATTTTGTGCACACATTCACCATATTAGTGTCATTGTTATGTAAGGATGATATTGTTTGCACAATGTCTATTAGCAAGACAATTAATTAAATAGTGGATTTAACAGGTGAGCATTCTGCTTTGTGTCATGTCTATATCATTGATAACGTGGATGATTATCTGTTGTAAGTTATTTGCTTCAAAAAGGATGTCGCATGAGCCAAGACAATCTCCCAATAGAACATCTTTATTTTACTGAGACAAACTTAGAACAGATCTTAGAAAATCTAGACGTTGTTCGTAATCGAATCCATCCGCAGGTGACAGATGAAGAGGGCGCAAAGGAGCAGGTGTTTCCATCTGTTTGCCTAATTGGTTTGGGACGCTGTGGTTCTAATATCGCCTTAGATGTTGCATCGCTAGTTTACGATGCTAGAACAAGCTACATGCGTGAAGTAGAAAACCAAGAGATATTAAATAGCGAGAGTGAATTCAGACCTATGCGCTGGATTCGTAAGCATTTGCCTCTTGAAGATAAAGACGGTTTTAAACCAGTTTTTCTTATTGAACCTATCGTTTTATTGGGCGATTTGGATAAAGATATTGAAGGTCGAATTCGTTTTTCTAACCAAGAAGGAAGAACGAAGTTTTTAGAAGAGTACACCAAATTACAAATAATGGACTTGTCTGAAGTGCATGCTGGTGGCGCAGGTAATGCTCCTATTTTAGGGCAATATTTAGCGAAGATTATTCTAAATAAAGACGCGACCACTTTCCGTAATGAAAGCTGGAAACAGATGCACTCTTATTTGGTTGATTCCTGCGGAATTAAAGCCAACCAGTCACGACTGTATTTTTATATCTTTAGTGCTGGCGGCGGTACCGGTTCTGGTATGGCATCTGAATTTGGCTTGGCGCAACAATTTTCTTACTTGAGCAAAACGTTCGACTATCGCTCAGACCATAGCCAAGTGGCGGATAAACGTCATAGCTTTGTATTTGAACCTATCTTCACGTCTGGTATTTGTATTCTACCGAATATTTCTGGAAAAAATGTTGAGATTTCCGAGGCCTTGCATATTAACGCTGGCCGTTTGCTGACCAAGTATATTTCAGAAGAATGGAATTTCTCGTACAACGAAGAGCGTGAAGACGACGAAGTACCTGCCGATGTGATGGAGCGTATTCGCCCATGGAACTCTATGATGCTGATATCTAATGATATTATGCGTTATGCAGAAGAAGAGAACGGCGGTGATTCAGATAACATTGATGTAAATACCATGGAAAAATACGCTAACCAGTATATTTCCCAACAAATTTTTAACATCTTGACTGCTCAAGCGGTCACTACTGATTACGACGAAGACTACTTCCGTCGAGCCGGTATTGATATTGCTGAAACCATTCGCTTGGACGCTAACGACTTGTTTATGAGTTTAGCGGGTCCCGTTGCCGTGGCTTATGCTGAAAGCGTCGTCAACGAAGGTACACGCCAAGATAGCGTTGATATCGATGACTTGTTCTGCCGTTCGATTGAGTTACCGCATTTTAATAACGACACTTCCGCGATTGAGGGTGTTAGCGTGTTGCCGGTAGAATCGGATAGATACCGAGAAGCGATTAAGGATTATCGCAAGAGTGGTTATGATGCGAGCTCTCTGAACCACCTGCATTTCTTTAAGAACTGTTCGTCAATTGTCTCTATTATTTCATTGCCTAGAGACTACAAGTTATCTTTCACTGCATTGAATCGTTTAAAAATGCACTTGAATCGCCTATGCCCTAATACAACATTAAAGCGTTATGCGCTTGTTATTGGTGCATCGGCAAACTTGTCATTAACAACACTAATTGCCAAAAGCCCATGTTTGAGTGATGACTTTTTGACTCTAATGGTTGCTTACATGAAGCGCTGTTTTGCCCGTGATGATTACCGATACACAGATGAAATCGATAAAGCAATTATTCAAATGATTCAAGATGATGATTTTGATGATGCTTTGGTAGATAAGTACTTTACGACTTATGAAAATCCAGCGAAAATTCTAGACACTAACTGGTATGCAATTAAACCAATGTACGAGAAAAAGTACCGTGAGTTGATTGATAATAACCAACGTTTTGTTTCTATTAATGATATCCGTTTGGATATAAATAATGTTAAAAACGCAATTAAATATCTTCGTGAAATTTATCGTCACCGTATTAGTAAAACGAATGTTCTTACTTTAAATGGATAATTCTATTTAGTTTGGTTACAAAATGACGGTTGTTTGGAAAAGGCTGCTCAATTACATTTGAGTGGCCTTTTTTGTTGTTCTGCTTTTTTATAATCGGCGAATTTCAATAGTTGGCTTAACTATTGAATAACTAAGATAGGGAAGGCGTGAATAAGTCTACTAAGCCTTAGTCTTTACAGGGAAATTGTCATATAAGACGCGGCCCTGAAGGAATCTAGTACCTTTCGAAGAGCCGTAACGACATGTGGCCTGTTATTTTTAATAGTAAGCTCTGAAAGACCCGTGTACCCACATGGATGTAGGTAATTAGGGCAATGCAGGAGGCGTTGCCGAGGATATAGTCTAAAAGTCTGTATTCTTTGGTGGGCACCTCGAAAATAGGTTAACTATTCACATTCGGTACTCGCTTCGAATAACCGGCTTTTATCTACATACTGAGGCAAGAGGGTATATTCGCACCTTCCTTTGCTGGGGCTTGTCTTTACACTTGTGCTCTTAGCTCTTGCGTGGTGCGTGTTGTTTATATCAGGTTACTTAATATGACCTTTTTTGGTGCGGCTTTAACTGTTTAGGATGTATATGGCAGAATATTATTGGTTGTTGGTGGCCTCTGCGCTTGTATTTATGATGCAGGCTGGTTTTTTGTGCTTAGAAAGCGGTCGTATTCGCAGTAAAAATAGCATTAACGTTGCGGCAAAAAACATCTCCGATTTTATTATCTCGACCACGTTATTTTGGTTGTTCGGCTTTGGCATCATGTTTGGTGACTCGGTTGCGGGTTTGTTTGGTATCAGCGATTTCTTTTTTGATGATCAACACACGCCTTGGCAAATCAGCTTTTTCCTTTTTCAGATGATGTTTTGTGGTACCGCTTCGACGCTCACGTCGGGAGCGGTTGCCGAGCGCATGACATTTATCGGCTATCTCGCAATCACAGTTGTGTTAAGTGCGTTTATTTACCCGATTGTTGGGCACTGGACTTGGTCAGGCGTTTATCCTTCAGATGGTCCGAAGGGTTGGCTGGAGACTCTTGGTTTTATTGACTTTGCAGGCTCTACCGTTGTTCATTCTGTTGGTGGCTGGGTTGCTCTGGCTGCGATCATCATAATTGGACCTCGAATGGGGCGCTTCGAAGAAGGCATCCGTTTACCGCCCGGTAATAACCTTCCTTTGTCTGCTTTAGGGACGCTATTAATTTGGTTTGGTTGGATAGGCTTTAATGGTGGTAGTACATTAGCACTAACCGATGACGTGCCGATTATCCTTCTTAACACCTTCATTTCTGCGGCGTGGGGGGCACTCATTGCCGCCGCTATTAATTATTTCCGTGATGGCTATATCGAAGTGGGTTTTGTATTAAATGGCACCATTGCGGGCTTAGTCGGGATCACGGCTTCTTGTCATGTAGTGTCGCCAGGAGCCTCCGTGATTATTGGTGCTGTTTCTGGTGTGGTTGTGTACTTCGGTAGTTTACTGATGGAGCGCTGGCGCTTAGATGATGCTCTTGATGTGGTTCCTGCCCATTTGTTTGCTGGAATTTGGGGGACTTTGAGTGTCGCGCTGTTTGGTCAAACGGATAAAATTGATAATGGTTTGGGAGTCTTAGGACAGCTTGGGGTGCAAGCACTAGGTATTGTGGTCGTTGGTATCTATTGTTTTGTAGTGGGCTATGCTGGCATGTGGTTGCTCAATCGTCTTATGCCACTGCGAGCAAGCAAAGAGCAAGAAGAGCAAGGTCTCAATGTGGCTGAGCATAGAGCCACAACAGAACTATTTGATTTACTCACTTCCATGCAATACCAGCAGAATAATGCTGACTTTTCAAAACCTGTACCAGAAGAGCCTTTTACCGAAGTTGGGCAGATTGCTCGAAAATACAACCAAGTTATTGATCGTGTGAGCAGTGAAATTGCACAGCGAGATAACGCATTGATGCGCTTTCAAGAAAGTGAAATACGTAAGTCGGCGATATTAAATTCGTCAATGGATTGTATTGTGACAATTAACCGTTTTGGTTCTGTGATGGAGTTTAACCCAGCTGCCGAGAGAACCTTTGGTTGCCTGAAAAAACAAGTGGAAGGCAAAAGCTTTATCGGCCTATTTATACGAGAAGAAGACAGGAAGAAAATTTTTGAAAGCTTAAACTCTGGTTTCTCAACGTCAAATGGTTTGATCCTGAACAGACGAAACCCATTTCGTTTACAGCGTAGTCCGAATAATGACTTCCCAGCTGAAATAGCCATTACTAAAGCGAATACAGAAACTTCGCAAGAAAGTGAGTACACACTTCATATTAGAGACATGACACGTCATGTGAAGCTACAAGAGCGTTTGAAGTTTTTAGCTTACAGTGACCCATTAACCAGTTTGTACAATCGTACTTATTTAATGGAATCTTTGATTAGCGCCTTGCTCTTTGCAACTAAGCAAAAAACGTCTGTTGGATTGCTGTTCTTAGATTTGGATAACTTTAAGATTATTAATGACACATTAGGCCACAAAGCCGGTGATGAATTGCTTTGTGAAGTTGCAAGGCGGTTAATTGGAGTATCGGATCAGTTTGATGTTATTGCTCGCTGGGGCGGCGATGAATTTGTCTTCATGATGACAGAGAATGTTACTGAAAGTCGTTTAGCTCAGCGAGCTCAGCAAATTTTGGAAGCGATGCGAGCGCCAGTGTATTTAAATGAACAGTATTTCACCATACCAACCAGTATAGGCATTACCCATACTCGTGAGGATGAGCCAAGCCTGGATGCTGATAAGTTGATTCAGCAAGCGGATATTGCGATGTATTGGGCAAAGGAAAAAGGCCGTGATAATGCGCAGTTTTTCACGCCAGAAATGGCCAATATTGTCACGAAAAAGTTTGGCTTCGAGAAAGAAATTAATGATGCACTGGCATCTGAGCAGTTTTCTTTGGTCTTCCAACCAAAAGTGCTTATGGAGAAAAACAACATTCTCGGATTGGAAGCGCTTATCCGTTGGAATCATCCGAGTAAAGGGCTTATTTCTCCCGCTGACTTTATACCTATTGCAGAAGAATCTAATCTAATCATTAAAATTGACGAATGGGTGATCGATCAGGTTTTGCAACAGCAAAAGGTATGGCGTGAGCAAGGTTTGCATATTGTTCCTATCGCAGTAAATCTTTCAGGGCGACATTTGGTATCGGATTCTCTGGTGTCTTATATTTCACAGCAACTAAAAGCCTATGATATGGAAGGTCGTTTATTAGAGATTGAAATCACAGAGGGCGTTCTTCTACAGGACATTCAGCGCTGCATTGAAGTCATGGCCGAATTGAAGGCGTTGAATATTAAGATATCGATAGATGATTTTGGGACTGGGTATTCGTCATTAAGTTATTTGAAGCGACTTCCATTAGATATCTTGAAGCTCGACCAGTCGTTTGTTGAAGAGTGTGATCGGCATATTGAAGACGCAAAAATCTGTGAAACCATTATTCACTTAGCACGCAGTTTGGATCTTAGTATTGTCGCGGAGGGCGTAGAAACCGCTCCGCAGGCAGAGATGTTGAAGTCATTAGGCTGCGAGGTATTCCAAGGCTACTATTTTCATAAACCTATGGCGAATGCTGATATCGCTAAGTTACTTACTTCTCGTCCTGTGACTGATTAGGTGTTTCTCTATTACGGATCGTTTCCATAAGCTCTTGGTTTTTGGTTTTCTCTAAGGGCTTAGTACGGTGATGTAGCGCTGTTTTGGCAATCATATTTGCAGCAACCGGTGCCGTAATCAACAGGAACAATGTGATCAAAAACTCTTGAATGGAAAGGAACCCTTTCAAGTGACTTTGAAAGATCATCGATGCTACCAAAACACCTGTGATGCCCAATGTTGATGCCTTAGTTGGGCTGTGCAAACGCATGTAAATGTCAGGCAAACGGGCAAGACCATAAGAGCCTATCAGTAGAAAAGCGCCGCCAACAAGCAAAGACAAACAAATGATAATTTCGAGATAAAAAGGCATAACTGATCCTTATTCTATGATGTCGCCGCGAAGTAAGTATTTACATAGTGCCGCAGTACTGACAAATCCAAGCATGGCGATTAAGAGCGCCGCTTCAAAATACAAAGCGCTTCCCACATAAATGCCGTAGAGTAAAATAAGTGCGATGGCGTTGATGTACATGGTATCGAGCGCCAGAATTCGGTCTGATATGGTAGGGCCTTTTAAAAGACGCCATAAATTCAAAATCAGCGCGATGCAAATACATACCGCCACGATGGTGATGGTTATTTTTAGCATCCAAATATCTCCTTGATTGGCTTTTCATAGCGTTGCTTAACCGATTTAATCAGTTCAGCTTCGTCATCTAGGTGAAGTGAATGCACATATAACCAGGCTTTGTCTTTCGATACTTCTGCGCTTACGGTGCCCGGTGTCAGAGACACTGTGCTTGCTAAAATAGTGATGCCTAAATCTGAGTCTATATTAATCGGAATCGCGACGAAGCCAGGTTTTAGCTTCTTGATTGGACCAATAATCAGTAGAGCTACTTCCACATTGGCAACCAAAATATCTTTCAGCACCATAAGAACATAGCGAATCGCCAACCAAGGCTTAAGGATTTTTGGGTGCTCATCACGCATACTATTCACAAGCAAAGGAATAGCAATGGCAAAAAACGCAGCCAACACCATGTGACCAGCACTGACGGAATTGTTCAATAACAACCAAACTACAAACAGTAATAAGCTGTGGAATGGCATAGGGAATAACTTCATTGGGCTACTCCTGGTAATAAAGCGTAAGCAGACGCTTGTATATCGTGAAGATGTTCTGCTGCTTGCTGAGTAAATTCACTAATATCGCCACCGAACAACACTAAAACAGGTGTGGCTAACAATAGCAGTGCAATACCTATGATCTCCGGTGTTTTAGCTGGCTCAGCTTCAGCGACAGCGCTGCCATTATGGCGCCAAAATAGTGTCGTACCTGCTCTTGAGAAAGTAATCAAAGCCGCCAAGCTACCAATCAAAATCAAAGGCCAAACCCACATGGTTTGCGCTGAAGATTGTGTGGCTTGCAGAATCATGATTTTGCCAACAAACCCAGACAGCGGCGGCATACCGACTAACGCCAAAGCTGCAATAGAAAAGCCAAAGCCAAGTAATCTAGGTTGAACAAATGGGCGTGAGCGCACAAAACGGTCTTCGGCTTTACCTCGCTGGCGAGACATAACATCGGCGAGCAAAAATAACCCTGCGGATGCCAATGTACTGTGTACCATGTAATACAGAGCGGCTGATGTTGCAGCTTCGGAATTGATCGCGGCACAAGCGAGCAAACTGCCGCTGGAAACAATGACTAAATTTGCGCTGAGTGTCTTGATTCCTGGGCTCGCAAACACGCCTACGGTACCAATGGCGATGGTTAGTAATGCTAAAGGCCATAACCAAGGCGTCGCAATATTAGCCAGTTCACCAGCATCGTCGCCAAAAACAACCGTATAGACGCGGAAAATACTGTAAATCCCCACCTTAGTCATAATGGCAAATAGTGCGGCGACTGGCGCACTGGCACTGGCGTAGGTTTTCGGTAACCAAAAATGCATTGGTAGCATGGCGGCTTTTAAGCCGAATACGACCAATAATAACAACGCACCAGTTTTTGCTAATGTCGCTGTTTCACCCTGTAATTGACCGACTTTTATTGCCATGTCCGCCATATTTAGCGTACCAAGCGTGCCATATAAAATACCAAGGCCGAACAAGAAGAGGCTAGAACCAACAAGGTTAAGAATGACATAGTGCAAAGCGGCCTGCGTTTTCTGTTTCCCGCCAGCGTGAATTAACAGCGCGTAGGACGCGATTAACAAGACTTCAAAAAAGACGAATAAGTTAAAGATATCGCCTGTTAAGAAAGCACCATTAATGCCCATGATTTGGAACATAAATAATGGATGAAAATACGCGCCACCTTTGTCTTGTCCTGCGACAGCATAGAGCATCACACAGAAGGCCAAAAAGGCCGTTAACAATACAAGAAGACTAGAAACCTTATCTGCCACTAAAGCAATACCAAAAGGGGCTTGCCAGCCGCCTAAGGCATAAAGCTGAACGCCTTCAGCATTTATTTTGTACAGTAAAACAGCGGACGAAATTAGTAAAAATAAGGTGCCAATGATTGAGGTAATACGTTGTGAATTGATGTCGCGTGAAATTGGCGGCAACAACATGATGGCGCCAAATAACAAAGGAATCAGAATCGGAAAAATGCTCAGGTGCTGCATTTATTGGCTCCCTCCAGATTTCTTCGAAGCATCGCCTGGACGGGCTGGCAAGGTACCATCAACATGATCGTTACCTAAATCGGCGCGAGCACGCATGGCTAAAATTACAGCGAATGCCGTCATGGCAAAACCAATAACAATGGCCGTTAGTACCAAGGCTTGAGGTAGCGGGTCACTGTATTGCTCCGATTCACCAAGCACAGCGGCCGCATTGAGTTTGAGTCGGCCGCTGGCAAACAAGAACAAGTTCACCGCATAAGACAGTAGAGTTAAGCCGATAACCACAGAAAAAGTGCGGCCTCGTAATGCAAGAAAGATTCCGCAGGCAGTTAATAAGCCAACGCAAAATGCGTATAAACCTTCCATTAATCATGCTCCTTTTGAGTAGGACGCTCACTGGTGGTCAACTGACCTAGATTGGCAAGGATCAACATAGTTGCACCTACTACAGTGAGGAAAACACCAAGATCAAAAACCATGGCACTGGCTAATTCGAATTTACCAATCACTGGTAAGTAGAAGTAATCGAACCAAGACGATAGGAAAGTATGGCCAAAGACCCAACTACCTAAACCGCTTAGGGTCGCAATACCAATGCCTGAACCAATCATCATTTGATAATCCAGCTTGATACGAGTCTTAATCCATTCAACACCGTGCGCTACATATTGCTGAATAATGGCAACCGATGTAATTAAGCCAGCAATAAAACCACCGCCTGGCATGTTGTGTCCGCGTAAGAAAATATAGGCAGACACCAACAAGGCTAATGGCAATAAACTCTGTGAGATAACCGCCAAAAGAATAGGGTATCTGTCTTCCGACCAAGCTAAGCCATTGCCGTCACTGGATGGCATATAAAGACGCATTTTAGCGATCAACTTGTAAATCCCCAATGCCGCGATACCCAACACAGTAATTTCACCAAGGGTATCGAAGCCACGGAAATCCACCAAAATTACGTTAACGACATTGGTTCCGCCGCCACCAGTTTTACTATTTTCGGTGAAAAAGGTCGAAATCGTATCAAGCGGACGAGTCATCAAGGCATAAGAAATAGTACCGATTACACCACCAATTAACGATGCGAGGCTTAAGTCACGAACCACCCGACGAGGAGAGGATTCTTTCGGTGTATTTTGTGGCAAAAAGAACAATGCCAAGATCAACAATATCACCGTCACAACTTCAACTGAAAGCTGAGTAAGGGCCAAATCTGGCGCTGAAAACTGAGCAAACGCCAAAGACACAATCAAACCGACAACAGACAAGGTAAGCAAAGCGATAACCCGTCTTCTGTGCCATATCACAGTGGCTAAAGCAGAAACACATAGCAACACAGCGCAAGTGATAGACAAAGCATCAAGCGGAATCTCAGGGCGTTGTCCTGCCGTGGTATTGAGTTTCATCAAAGTAGACGCTGTCATCACAATAGCGAAAGCTAAGACAAAGAAAATATAACGCTGCAATGAACCGTTCTCTGTGAAAGCAATAATGCGGCTGGCTTTGTTTGTCAGGTATTGAACCACTCCTTCAAACACCAATTTAGGATCACTGGTAGGAAATTGCGCTTGGAACTTAAACATGTGAGAGCGGTTGTGATACATGTACAAACCGCCAATCAAGGCAATCAAACTCATTAATAGAGGGAAGTTAAAACCATGCCAAATGGCAAGGCTATAAGTGGGGGCCGGACCATTTAACGTTGCACCAGCGGCAGCAAATAATAGGTCGCCAACGATTAAGCTTGGGAAAATACCGACAACCAAACAAAGTCCAACCAAAACCTCTACTGGTACACGCATATAGCGTGGTGGCTCATGAGGGGTTTTAGGTAAGTTAATGGGCTCGCCATTAAAGAACACATCATGAATAAAGCGCATAGAGTAGGCAACCGCAAACACGCCGCCTAAGGTTGCTAATACTGGAATAAACCAAGACAAAGAACCAAGAGAGGCCTGATGCAGTGTTTCTGTGAAAAACATCTCTTTCGACAAGAAACCATTCATCAATGGCACACCCGCCATCGACGCTGACGCCACCATGGCCAAGGTCGCTGTATAAGGCATGTATTTCCATAGGCCATTCAGCTGACGCATATCGCGCGAGCCAGATTCATGATCAATAATGCCCGCCGCCATAAACAAAGAAGCCTTGAATATAGCGTGGTTGATAACATGGAAAATAGCAGCCACAGCCGCTAGGTCTGTCCCCATACCGAGCAATAAGGTGATTAAGCCTAAATGACTGATGGTCGAATAAGCCAACAAGCCTTTTAAATCATGCTGGAAGATAGCAATGTAAGCACCAACCAGGAAGGTCGCCAAGCCCGTTAGGCTGACAATTAAGAACCAAAGGTCTGTATCCGCCAGTGCAGGGTAAAAACGCGCCATCAAGAAGATACCCGCTTTTACCATGGTTGCAGAGTGAAGATACGCACTCACAGGCGTAGGCGCTGCCATGGCATTCGGTAGCCAAAAATGGAATGGGAACTGAGCGGATTTTGTAAAGGCACCAAGCAATACAAGAATCACAATGACGGGATAGTTCGCACTGGCTTTGATTAAGTCGCCACTGTCTAAAACATCCTGAAGGCTAAAGCTTCCCACAGTACTGCCTAGAATGAGCAAACCAGCTAATAATGCCAAACCGCCAGCGCCTGTCACCGCTAGCGCCATTCTTGCGCCTTTTCTAGCTTCTGTCTTGTGCCCCCAGAAACTAATCAGCAAGAATGAACTGATACTGGTTAATTCCCAGAAAAACCACAGCTGAATCAAGTTATCAGACAGTACTACGCCGAGCATGGCGAACATGAAGAGAATAAGGTACGAGTAAAACTTACCAATGGAGTCTGCCGCGGATAAATAATAGCGCGCATACAGAATAACCAGTAAGCCAATGCCCAGAATCAAAATAGAGAAGAGTAAGGCCAAACCATCTAAACGGAAGGCAAGCTCTAGGCCTATAGCAGGAATCCAGGGTATCGCAGCTAAAAAGCGTTCGCCTTGGAAAATATCACCCGCGTGAGAAAGCACTAAGAAAAGAGTTAGAGCTGGCAATGCAGCTGTCATAAACGCACAAGCTGTACGACTAAAACGAGCGGTAATAAGGGGGATTAACGTACCTAATAAAGGAAGAAAAGGTAGCCAGATAAGTGAACTCAAAGGCAAAACTCCTTTCTAGTAAGCCATAATATATTGTGAATGTGCTGTGCGAGCATGCTTGTTATCCTAACAATCGTTCTCTACGAGTAATACTTCAAAATAACTTACTCTACAAACTGGCAAAGTAATGATTCTGTAAGCATAGCCTTTTATCAATTTAATCAATAGCCTAAAACCGCAGTCAGAAGAAAAGTATCACAAATTAATGACAACAATAAGTAGGCATAAGAAAGCAAGCAGCGGAAAAAGTTCCGGTGCTTGCTTAAGAAAGGCGCGTTTTTGCTAGTTTAGAAGGCTAAAAAGAACCCTATTGGAAGAAGCTCCACACGATACTGTGTTCAGAACCTAAACTCCAAAGTAACACCACGGCTGCCAACAAAGCTTCTAATACTAAAACCCCGATACCAAGTGTTGTGCTAGAGAGAATAAAGCCTTGTTTATGGCTAATACCCAGAAAGCTTGGTGTACCGCGATACAATAGATAACCGGTATAAGCCACACCTGCTACGCAGGCGAGCAAACACAGCCAAATGATCGGATAAATGGCAAAAATACCACTTAAAAACATAGGCGTAGCAATGTAACCGGCAAAGACGATACATTCCTGAAGTGGAGGGCGATTTGGAAAATTTCGCGCCATCCAATGAATTAAACTGCCGACCATTGCCACTGCGAGCAGAATCAGTGCGTAAAACAACACACCTAAGCCAAGGCCATCCATAATAGATACCTTAATGGCTTCCTCTCCGCCGAACGTCCAACCAAACTGCGTCGTCCCAATAAAGGTGCTGACAACCGGAATGGCCGCCATCCAAAGAACATGGTGTAAGTACAAGTGACTTACCGATTCATGCTCTTTGTTTATCTCGCGCCATTCCTTATCTGGATGATGAATAAGACCCCAAACATGATTGATCATGGATTCCCCCTTGCCTCACAGAGTGAGCGTAATGGATTTGGAAAAAGTCCTGATACAGCCACGCCCAAACAAAAGTGGCTTATACACAGTATAGATGGATACGCAGAAAGAGACTGAAAAGATGATAACGATTTCTTATAGATGCTTAACGGCTAAGATCAATAAGTAGTAAGCGGAATCAAAGAAAAGCGCAGCAGCAAAGCATAAAGCGAAATATAAAATAACAACAAGCCAGAAACGATACTTCTAGCTTGTTGATTTAGAATGGATTTACTCGCAGCTATAGCCTTCTTTCATTTCGACCGCATAAGGCTTGTCGACCGGATCATTAAAATTCGCCCTGGCGATGGTTTCTTTGGCTAAGAACTCAAACATTTTCCATTTGGAGCATGTCGGATGCACCACGGTGTTACTAGAATCTAAAATTAGATTGTTTTTCTTGTCTGTCAGCTTGTACTGAAAAGTATAAACCTTCGTAGGCGTTTCGACTTTATCGTAACCGCTGACAATAGGTTCCATAAATTGACGATAACGTGTGACGCAGGTTCGTGCGTCTGTCTTTGGGTTTCTATGGCAAACGGTATAAGGAACGTTTCTGTCGTTGTTAAACACAGGGACTTTCTTCGTCTCAGTGGTTTCTTCCGACGTGAAATTTATCGACAGGTGATAATCAGGGTTGCTTTGAGTGCCTGAGACATCAGTGAATCCACGCTCTTTCAATGCACTGACAATATCGGGAATGTAGCGTTTATTGGTCAGTTGATCGCCATCCTTACTGGGAACCACAGCAATGGCGGCTGATTTATCGATGTCTACACTGGCGTCAACATTACTGACATTTTGCCCTGCCAACTTCACATTCGACGAACAGCCCGCAACAAACACTGAAAACAGCATCAACATAGAGAAAAACTTCATAACCGCGAGCTCCATGACGTATCAATAAAAATTTTCCAAAAAATATAAAAACACAGATAGCGTGCAAAGCCGAGATCAACGCTCCACCTTTCACCTGTTTTTCAAAAACCTTACTCTAACGTGGCACTTGTTCTGTCGCTTCTGCACGAGCAGGGCGCAAGGGCGAGACACCAAATACGCGCTTGTAAGCGCGTGAAAACGCGGCTTCGGACTGATAGCCTAATTCTTCGGCCAAATCCATTAGTGGAACAGGCGATTGCATTACCTTCATGCGGGCTAGGCTCATTCGCCATTCAGTTAAATACTGCTTTGCTGAGGTGCCAACTACCTCGGTAAACCGCGCAGAAAACCCAGAACGTGACATTCCTGCTTGCTCGGCAAGACGATCAATTGTCCAGCTGGACTCTGGATGGGCGTGCATAGCAGCCAGTGCCTTGCCAATTTTCGGGTCTTTCAGCGCACCGAGCCAACCTTTGCTTCCATCAGGAGAGTGCTCAATCCAGTGACGAATCGCTTTTATTACAATGATATCGGCCAAATGCGCGACCACGGTTTCGCCGCCAGCAGCAAGATTTGTTGCTTCGTCAGCCATGAGTTGAGCCAGGGCTTGTAGCGAGCTGGGCAATTGACCATTATCACTTCGCATATGAATCAACGGGGGTAACTGCGAGACCAGTTTTTTTCCAATAATATGATCAAAACTGAGCACGCCACATGTCAGCAATGTTTGCTCACCTCCGCCACCGTAGTTCATAAATTCGAATCGATCAGACACTTTGCTAACGGGAATATCAAAAAAAGGTTGGCAATGAATCTCTGTGTCGGAACAAATTTGATGACCTTCTCCCTTCGGTAACAGTACCAGATCTCCAGGTTTCAGCAGCACCTCCGCATGGTTGGGTGAGATTAATAAGCAAGAGCCTTGCGTCACAATGTGAAACATCATTTTGCCCTGCATGGGGGGCATTTCTATACCCCACGGAGCACTTAACTCTGAACAGGCGTACACCAAGCCATTTAGCCTAAGTGAATACAGTGTTTCCCCTAATGTATCGCTTGGCTGGGGAATGTCTCGTTGATAAGTGTTTTGCACGGGTGCCTCATAAAAATGAAATTTTAGACGAACTGCAAACAAATATAGAAATACAAGCATTAAACATCAAGATTATTCTTCGTACACTGATTCCATTCTTAAATGAAATACACAAACGACAACGAATAAGTAAGGAGAAAGATCATGACAAATCAAACCATCACCGCAAATGACACCTTCGCAGTAGTGGGGGCAACCGGCAAAACAGGTCAGCGCGTTTTGCAAGGTTTGAAGCAACTTGGTTATGAAGCGCGAGGCCTATCTCGTAACAGTGATTATGCATTCGACTGGGCAGACCAATCTGGTTGGAAACAGGCGCTAGAAGGTGCAAAAACAGCCTACGTTACTTACTTTCCAGACTTAGCCGTTCCTCAGGCAGAAAGTGATGTGCGTGACTTTGTGGCATTGGCGAAATCCGTTGGCGTGAAGCACATTGTCTTGTTGTCTGGCCGTGGAGAAGAGGGGGCACAACACGCTGAAAATGTAGTGATAAACAGTGGATTGGATTGGAATGTTGTACGGGCGAGCTGGTTCATGCAGAACTTTAGTGAGAGCTTTATGCTTGATGGATTAAAAGCAGGCGAACTGCTGTTGCCAGAACCGAAAGCCGACGAACCTTTTATTGATGTAAACGACATTGCCGATGTGGCCGTTGCGGCCTTGACCCAGCCAAGCCTTCGAAACCAATTATTCGAAGTGACAGGGCCTGAGCTTTTGTCCTTTGCGTATTGTGTGAAAGCTATTGGCACCGCGAGCAATCGTAATATCGCTTTTCAAACGACGCCTGTCGAGGCCTACATACAAAGAGCCAAATCCCAAGGATTGCCAGATGACATTGCTTGGTTACTGAATGAATTGTTTGAAAACGTGCTAGACGGTCGTAACGAAAGCACCACCAACACCGTTGAAAACGTGCTTGGTCGCCCCGCTCGACGTTTTGAGGATTACGTGGCAAGAACCGCCAAAACAGGCGTATGGTCAGCGGCAAACTAGCCGTAGATGACAAATTTGTAGGAGAGTGGGAATGATTACGGTATTAATCGTGATGACTGGGATTATGGCGGGTATTTATTTTGCTTTTTCGGTGGTGGTTATGACGTCGTTGGCTGAATTGTCCAAGCCCCAAGGGGCAAAAGTGATGAATGAAATCAATGACGTCATTTTGAATACTGCCTTTATGCCATTATTTTTCATATCAACCTTTTGGTTTGCCTTATTGATTCCTTGGTCGCTGGTGGACTGGCAAGAAGGCCAATCTCTATTAGAGGTATGCGCGGCAGTGGTTTACATCATCGGTATGTTCTTTGTGACAGCGTTTGGCAATGTACCGCTCAACAACAAGCTAAAACTAAGTGAAAAGGACACTTTCAGCCTGCAGCAATCATGGGATGAGTACCTAATTAAATGGACAAGGCTCAACCATATACGAACGCTGAGCAGCATAGCGGCCTGCACTATATTAGTCTTAGCTCATATTTAAAGTTTTTCTGCGTGAGTCGCAGTTTTTAAGTTGTTAACGAGAAAATGGGGGGCAAGGCGTTAAAAATAGCTGTTAAGTCGTTGTATCTATTGTCTTTTTCGTGTTGGTTGATGAAAATCACAGGCAATAAAAAACCACCCGAAGGTGGTTCTAAATTTGGTGCCTCATATGTGCACCGACTTCATTTTAAAAAGTGCAAACCCTTTTAAAATCAAGCCTTTAATTGGTGGAGGCGGGGGGGGTCGAACCCATACCATCCATAAGCCATAGTGGATTGTAGTGTAATACTGTGGGTTTAGCGATAGCTGAAGGAATGATAAAACCACTTTAAACCACTGTATTACATAGCGTAGTAGTCAAAATGTAGACATTAAACTTCTATTCGAAAGTCCATTTTATTAATGACCACCACTTGTTGAGAAGATATGAGTGCTCTACGTTTAGTGTTGGGAACTTACCATTAGCTAAGAACTCTGGACAGCCAACTTTAAGAGGATGGCTAGCTTCACTGACATTGGAGGTTTCACTGACATTGGAGTCTTCACTGACATTGGAGTCTTCACTGACATTGGAGGCTTCACTGACATAGGGGGTTTCCATAAGCATTGGAGACATTGATTTTATATTTTTTCGTTTTATAAGAGAAATGCTCCTACCAGATCCGATTATTACTGAAAATTCAGATATATCACCCAATAAAACTACACAAGTTCTATTTTCTTTTGGAGAGTCCATTTCTATCGACATTGGAAATAACATTCCATTGTTGAATTTTTCTTGATCAATTTTAGCTAGCATATGACCAGAGTTTGAATTAAAGAAAAGCAAGATAATAAATATTATGGAGGAAATTGAAGACGCTAAAAGAATAGATAAAATATAAGGAACTAACGGACTTTTGAACTTGAAGTCTTTATTTAATAGTAAATAAATTAGAACTGTAGTTGCTATTAAAACAACTAAGCCCTTTTTCATAAACGGTGTAAAGTGCTGAACTGCAAAAATCCATGTAGACTCTATCGATGAAATTTTTGAGACATCAATAAGAAAGGCACCAAAATATGAATTCATAGCCAAAGTGGCAATAAGCCATACAATGAAAACTCCGATAATGCTTAACAATCCAAATATCTGAAGAATTTGAATTAATATTTCATTTTTGCTCAGGGGCTTTATATCAGACACTTCAGTTGATTTTGTTGTCTGAGGCGCTTCCGATGTATGAGGTGGCTCCGTTGCCTGAGAAGCTTCTTGTGCCTGAAGCTCTTGTGGTGCTTTCTGATCCATAAATTAATTCCATTTAGCGCTTATATTTTTGAAGGAATAATTTTAAGCGCTTTTAGTAAGATCAATCCACGATTATTAGTGTTTTTATGAGTATTTTTAATACTGGATGGTTTCTAGCACAATAATAAATAGAACTGCCAATTTGAGAAAAGTCATGCCTTTTTTCAATTCAATGAATTTTTTTTTTATTTCATTGTGATAGTGAGCAAGAGACATTGCTGCAGATGCCGCCTTGTCTGTACTTGCTCCTGCTTCTAACAATGCTTCATACAATTCTTTATTTTTGATCACAGTCATGATTTAAGCCTGGTCAAAGTAATGTCGTCCTGATCATCATAGTGAGTTCTTTTTGTGTTTTGACAGTTTGCTCTGATCTAAATAAAGCGCCTAAAAATGGTATGTCTTTAAGAAGGGGGACGCCTGTCTCAATGGTTCTTTCCTCTTCTGTTACAAGGCCACCTAGTAACAGCGTTTGACCATTTGAGACTTGAGCAACGGTTGAAATTGAGCGTTTGTTAGTAATAAGGTCGGCCGCCTGAGTCGAGTTTGCAACATTTATTAGCCTTCTACGTCCTATCTTAACTGTTGGAATCAGGCCTTTATCGATCCAACCTCTTACAACATCCTGAGATAGTCCAACCAACTCTGAGAATTGTTCTTGGGATATCAAAGGTAGTGCAATTGCTATGGGCATTGACGTCATAACTAATTCTCATTTGAGGCAATTGTATGATTATTTCTAATAACGGTTGTGACAACCTGAGTCTCGATTTCAAGGGCTTCAATCATGTTTTCTTTTACGGTATTCCAATGGTTTTGTGTTAATGGTACTGGCAAGGAGTAGAAGTGATTAAGCAAGGTAAGCATCGTTAGGTAGCGTTCTTTTGTAATTACGCCCTCACTTGCCGATGTTGTAAACTTCTCCGCTATTAATACGAAGCGCTTCTTCATCTTGTCATCTAATTCATAATCACTCATCTTAGTAACCCTATACATGATTAGTTTTTAGGCACTATAGTTAAAAAAAAGAGGTCAATCAACCCTCGTTTTTATATTTTTTTGTTTTTAGGAGTAAAATATATACTTTAATTATTGATACCCGCATTATTAGAGGGTATTTTATTGTTTTTTAATTGATGTAATTTAGCGAGGCGTACATGACGATCTCAAATAGACTTTTAGTGATGAGAGAGGCGCTAGGGTTATCCAGAAAGGACTTTGGAGAAAAAATTGATTTATCCCACAGGACTATAGAGGGAATTGAGCACGAAGGAAAAATACCTCGGAGTGACACCTTAGAGAAGGTTGTAAAATCATGGCCTCAATATGCGTTGTGGCTATTGACTGGAAGTGCGCTTCCTAGAGCCCCTCAGATCACGCCAAACTCAAAGTTGGCAGACAGGGCTAATATTATTGAGGTTTGTGATCCTCGATATATGGCATTTTCTATTATAAGCCCAGCTTACATAAAGCATGGAAAGCTAACGTTTATCCAAAACCTAGACCAAGTCAATGGCTTAGCAGTACTGATTGAACTAGAAGAATCGATGTTAAAAATGTATGCCTCAGAGAAAGTAAACAGAGGCTCTCTTTGGCTATCAAGTGGTTACCTAAATTTTGATAGTAACCATGGCGGTCGTAATGAATTGAGAGACTTTCGAGTTTGGGTAAAAGGGATTAATGAAGACCTAATCCAAAATGCTCAATTTAAAGGTCTTAATAATGATCAATTTGAAAAAGCTGAAGGAGTTCAGGATTTATTTTTTACTGAGTTAAATGAAGTCAAATCTCAGAGTCTGAAAGAGCGCTTTGAAGAGTGGAAAGCAGGAGGTGATTACCTCTGGCCTTAATTTTAAAAGGTTAAATAATTAAGAAATGACAATCAAAAAAGTAGAAAACAAATGGCTCGTTGATCTTTATCCAAATGGCCGAGAAGGAAAACGGGTAAGAAAGAAGTTTGATACCCGTATTGAAGCACAACGGTTTGAAAAACACATTCTAGCTAAAGCGAGTTCAGATAAAGATTGGAACGAAAGCTCATCTGATAACAGGCGTTTATCTGAGCTTGTTGAGGTATGGTTTAAGTTAACGGGTCAGTATCTAAAAGATGGTGAACGAAGAAAGCGTAAGCTAGATTCAATGGTTGAAGGGATCGGCAACCCGATTGCTCGTAAATTAACATCTAAAGAGTTTGCTCATTGGCGAGCTATGCGAAGCGAGCAGGGTAGATCTCCCAAGACATTAAATAATGAATTAGGTTACTTAGGGGCATTGTTTAACTCTCTTAAAAAGAATGGTGAAATCTCCTATTCCAATCCTCTAGATGATATCTCTTTGATAAAAATTCCTGAAAGAGAGCTTTCCTACCTAGCAACTGAACAAATTGAAGAATTAATGGAATCTATTAAGCAATGTGAGAATGAGCATGTGGAGCTGATTGCATTAATTTGTTTGTGTACTGGTGCGAGGTGGGGGGAGGCTGAAGGGCTTACCTCTGGAAATGTTCGTGATGGAAAAGTGACCTTCAACGATACCAAAAATGGTAAAAATAGAACTATTCCAGTAGCTGATTGGCTTTTTGAGCGACTTAAGAAACACGCCCCCAAAGCGACTAATCGACCTTTGTTTACTAGTTCAATAGGTAGTTTTAGACGAGCATTGAAACGAACAAAAATTGAACTCCCTAAAGGTCAGGCTGCCCATGTTTTAAGGCACTCTTTCGCAAGTCATTTCATGATCAATGGTGGGAATATACTGACACTACAGCGAATCTTGGGGCATAGTGATATAAGAATTACTATGCGTTACTCTCATTTGGCTCCTGACCATTTGCAAGAAGCCGTAACGCTCAATCCATTGGTGCAGAAGTGACGTTACAGGCATAAAAAAAGCCACTAGTTTAGTGGCTTTTTAAAGGTACCAAGTAAGCTTACGCAGCTTTCTTTGTCTTATACGCTAGGCGCGCATCTACTGATAATAGGAGAGCCTCGATGCGCTTAGCGCATTTAGTGGCCTCTTTAATCAGGCGCTGTTTTTCTTGAGTGTTGTCTTTCATATTGCTCCTCCTTGGTTGTACGACAAATAGGCCCTAAAGGCCAAGTTGTCGCAGTAAACTTTTATGTGCTTTTAATTTAGTACCTATATACTCTATATTTTTGAATATAGATACAAAATGAATGAAATTTGATCAAGGATACTATCAAACGAAAGTTATAGATTCAAGGTGGTTACGAGCTATTTTTAAATCACGTTCATTATTTTGTACAATCGCTATTGCCATTTGAGACATATAAATAGCAGCTTGTTTTGCGTTTAGTGCAATTCGCTCTTCATTCCATCCACCTAGATCGGCAACAGACTCCATCAGCTTAGCTAAAGCTTTAGTGTTTTTCGCTATCTCTTCGTATGTAGGATCATTATGCTCTAATAATTCTTCTATAGAGTATAGCCTAGATTGCTCAATAAAATGTTGAGCAATTTTGAAAACAATTTGATACATCTCAAGCGCATTTTGCTCAGTTTCATCTTGTATCTGCTGTTGCATATCCACTACATTATCATTTGCAGCGTTACTTTGATCCATTGTTGCATACCCTTGCGCTTGTTTATTAAGTATTTAACCATACTCAATAAACAGTTTAAGTGCAATATAGGTTGCAAGGAAAAAAGCCGCTACTGATTAGGTAGCGGCTTTTTTTGGTTTTTCGTAGACATTTTGTGGTCATATCTACACTGTTTGACTTATGTTTTTCTCATAAATCAACCACTTAAGTGGTGGAGGCGGGGGGGGTCGAACCCCCGTCCGTCAGTCCTCTGCCATCGGCTCTACATGCATAGTCACTTCTATTATTTGACCACGAACCGCCCGAAGGACAGGGTGTTAATGGCGAGCCTACTTAATCTTAGAACCTTATCCCTAGGCGGGGCATCAGTTAGCATCTTGTAATTTATGATACTGCAGAATCTCTGGCTACAAGCAACCTGAGGGCAGCACACTAGCAGCGGTTTAGGCTGCTAAAGCGTAGTTTTCGTCGTTTGCGACTATAAAATTGATGCGGGGGATTAACGAGATCACGCATCACTCTCGACATGCACCTTTGGGTTTGTAACCGACGTCGAAACCATGTCGCCCCCAAAAAGGTAACGCTAGTCTATCGCAAACAATGTGCTTACGCTAGAGATAACGCTGAAATGCTTAGTGTGTTCATATTCATACCGTATTAAGTATAGCCTATGAATCTTAAAGACTAAGCACTGTGTTTCATTAGTCGTTCTTTGTCTCTTGACCAATCACGATCACGCTCGGTATCACGTTTATCGTGTTCTTTTTTACCGGTTACCAAGGCGACTTCGCATTTTATCTTGTTGCCTTTCCAGTACAGCGCCATGGCCGCACAGGTTTTGCCTTTTTGCTCGGTGACTTGGATGATCCGGTCAAGTTCTTTGCGATTCAGCAAAAGCTTGCGTTGTCGCATCGGTTCACAAACGACATGCGTTGAGGCGCTAAGCAGTGGCGTAATACGCGCACCGACGAGCCACGCTTCGTTTTGGTGAATGATGACGAAGGAGTCTACTAATTGGGCTTTGCCTTCGCGCAGGCTTTTTACTTCCCAACCAGATAAAACCAAACCGGCTTCGAACTTCTGGTCGACAAAGTAGTCGTATTTTGCACGTTTGTTAAGCGCGATGGTGCCCGTGCTGCTGGATTTTTTCTTTACTTTACTCATAGTTGGAAATTATACGGTCGATAGTGGCAAAAACCTATGCTTTTCTTGAGGTATGCGCCTGAATGTTGGAAAATTCGCACTTGTTAATTAATTTGTCTGGTTAGGTAGCGCTTATGTGTTGGCCACGTATGCGTTTTATTCCTATCCTTAAACACATCTTGTGTATTTAGAGCCTAAATTTATGCCTGAAAGTCGATGTTTACAAGGTATCTGGTCAAGTCCGTGGATATTTATTTTTGCGGCCAGTGGATCGGCGGTGGGATTGGGGAACATTTGGAAGTTTCCCTATGTGCTCGGGCAAA
Source organism: Marinomonas sp. ATLA20 (assembly GCF_057180105.1). NCBI lineage: Bacteria > Pseudomonadati > Pseudomonadota > Gammaproteobacteria > Oceanospirillales > Oceanospirillaceae > Marinomonas > Marinomonas sp. ATLA20. The sequence goes on from NZ_JBXUKU010000002.1 coordinate 38,071, forward strand.
ACGGCGGCGGTGCATTTTTGTTTGTGTATTGCTTGTGTTTGTTGCTGGTCGGCTTGCCGGTGTTGATGGCCGAAGTGGCTTTGGGTCGCACGGTTCGTTCTAACCCTATTGATACGGTAAACGATTTAAGTGAGCGTCGCATTGTTCATCCTGCTTGGGTGTTTGTGCCTTGGTTGGCTGGTATAACGGGTTTTTTGATTCTGACTTTTTACAGCGTGATTGCGGGCTGGTCTCTGGCTTATTTAGATCGCGCGTTAGCTGGTGATTTTAAAGAGATTACGCAAGTTGGCGCGTCCAGCATGTTTGATACATTGTTAGCCACACCAACAGAAATGCTGTTATGGCATTCAGTGTTTATGGGGTTAGTGGTATTAACGGTTGGGCAGTCGGTAACGCGTGGCTTGTCTGCTGTGGTGCGGATCTTGTTGCCCGTTTTGGTGGTGACCCTGCTTCTATTGGCATTTTATTCCATGACCATTGGTAACATGAATGCAGCGCTAGACTTTATGTTCCATTGGTCTTGGCAGGATATTACCTTTGATGTGGTGTTGTCTGCGGTTGGGCTGGCTTTGTTTAGTTTGAGCGTTGGCATGGGTGCTATGTTTGCCTATGGTGCCTATATGAGTAAACGTATGTCCATTGCTCGCGCTTGTAGCATCGTTGTGGGTGTGGATTTGCTGGTGGCTATTTTGGCCGGTTTGGTCATTTTCCCATTGGTGTTCTCGTTTAATATTGATGTTGAAGCTGGGCCGAGTTTGACCTTTGTTTCTTTGCCTATCATTTTTGGTGGCTTGCCAGGTGGTCAATTTTTCGCGGGTGTATTCTTTTTATTGTTGGTGGTGGCTGCGCTTACGTCGGCCATTTCCATGTTAGAATTGTTCGTTGCTTGGTTGCATGAAAAATTTTATATCGCGCGCTTAAAGGCCGCCCTATTTATGGGGATTGCGGTCTGGTTTGTTGGTATTGCGGTGCTGTTGTCTTTTAATCATTGGGACAGCAAGATTGTCTTTGGATTGAATTTCTTCGAGTTGCTCGATGAGTTTACGTCTTTGATTCTTTTGCCGTTAGGCGCCATTTTGCTGTCTGTTTTAGTGGCTTGGTTTATTCCGCATTCCATGTTGCAAAATGAGATGATTACAAAGCAAGCAAGTCATTTTCAATGGTGGTATAAGACATTGAAATACATAAGTATTCCAGCAATGATTGTGATTACCCTTGCTGGCTGGATAGGAGTGTAGTTTGAGTCATATAGAACGATTTGCACATGTAAATTACAGTTGCGAGCAAATGTTTGCCTTGGTAAACGATATTGATGGTTATCCTGAGTTTTTGCCTGGGTGTTTGAGCTCTACATTAGTGTCGAAAACACCAACAGAAATTGTGGCGTCTTTAGATGTAGGGAAAGGGCCAGTGCGACAATCGTTTACGACGAAGAATTTTTTGGAAGAGTTTAGTCGTATCGAAATGACCTTGGTAAAAGGGCCGTTTAAGAGTTTGCATGGCGTATGGACTTTTACGGAGTTGTCTCCAACGAGTTGCAAAATCATGCTGAGTATTGAATTTGAATTAAGCGGTATGCTGAAATTTGCTTTTGGTGGTGTGTTTAGCCAAATAGCCAATACCATGGTGGATTCTTTCAGTAAGCGTGCAAAAGTGGTATACGGTGAATAGTATGAGAGTTGAAGTAGCGTATGCTTTGCCTGAAAAGCAAAAAATTATTGCCCTAGAGGTTGAAGAAGGTTGTACGGTACGTGATGCCGTGCGCCGTTCAAATATTCAGGTATTTTTTCCTGATGTAGATGTCGAAACGGTAAAGGTCGGCATTTTTGGTAAAGCAGTGCGAAATGCGGAAGAGCAAGCATTAAAAGAAGGCGAGCGAGTCGAGCTGTATCGTGAGCTGAAGGTTGACCCAAAACAAGCTAGGGCCAACCGTGCAGCGAAAACAACGAAAGATTAGTTGTTTTTGATTTGTGTTAAAACGCCATCTTTGAAAGTGAGCACTAGGTCGGTTACATCACTTGTTTGGGTTTCTGGTGTGGCGTACAAAGCAGTATATAGGTAATGCCATTCGTTTGGCTTGAAGGTGTCTCTTAGCATTGGGTTACCCAGTAGGTAAGTTACCTGAGATTCAGACATGCCAATTTGTAACTGAGATAGCTGTTCTTTCGTTACAAGGTTTCCTTGTGTTACCGGAACCTTGTAAGGTGGTGGAAATAAACTGCATGCGCTGAGTGAAAGCGCTGCGCATAATAGTAAAACTGATTTTTTCATTTGTATTATCCTTACTCTGGTGTGCTAATGATAAAGTAATTATCAACAAGATCGAATAGAGAATGACTCATGACTAGCGAAAATCAAGAGCTAAAGAAAGCGGGACTTAAGGTAACTCTTCCACGAGTTAAAATTTTACAAATTCTTGAAGGTGCGGGCGACCGCCATATGAGTGCTGATGACGTCTATCGCACTCTGCTTGATCAAGGTGAAGATGTTGGTCTGGCAACAGTTTACCGTGTGCTAACTCAGTTTGAAACTGCAGGTTTGGTACAACGTCATCATTTTGAAGCAGGCACCGCTGTTTTTGAATTGGCGAAGGGGGATCACCACGATCACATGATTTGTTTAGAAACAGGCAGAGTCATTGAATTTGTTGATCCAATCATTGAAAAGCGCCAGCATGAAATCGCTGAAGAGCATGGCTTTGATATTGAAGACCACAGCTTGATTCTTTACGTGCGTCCAAAGAAGAAATAAACATTTACATCCCATCAGGATGTAAATGAGAAGGGCCTAAATAGCAGAGTTTAGGCCCTTTTTTCGTTTTTACTCTTTCTCGATGACTGGCTGAGGCTACTGCAGTTGGACGTTACCAAGCATCTCGCGTGCGTGCGCTAGGGTTTGCTCTGTGAGTTCTAGACCACCTAATAGGCGTGCAATCTCTTGTGTGCGATCTTGATCCTTAAGGAGTTCGACCTGAGAAGACGTTGCTTCATCTTCAACCAGTTTGCTGACTCGTAAATGTTGATTACCTTGAGCAGCCACTTGTGCTAAGTGAGTCACACAGAAGACTTGTCCGCGTTTGCCTACAGAGCGCAGCATGCGACCAACCACTTCAGCAATGCCACCGCTGATACCCACGTCGACTTCATCAAATACCAGTGTTGGAATAATTGATGTATGAGCGGTAACCACTTGAATGCCTAAACTAATACGTGACAATTCACCGCCTGAGGCAACTTTGCGCAATGGCTGTGCGGGTTGTCCTGGGTTGGATGCGATCATGTATTCGATGTCTTCAAAACCATTGGCAGAAACTTGATTGAGCGGTTGGCATTGAATAAAGAAGCGCGCATGTGGCATGCCTAATCCATGTATCTGCTCTTCGACTTGTTGTGCTAATTCGTCTTTGGCGATAATGCGTTTTTCAGTCAATGTGGTCGCAAGCGCTGTGAGTTTTTCATAGGCTTGCTCTTCTTTTTCTTTGAGTGACTCTAAGCTTTCTTCACTGCCTTGTAGGCTGTTCAATTCCGCTTCGACACTTTCACGAAGGGAGATAAGGCCTTCTGGCAAGGTTCTGTGTTTACGAGCTGTGTCGTAAATATCAGAAAGACGTTGTTCTATATCGCTTAGACGTTCTGGGTTTTGTTCTAACGTGTCTTGGTAATGGTGCAGGCTGTCCGCGGCTTCTTGGGCTTGGATTAATGCCACATTCATCATTTCTAGTGCGTTTTCTAGTTCTTTGGTGGCCGGACGAATTTGGCTGGCGCTATTAATGGCTTGGTGCAATAAAGAGCAGACATTGCCTTCGTCGCTATCAATCAAAATACCGCTGGCTTGATAGGCTTTAAATTGAGAGTCAGCAATGTTCGATAAAAACGCTTGTTCGTTTTCTAGCGCTTCGATTTCACCTTCTTTTAGGTCAAGCTGTTGCAACTCTTGTGCTTGGTAAGACAAAAGTTGGATTTTGGCATCTTGTTCCGATGAGCGGTTTTGCTGAGCTGATAATTCTTCTTTGAGTTGTCGCCACGTTGAGTATTGCAGACTGACTTTTTTACTCAAGTCCGTTAGTCGGCCATATTCATCTAGCTGTTGTCTTTGGGCGTTCTTTTTAAGTAACGACTGATGCTCGTGTTGTCCGTGGATATCGACCAGTTGGCTACCGACGTCTTTTAGGTCACTTAACGTGCAAGGGCGGCCATTGATGTACGCTTTGGAGCGACCTTCTTTGCTGATTACACGGCGTAAGATGCAGTGCTGATCGTGCTCTAAATCTCTTTCTTCTAGCCATTTATGGACGTGCGGATAATGTTGTATATCAAAGCTGGCACTTATATCGGCTTTTTTTTGTCCATGTCTTACAACGGCAGCATCGGTACGATCACCTAAACAAAGCGATAAGGCATCCACCATAATGGATTTGCCTGCTCCTGTTTCACCTGAGATCACGGTCATGCCTTTTTTGAATTCCAGTTCTAGGGATTCAACAATGGCGAAGTTGGAAATAGCGATGCTGGTCAGCATAGAGTGCTCCAAAGAGAGAATATATTTATATGGTTATTTATACAGTACTTGGTTGTTTTTTGACAAGTACTGTCAGTAAATTAAATTCCCATGAAATTAATACGGCTATAGTGTTGAAAGGTAAAAAGCTGTCCCCATATAACCTGCACAGACAAAGAATTGTTTCTGTTATTTGGAGTTGAAGAATGAGTGAGCAGCAAAAAAATCCTAATCTAGACGCGGAGCAAGATTTGAAAAGCGAAACGCAAAACGAATCAGTAGAAGAACTTTTAGAGCCTGAAGTAGAGACTTTAGAAGAAGTGACTGAAAATGATGAACTTGCAAAAGCGTTAGAAGAAGTCGCTCAGTATAAAGAAGCGGCACTTCGCGCTCATGCAGATGCACAAAATGTACGTCGTCGTGCAGAACAAGATGTCGAAAAAGCGCACAAATTTGGTTTAGAAAAGTTTGCTAAATCTATTGTGAACGTGGCGGACAATCTTGAGCGCGCTTTAACTTCTGCGCCAGACACAGGTGAGTCTGACCCTGTTCGTGAAGGTGTAGAACTGACGTTGAAAGATTTGCTTGAGACATTGGCTCGTTTTGAAGTGAAAGTGGTTGATCCACACGGCGAACCGTTCAATCCTGAGTTGCATCAAGCGATCACTATGGTGCCAAACCCTGAACTAGAAGCAAACACCGTTATGGATGTCGTGCAGAAGGGTTACACAATCAATGGCCGCTTATTGCGCCCAGCAATGGTTGTGGTTTCAAGCGCCGCTTAAAAATACTGTCATTTTTTTGACACTGGACGCTTGAAATACTTTTAAGCGTACCCAAATACAGAATTATCATCGTCATAAACGAATTTATTGGAGATACAAACCATGGGTAGAATCATTGGTATTGACTTAGGTACAACGAACTCTTGTGTTGCCGTATTGGATGGCGAAAAAGCTCGCGTTATTGAAAACGCTGAAGGCGATCGCACCACACCTTCTATCGTCGCATTTTCTGATGACGGTGAAGTTCTGGTTGGTCAATCTGCTAAGCGTCAAGCGGTAACAAACCCAACAAATACTTTGTTTGCGGTTAAGCGTTTGATCGGTCGTAAGTTTAAAGACGACGTGGTTCAAAAAGACATCTCTATGGTGCCTTACAAAATTATTTCTGCGGACAACGGTGACGCTTGGGTAGAAGTAAAAGGCGACAAAAAAGCACCACCACAAATTTCTGCTGAAGTTCTTAAGAAAATGAAGAAGACAGCAGAAGACTATCTAGGCGAGAAAGTAACAGAAGCGGTTATTACGGTTCCTGCTTACTTCAACGATTCTCAGCGCCAAGCTACAAAAGATGCGGGTAAAATTGCAGGTCTTGAAGTGAAACGTATTATCAACGAGCCAACAGCGGCTGCCTTGGCTTACGGCCTAGACAAGAGCTCTGGTGATTCTACTATCGCGGTTTATGACCTTGGTGGTGGTACGTTCGATATCTCTATCATAGAAATTGCTGACGTAGATGGCGAAAAGCAATTCGAAGTATTGTCTACAAACGGTGATACTTTCCTAGGTGGTGAAGATTTCGATATGCGCGTAATCGAATACCTAGCAGCAGAATTCAAGAAAACGTCTGGTATCGATCTACACAATGATCCACTAGCGCTACAACGTTTGAAAGAAGCGGGTGAAAAAGCGAAAGTTGAGTTGTCTTCTTCTTCTCAAACAGAAGTTAACTTGCCTTATATCACTGCTGACGCAACGGGCCCTAAACACTTGAACGTTAAATTGACTCGTTCTAAGTTGGAGTCTTTGGTTGAAGAGCTTGTGATGAAGTCTCTTGAGCCTTGCCGTCAAGCATTGAAAGATGCAGACCTTTCTGCTTCTGATATCGACGAAGTTATCTTGGTTGGTGGTCAGACTCGTATGCCACTAGTACAAGCGAAAGTAACTGAGTTCTTCGGTAAAGAGCCACGTAAAGACGTGAACCCTGACGAAGCTGTTGCAATTGGTGCTTCTATTCAAGGTGCGGTACTTTCTGGTGATGTTAAAGACGTGCTTCTTCTAGACGTTACGCCTCTGTCTCTAGGTATCGAGACAATGGGTGGTGTAATGACGGCATTGATCGAGAAAAACACGACGATTCCTACTAAGAAATCTCAGACGTTCTCGACAGCAGAAGACAATCAAAATGCGGTAACAATCCACGCATTACAAGGCGAGCGTAAGCAAGCGTCTCAGAACAAATCTCTAGGTCGTTTCGACTTGGCTGACATTCCACCTGCTCCACGTGGTGTGCCACAAATCGAAGTAAGCTTCGATATCGATGCCAACGGTATCTTGAGTGTATCTGCGAAAGACAAGGCGACTGGTAAAGAACAGTCTATCGTTATCAAATCGTCTTCTGGTTTGAGCGATGAAGAAGTTGAAAAAATGGTTCAAGACGCTGAAGCGAATGCTGAAGAAGATCGTAAGTTCGAAGAGCTTGTACAAGTTCGTAACACAGCTGACGGCATGATTCACGCTACTCGTAAAACTTTGACTGATGCTGGCGATAAAGCAACAGCGGAAGAGAAAGAAGCGATTGAAGCAGCGATCACTGAACTTGAAGAAGCGCTAACGTCTAACGACAAAGAGAAGATCGAAGAGAAAACAAATGCGTTGACTCAAGCATCTGGTACTTTGGCTCAGAAGATGTACGCAGAAGCTGAAGCCGGTGAGCAACCAGCTGAAGGCGAACAAGCTAAGTCTCAGGATGATGCGGTAGACGCGGAATTCGAAGAAGTGAAAGAAGACAAAAAATAAGCGCTAAGCTCTTATTTCCCCATTAATCATGGGGCTGTTTATGGCGAGCACGGTTTTAGACCGTGCTTTGCTATTTAAACTGTTTTAAATTGATTAGTTTTAAGCGGCATATATTTCAATTTCAGTTTTTTGATTCATACCTTCGTTTGAAACTCTTCAATTCATATTTTTAATTCAGACTTTTCAATTCGGACTTTTTAATTCGGGACTCCTGCGATGAGCAAAAGAGACTATTACGACGTTCTTGGGGTGGCCAAAGACGCGGATAAGAAAGACATTAAAAAAGCTTATCGTTCTTTAGCGAATAAGTACCACCCAGATAAGAACCCAGACAACCCAGAAGCACTTGATAAGTTCAAAGAGCTGGCTGAAGCCTATGAAATATTGTCTTCTGATGACAAGCGCGCGGCCTACGATCGATTCGGTCATGACGGTGTAAATGGTCAAGCTGGTGGCTATGGCGGCGGCGCTGGAGCGGGTGGTTTTAGTGATATTTTTGGTGATGTATTCGGTGATATTTTTGGCGGCGGTGGTGGCGGTCAAAGTCGAACTCGTCGTGGCTCCGATTTACGTTACACCTTAGAGCTTGATCTTGAACAAGCGGTTTGGGGATGCGAAGAAAAAATCCGCATACCAACCTTAGTAAACTGTAAGACTTGTGATGGTTCTGGTGCTAAGAAAGGTTCGACACCTAAGACGTGTGGAACTTGTGGTGGTGCGGGTCAAGTACGTATGTCACAAGGCTTTTTCTCTGTTCAACAGGCTTGTCCAGAATGTCATGGCGCAGGCCAAGTGATCAGTGATCCTTGCCGAGATTGTCATGGTCAAGGCCGTGTTCAAGAATATAAAACGCTGAATGTTAAAATTCCTGCTGGCGTAGATACGGGCGATCGTATTCGTTTGTCAGGTGAAGGTGAAGCGGGAACTCAGGGTGGTCCAGCGGGTGATTTGTTTGTTCAAGTCTCTGTTAAACCACATGCTATTTTTGAGCGCGATGGTGCGAACTTATATTGTGAAGTGCCTATTAGCTTTACAACAGCGGCATTGGGTGGCGAAATTGATGTACCGACGCTAGATGGCCGTGTTCGACTAAAAGTCACTGCTGAGTGTCAGTCAGGTAAATTGTTCCGTCTACGTAACAAGGGTGTTAAGCCTGTTCGTGGTGGCCCAGTAGGGGACTTGATTTGTAAGGCTGTTGTTGAAACGCCTGTGAATCTTACTTCTCGCCAAAAAGAGCTGTTCACGGAATTGGCTGATAGTATGGGGGAAGGTACTGACCATTCTCCTAAGCAAAAAAGCTGGTTTGATGGTGTGAAACGTTTCTTTGACGATATTAAGAAATAGCCATTTTACTGTGCTAGTAATATAAAAAGGCGCCAATTTGGCGCCTTTTTTATTTGGTCTGAAGTGCGATCTTAACCTTATTTTTTCAGGTTATTTTGAATGGTGTCTGTGTACCATTCTTGGAAGTTCATTACACCGAATTCGAATGTTTCAGAGTATGGGCCCGGTTGGTAACCTATGGAGTTAATCCCCAATTGGTTTTCCTCACCAAGAATTCTGTCTTGATCATTAGTGGCATCCCAAACTTGGCGTAGTCGATCTGGGTCGTAATCTTCACCTTCCACTGCGTCTTTATGTACGAACCATTTCGTGGTCACCATAGATTCTTGTGCGGATATCGGCAGTACGCGGAACACAATAAAGTGGTCAGATTGCATGTGATTCCAAGAGTTGGGTAGGTGCAGTATACGCATAGAACCTAGCTCAGGGTTTTTGATATTGCCGAGCATTTTCTTGCAGCCTACTTCACCATCAATTGTCATTACTTTTGTGCCTTTCTTTAACGGCATACGAACAATGCGGTTACGCTTGCCGGGTCCGAAGCTACGGTGTTCATGTGGAATGCCTTCTTCATCCCATTTAGCGGCCTGATCTGCGTAGTGATCTAGGAAATCTTGTGGTGCGCGTGGGTCGTTTGTGTCATCCCATTCTAGGATAGTATTTAGCAGCTCAGGATGGCTACCAACACAGTGATAGCATTCACGGTTGTTTTCCAGAACGAGCTTCCAGTTGGCTTTCTCATACATGTTTGATTCCGCGGCCAGCTTCGTATTTTCTACGTCGTAAGGAGCCATGTACTCTTCCAATGTTGCCAGGAACTCATCAAAGTCACCTTTAGGTTCTTCTTTTCCAAGAGCAATAAAGATGAAGCCACCTGCGGTTTTACAGTGTGCTTTTTTAAGGCCGTGCTGAGATTTGTCAAAGCTATCGCCCATTTCGCTACCTGCAAATAACAGGTTTCCTTTGAGATCGTAGGTCCACTGGTGGTAAGGGCAGACTAGATTTGCCACTTTGCCACGATGCTCTAAGCAGACACGCGAGCCCCGGTGACGACAAGTGTTGTGGAATGCATTCACAGAGCCATCTGCATCGCGAACGATCAAGATTGGATTTTGTGCGATCTCAACGGTGAAATAATCGCCTCGGTTTGGCACTTCGCTGGTCATACCAACAAACAGCCACTCTTTCTGGAATATTTCCTCTATATCGACGCGGAACATATGTGGGTCGTTGTATAGTGGGGCGTCCAACGAGTAGTTTGCAGGGCGAGCCTCAAGCAGTTTTGACATTTCTGTGCGTGCTTCTTGAACAGTCGCGTAACGTATATTTAGTAGATCATTTTGATTCATTAGAGTGACCCTCTATAACAAAGCTGAGTTAATGTCGCTTCTCTCGTTGAACCGATAATTTAAGGTTAGCTTTTAGGCATTCCTTGTTTACCGTTGTAATTATGGCGCTATCCTCACTGATATTTAGGGGGGAGATGTGACCAAATACGACATGTTCAAATTCAGATATCGACGATGCTTGTTATGCGGGGGATTTAAAGCTACTTCGTTGATTTAGATCAATAATAGCTTGCCTAAAATACAGGCTTTAAAGAGGATGTTTCTTTGATTTTTTCTGGTGTGACATATATTGTCCAGTCAATATTGCCAACTCGGTGGAATATTGACTGGCGGTTGATGAGCCTATTTCGCGCCTTTTTCTTTGAGTAAGTAGTCTATGTGGTTACGCAATAAGCTTGCTGCGTTAGTGAAGCTTTTGTTGTTTGGAATAATGAAATCCGCTTTGCTACGAATGTCGATTGTTTTAAGTGATGCCTGACGAACATGACGCATGTAACGGCTTGTTACTTCATTTACATCTCGTCCGCGTTCTGCAATATCGCGCTTCAGGCGACGTACAATGGCGATGTCCATATCCGTGTCGACATACAAAAGGTAGTCAACGGCATCACGAATGCCAGGGTCTTGGAACATCATATGACCTTCCACGAGAACAACGTGTGTTGGATCTAGATTACGGTAGCCAGTACGTCTGTGTTGTGAATGGTCGTACACTGGAATTTCATTTGGTTGCTGGCGGTTTTTGCAGTTATGAATTGCCAGAGTGATGCTTTCAAGGTCTAGCGAGCTTAGATCATCAAAGTTATAAACGTCTGGATCGATACTGCCACACCCATTATAGAAACTGTCTTGGCATAGGACGGTGATTTTGTCACCTTGACCTTCCGCTAATAAAGAACAAAGTCGGCTTTTTCCGCTGCCAGAAACGCCGGTGATGCCAATAACAAGAGCCATGTATTACCTCAGAAAATAAAGTTTTGGTACTCCTTGAGTTGAAGGAGTTTATAGTGTTGTATTATATATCAAGTTTGGCCTTTTTGGTCTGCCAAACTTATGAGTCTTGTCTCAAAGGAAGGATTAATGTCCACTAAAATTGCCTCAGTGTTTGCTATGTTCGCTTTTGCTCTGTCTATGGTGGCTGCAACACTCGCTAAGGCTGAATCGAGTACCGCCTCTAGGGTTGCTGATATGGCCGAACTGTTTGGTTTGCCATTGAATGATTTGAGTGTCTCTCAACTAAATAAACAGCTGAACAGTATGGGCTTAAGCAGTTATCCGTCTTATAAGGATGGTGTCGTAAGTTACAGCCTGGGGCCTGAAGGTATTTTGGGAGTAACCAATGCGACGATTTACTCAAACGGGTCGGGTTACGTTCGTCAGGCTCTGTTGTCTGGTGTTGTGGAAAGTAAAGAAAAGCGCAAAGCGTTAGGTGACTTGCTTACCCGTAAGTATGGAAATCCTAGCGAAGGTGTTCTTAATAATGGTATTGGGCGTTCAAAATGGTTGTTTACCGATGGCACCATGATTGAACTTCATAATACGACTTATGACGTGTCTCTAATGTATGTTGATGAGAGTCCAAAAGTTGCCACTCGTTCTGGGCAAATTGATGTTGAAGCTTTGTCTCGTAAAAACCAATAACCCTTAGTTTGTTTATCGTGTAGTTACTTATCTATGTTTATTCTTGATCTTAATCTTCGTTTTGCGCATTTCCTTCAGCCTTATCTTCAGGACATCTCTTTAGCGTTAGTTGCTACTTGTTTGGTCGTTTACGGCGATAAGGTAAATGGTTTTCTAAAAAGATTGGTGTCTTCTTGGGTGTTTTTGGCTCGGGTGATGGCGTTTATTTTGATGTGTACTTTTGGTTATGGGCTTCTCACTTTATGGAGTCAGCCATTAGTTTACTGGGGGATTACGCGCGTTGATTTGGTATATCGCCCGGCTTTAATCCTGTTTTGTTTTTGTCTTTTGGGTGTTTTGGCTGAAAGAAAGCGTCATTTGTAAAATAATTCATGAAATTTCCTGTCAGTTTTCGTTGCCAAATTACAACATAATCGTGCCAATACTAGGTATCTTCCATGTAATGGCTTGATTATGTAGTAAAGTTTCTATACCTTCTTTGTTATTTCGTTATTTATATAAAAAAACACGCTAAATACCCGTTTTTAAAGGTTTTTTGTTGTCTTCTTACAATTTGTTTTTGTCTTAGCCTGCCGTTAGACTGCGCTCATATTGATATTACAGAGTCTTTTTTCGGGGGCAGAAAATGACAAGCACTTGGTTACAAGCACTTTCACAAGCAGAATCTATGATTCCTCTTTTAGGTAAACTTGGTCGTGAGAAAGCAGTAAAAATTCAGTTGGCAGGAAATACCTTAATGGCAGATTCTGTAACGGGTTTAATGGCGGCGTTTGATCAGCATCCTGAACTGGATCTTGCTCAAGTTTATCAAGTGTTAGAGCAAGTGTTGGCAAGTGACACCGCTAATGCCGTGGTAGAGCTAGAGTCTTTGATTGCCGAGGCGGATGTTGAATCTGTACTTGCGGCTCAGTCAAACGATGGTACTGAGACGCCTGTTGTTCTTTATGGGTTTGGCCGTATCGGTCGTTTGCTTGCTCGCCGTATGTGTACTCTTGGCCATACTACTCCTGGCATGTCATTAGCTGCAATTGTGGTACGCAAAGCGTGCGACAATGATCTTGCTAAGCGTGCTAGTTTGCTTAAATATGATTCTGTTCACGGCGTATATGATGGCTTGGTAAAAGTAGATGAAGAGAATCAAGCTCTGATCATCAATGGCTCACCGGTTAAAATTATTTATGCTTCTGATCCTGCTGAAGTTGATTACCAAGCCCATGGTATTAACAAGGCATTGCTTGTTGATAATACTGGCCGCTGGCGTGACCACGACGGTTTGAGTGTTCACTTGAATCGTCCAGGGATTGAGCGCGTTGTACTGACGGCTCCAGGCAAAGAAATGAAAAATATCGTATTCGGTGTAAACGATAGCGATATAAAAGACACTGACCGCATTGTTTCTGCAGCATCCTGCACAACAAACGCGATTACGCCTATTTTGTCTGTTTTGGAGCAATCATACGGTATCGAATCTGGTCATGTCGAAACGGTTCACGCTTACACAAATGATCAAAACCTAATTGATAATATCCACAAAGGTGATCGCCGTGGTCGTGCTGCGGGCATGAACATGGTTATGACTGAAACTGGCGCGGCAAAAGCAGTGTCAAAAGCGATTCCGTCTTTAGAAGGTAAGTTAAGCGGTAGTGCGATTCGAGTTCCTGTTATCAACGTTTCTATTGCAGTATTAAGTCTGAACTTGAAATCTGCAGCCTCTGTTGAAGCGATTAATCAGCTGTTGAAAGAAGCATCCAACAGCGCTGAATTGACAGGTCAAATTGGTTACAGCGAAGAGTGTGATGCAGTGAGCTCTGACTTCATCGGCTCACAGCAGGCAGGTATCTTGGACTCTTTGTCGACAAAAGTTCGTGGCAACCAAGCAACATTATACGTTTGGTACGATAACGAATACGGCTACAGCTGTCAGGTTGTGCGCTTGATGGAGAAGCTTGCTCAAGCAAATTTTACTAAAGCTGAATTGATAAAAGACAAAGCAGCTTAAGAAATGATCGGACACATTTAACATGTGTTATTCAACGGCAACCCTTAGGGTTGCCGTTTTTTTTGCTTCAAATTTTTAGGTATTTTTTTTGAAGCAAAAAAAAGCCGGACAAGGTCCGGCTTCAACAAAAGTAACTAGCAGTTGCGAATAACATCATCCTGTGGGGAATGGTGATATTCATCTAAAACATGACTGTGGGGCATGTTTTAGAGGCAATACAGTTAGGGCTGTATTGATAAATATTAGGTCGCTGTTCAACCTAAGAGATTCGATAATTTTATCGATTTAGATAAGTGTTACAAACGATATAAATTGATTTGTTGGATTAGTTAAATTAATGCAAAATAGATTCAGTTTTTTTATTTTGTTGTTTTGAAATTTCATAAAATCACTCTTCAATCTACTAAGTTATTGTTTATTAATGAAATGATAAAAATGTTTAATGGTTTTGGAGATGGTTTTTTGGGATGGTGATCTTTTTATTTTGCAGTAGCTGAGATTGTCTTATGGTGATTGTTTTATGAAGTCTATTCCATTGGCTGGGTTAGGTACTTTTGCTATCGCGGCACGTCATTTGAGTTTTACCAAAGCCGCGCAAGAAATGCATTTAACGCAGGGGGCTGTCAGTCAGCAAATTCGTCAGTTAGAAGAGCGTTTGAAGTTGACGTTGTTTATTCGTTACCATCGACGCCTAGAATTGACGGTGGCGGGTGCTCGCTTAGCGGTGCAGCTCAATCATAGTTTTACTGAAATTAATGATTTAGTGTTAGAGCTACAGGAAGAAGAAACGTCTAATATTTTAACCGTGTCTGTCATGCCATCTTTTGCCACCAAATGGTTAATTCCTCGGTTGGGTAGCTTGCAGGAAGCTTACCCCGATTTGCAGCTTCGTATCCAAGCAAATGACAGAGAGGTGAACTTTCAGCGTGATCGCATTGATGTGGCAATCGTCCATAGTCATGTTCATAGCTCCAAAGGGCACATTGTTCCATTGATGAAAGATAAGGTCTTTCCTGTTTGCAGTCCTGCGTTTGTACAGCAGCGTGCTTTGACTGAAGCCAATCAATTGGCGCAAGTGCCTTTATTAAACGATGACTCTGAGTGGCGCTTTTCTAGCCCTTATGCGGAATGGGAGAAGTGGCTGTTGCTGGCTAATGCAAAAGGCATTAAGCCTTCTCGCGGGATTAGTTTTAACCGTGGTGATCTCGCTGTCCAAGCCGCCATTGCTGGACAAGGCGTTGCTTTAGGTAGGACGCCTTTGGTGATGGATGATATTCAGCAGGGACGTTTAGTGATGCCGTTTTCGGAAACATTGGACGAAGGCCACGCTTACTTGTTCGTTTGCCCTGAAATGCAGCGTCAACGGGAGCCAGTTCAGCAGCTGCTTAGCTGGTTGGTTGCTCAGTGCTACGAATATTCACCAGAGGATGCTTTGACGAAGCCCAATGATCTGAGCTAGTGCTAATTAGTTATCCAATAGTAATTTAACGGAAATCGCCAAACACATAATAATCACCATAGGGCGAATCAGCTTCGCGCCCTTGGTGATGACAAGGCGAGAGCCAATTTGCGCACCAAACCACTGCCCAATTCCCATCACAATACCTAATGCCCAAATAAGGTGGCCGCTAAAGGCGAACATCGCCAGTGATGCTAAGTTACTGGTCGCGTTGAGTACTTTGGTGTGGGCGGTTGCTGAAACTACGGTCAGCCCCATCAAACACAAATAGGCGGTAGAGAAGAAAGCGCCAGTTCCTGGACCAATCAAACCATCGTAAAAGCCAATGCTGGTACCGATAATCACCGCAAACTGTATATGAGTGAGTGAAAATTTACTGGCAATATAAGGTTGAACTTTAGGTAAAAAGAAAAAGAAAATGGCAACGGCGATTAATATAATCGGGACGGCTTTGAGTAGTAAACTACTGTCTAAATACGAGACTAATAGCGTGCCGCAAATAGCGCCGATGGCCGTCATTAAGATGGGCAACCACATATCAGACAGTTTAACTTGGCCTTTTTTTATAAAGTGATAAGACGCAGAGACGGTTCCTGCACAGCCTTGGAGTTTGTTCGTCGCCAATGCCTCTGCTGGAGAGAGACCAGCCGCCAATAAAACCGGTACTGTAATGAGACCACCGCCGCCCGCGATAGCATCTATTGCACCGGCAATAAACGCCGCGCCAAAGAGGGCAAGATAGATCCAAATAGAGATATCGAAGAAAACATAGTCCATTGCGTTTGGGGTCCTGTTAAATGGCAGCGGTGTAGTGTGCTTAGTAGAGCAAAAAAAGCCCGCATAAACAATCGTTTAGACGGGCTAATCAGAAGTGATTTAACGTTTCTCTATGGCGCTAAATTAAATCTTGCTCTGGACATAGCTTTCCAGTGTGTCCACTTGGTCTGGTGTAAATTCAAGACCAAGTTTGGTTCGACGCCATAGTATATCTTCGGCTGAGTGCGACCATTCATGATTAATTAAGTAGTCTACTTCTACTTGATAGAGCTGATTACCGAAATGCTGACCAAGATCGGCTTCTGACTTAGCTTCCTCTAGTAGGGTATTTGTCAACGTACCGTAGCTATTAGCAAAACGATGAGCAAGTTGTGCTCCGATAAAAGGATAATCTTGTTGTAGTTTCATCGCGAAGCCATCAAGAGACATACCTAGATCGCCACCTGGTAATGGTTTGCTGTGGGTCCATTCATCCCCAAGGTTATCAAAGTAAGGGGTAAGCTTTCTCATCGCGGATAGGGCTAATTTTCTGTAGGTGGTGATTTTTCCGCCAAAAATGCTTAGCAATGGAGCTTGGTGATCTTGGTCATCAAGGTGCAATGTGTAATCACGTGTTACGGCGGATGGATCAGAAGATTCATCTTCTAGTAAGGGTCTTACACCTGAATAACTCCAAACCACGTCAGCTGGAGAGAGTGTTTTTTTGAAGTGGTCATTTGCAACCTTTAAAATGTACTGAGTTTCTTCTTCAGAAATAGCCACCTCATTTGGATCACCTTTGTATTCCACGTCCGTAGTGCCTAGCAGTGTGTAGTGTTCACGGTAAGGAATTGCGAAAACAATACGCTTATCTGTGTTTTGCATGATGAAGGCGTTTGAGTGCTGATAAAGTTTTGGTACTACAATGTGGCTACCTTTGATCATGCGAATACCGTAAGGCGCTTTTCTTTCTACTTTGGTTTCGATGAATGACGATACCCAAGGGCCCGCCGCGTTGACTAACGCTGTGGCGGTAATTTCGCGAGTTTCTTTGGTAATTTGATCTTCTAGGCTGATGTGCCATTGGTTGTCGACACGTTTTGCTGATGTACAGCGAGTGCGAGCAAAAATAGATGCGCCATTTTGTTGGGCGCTTAAAGCATTGGTTACCACTAAGCGGGCATCATCAACCCAGCAGTCTGAATATTCAAACCCCTGTTTAATATCGTCTTTTAGTGGGCTGTCTGAGCCGTACTTAACGCCTTTTGATCCTAAAAGTGTGTCACGTTTTCCAAGGTTATCGTAAAGGAATAAGCCGATACGAATCAGCCAAGCTGGACGTAGGTGCGGTCTGTGAGGCATTTGAAAGCGCATCGGCGTGACAAGATGAGGAGCGACTTTTAGTAATACTTCACGTTCTGTTAGCGCTTCTTTTACAAGGCGAAATTCATAATGCTCGAGATACCGTAAACCACCATGAATCAGTTTGCTGCTCGATGATGATGTAGCATGCGCCAAATCTCCCATTTCACAAAGACCAACATGTAGGCCTCGTCCTGCAGCATCAGCGGCTATTCCTGTGCCGTTAATGCCGCCGCCAACAACAAATAAGTCAAAATGGGAGTGATTCATACTAAGCCTCACGATCAAAAATGCGAATGTTTATGTTCGAAAGTGAACATTTGTGTTCGATATTAAACCTCTGGAGCCATTATGACAACAATGCTTTGTGAAGTTTTGGTGAAGGTTTGATCTTTTTTGGGTTTGAAGAAGAGATAAAGTTGCTGTTGGATAATAGAGATGGTCGCAATAACGTGACGCCCAAGGATTACTTGGGCGTGCAGATTTCTAATCGAACTTTGTGTTCTTTCATTAGTTTTATGATGGCTTTGGGGGGCTGTTCGTCAGTAAATACTCTGTCGACTTGGGTAATGTTGCCTAATCGCACAACGGCATTACGACCAAATTTTGCGCTGTCAGCAGCGAGAAAAACGGTACGTGAGTTATTAATAATGCTTTGAGCAACTCGTACCTCTTGGTAATCGTAGTCTAATAATGAGCCATCGTTAGGGTCAATGCCACTGATACCAATGATGCCAAAGTCCACGCGGAACTGGTTAATGAAATCGATTGTCGCTTCACCCATTACTCCGCCGTCTCGGGAACGAACTGTTCCACCGGCAATAATGACCGTAAAGTCTTCTTTTCCGCTTAAAATCGCAGCCACATTGAGGTTGTTGGTGATAACTTGCAAACCTTGATGGTTGAGGAGTTCCCGTGCAACGGTTTCTGTTGTGGTACCAATGTTGATAAACAAAGAGGCATGGTTGGGAATTTCGGCTGCGATTCGTTTGGCTATTTGCTCTTTCGCGGGAAGTTGTAGAATTTGTCGGGTAGCGTAGGCTACGTTGGTTGTGCTGGAGTCATAGCTCGCGCCACCATGGTGTCTGCGTATTTGATCAGCCTTTGCTAATTCATTAATATCACGACGAATGGTTTGCGGTGTGACGGCAAACTGGCTGGCCAATTCGTCTATTGTCACGTATCCCTTTTCTTTCACTATGGCGACAATATTGTCTTGGCGAGAAAGTTGGCCCATCTTGTTTTCTTCTCCTGGTAAAAGACATTACTTGTTAAACGAGGCTTGCTAAACGAGTGCGCATTGGTTTTTAATAGAGAATATTCGTATTTGAATATTCATGTTCAAAAAACAAAACAACAATTAAGTCGCTTACTTTCTTGAGTGACTGTGATTTCAAAGAGAATTCACCATGACACATTATATTCTGGCTATCGACCAAGGCACCACCAGTTCTCGGGCTATTCTGTTTGATGAAAAAGGCGCTCGTGTTGGCCAATCTCAGCAGGAGTTCCCACAAATATTCCCTAATGATGGTTGGGTTGAGCATAATCCCGAAGATATTTGGTCGTCTACTTTAGCCGTGTGTCGCTCTGTTCTCAAGGATACAGGGATAGATGCGCAAGCGATAGCAACCATAGGTATCACGAATCAGCGTGAAACAACGATCTTATGGGACACAGAAACAGGTGAGCCAGTTTATAACGCCATTGTTTGGCAAGATCGACGCACTAGTGTGTTCTGCCAGTCTTTAAGTGAACAAGGTCTGGGTGAAAAAGTACAAGAGAAAACGGGGTTGCTAATTGATCCCTATTTTTCGGCGACTAAGATTCGTTGGATTTTGGATAATGTTGATGGCGCTCGTGAAAAAGCTCAGGCGGGTCGTTTGGCTTTTGGTACGGTCGATAGTTTTTTATTGTGGCGGTTAACCAACGGCAAATCCCATAAAACCGATGCGACAAATGCGGCTCGTACTATGGCATTCAACATTCATACGCAAGAATGGGATGATGAGCTGATTGAGCTATTAGGTATTGGTGGCGTGCTGTTCCCAGAAGTGATGGATTGTAGTGCGGATTTTGGTGTTATTGATTCTTCTTGGTTGGGCGCAGAAATTCCAGTAAATGGCATCGCAGGTGATCAGCAAGCGGCATTGGTTGGACAAGCATGTTTTACTCCCGGCATGGTAAAAAGTACCTATGGCACCGGTTGTTTCATGATTTTGAATACGGGTGATAAAGCCATTCGATCGGAACACAAACTGCTGACTACCGTAGGTTATCGTTTAAACGGAAAAGTTACTTATGCCTTAGAGGGCAGTATTTTTGTGGCTGGCGCGGCAATTCAGTGGTTACGTGATGGTCTGAAATTATTTGATGATGCCAAAGAAACGCAAAGTCTGGCTAAACAAGCATTGAATGACGACTCCGTTTATTTAGTGCCTGCTTTTACAGGATTAGGTGCTCCATATTGGGATCCTGATGCTCGTGGTGCAATGATTGGATTAACTCGTGATACGAGCGTTGCGGATATCGTTAGTGCTGGTTTGCGCTCTGTGTGTTATCAGACAAGAGATTTAGTTGGGGCGATGGCGCAAGATGGCGCGACCTTCAGTTCTTTGCGTGTTGATGGTGGCATGGTAATCAATGATGTTATGGTGCAGTTTTTAAGTGATTTATTAGAAATCACAGTAGAGCGCCCCTGCGTGACAGAAACCACGGCATTGGGTGCTGCGTTTTTAGCGGGTTTGCAAGTTGGACTTTATCAATCTTTGGATGAGGTTGAAGTTTTGTGGAAGGCCGATAAGTGTTTCGAGCCTACAATGGAAAAAGGTACGGGAGATAAATTGTACCAAGGTTGGCAAAAAGCGGTGGATCGTGTGCGCACACGAGACTGATTTTTACGATTTGATACATGCTTTATCTTGTGCAAGAAGGCAAATATAGCTAACTTTAACAAAGGATGTTTTTTCACAAAGGGCTTAGAGAATGTCGAAACAGTTTGCCGAAGTACAACAAGATGATTTTATGAAGTTTGGTGGAGATCGCCCAAGCTACTTAGAAATTGAAGACGCACTAATGAACTTAGGTGGCCATGGCGTAAGCGGTAATCACTTCAAGAACGAAATGGTGAAGCTGGCTGGTTGGACTGGTGGAGCATTGACAACTTATGCGCAGCGTCCTGCGGTTGCTCAAGCGGCATTCAATCGTATTCGTGAGGTGTTGCCAAAAGCAAAAACACCAGAAGAATTAAAAGACATACTAAAAAGTTTGAAGTAAGTAGATCTTATAAAATAAAAAAGGGGAGTGACTCATCAGGTCACTCCCCTTTTTTTATGTCTGTTTTAATGGCTATTATTCTGCGTCAGCGATGGCTTTCATGCCATATTCTTCGTCTAGAATACGGCCGATCACGTTGTTACCTGCAAGATGATGGGCATATTGCATGTGTAAGCATCGTACTTGATCCCAATTTGCTATACCGCCGATACCTAACTTATCAAACAAAGGCTTAAAGCCTTTCTCTTCTATAATGGCTTTGTGCTCGTCGCTCATGACTTCCCAGCGTCTCGCAATGTAATCACGGTGGGAAGCGTAATGGGCTTCTCGTAATGTTTCGTCTTCTTTGATTCGCTGTTCAAGCTCTTTTACGACACCATGACTTTCTATTTTTGCCAACGCTTTGTCTATGGCTTTGCTAGAAAGCCAATAAAGGGTAGGGAATGGTTGTTCGAAAACCCAAGTTTCCATTTCCAATACTTGAGGAATACCGTTAGGTGAATAATGCGCAATGGCGCTGATGCCACTAGGAGTACGTCCGAGCTGTGTTGTGATGATATCAATATCACGCTGAGAAAGTGTTGTTGTCATAAAGTCTTATTGAATAGTGTCTTTTAAAAATAGAAGAATTAAATAGTAAACGCAGGAAAACTGGCTGCGAATTTTTGTATCCATTCGGCGGCGGCTTCATTGTAGTTGAGTCGTCGACCTTCGGTTTTTGCTTGGCGTCGGTAATGTTCTATCTGAGAGAGTTGTTCGATCATGCGAACACAGTAACACTCTTCTTTGGTCGGGAATTCGATGGCGATGTGGTAGCCGTCTGTTTCTTTCGTGCACCAAGCTATACGGCCAGACACGCAAAAGTTTGGGTCGATTTCTTCCAATGTAATTCTTACCGAGCGTCCATTATCAAATGGACGAAGGGTGACATATGTGATACCGACAAACCCAGCTCTATCTTCAGTCATTTGAGGAAAGGGCTGATCTTCTATTAGTGTAATGTCTAACGGAAGGTCTCTCGGATGTGCAACAAATTCCATCGCAACAAGCCAGCTACTATTTCAGATATTCATGTTATCGGCCAAGAAGGCAGAGTGTTTAAAAAAGAATGCGAATTGTACGCTTTTTGCCCTGTCTGTACAGACGAATTTTAGGATGTCTAACGCTTAAATCATAACTTTTACTTATATACAGAAAAACGCTTTCAGATACTTTGCAATTTTAATTTTGTAGAACTCTGTATTAGCCTAGCCTAGGGGGCTGAAGCTGGCAAAGTTTACCGAGTTCTTTTAGTGCGGCGTCGGTTTTATTGTCCCAATTTAGTGCGTAATTTAATCGAAAATGATGGTTGAATTGTGCCGTTAAACTGAACGCTAAACCGGGCAGGAGGCCAATGCCAATTTCTAAGGCTTGAGAATGGAGTGTCATGGCGTTTATCGTGTCAGGTAAGGTGACCCATAATAAAAATCCACCTTTTGGAGTGGAGGTTTTAGTGCCGGTAGGAAAGTGCTCTCGTATGAGTGCCTGACAGCGTGCAAGGTTGTCTTGATAAGACTGTCGGGTTTTTCGTAAATGACGATCATACGCGCCGTTTTCTAGGAAATTAGCGATAGCTGTTTGCGTTAATGTGGGGATCGCAAGAGATTGAACATACGCGTAATGCTCAATCTGCGTTTGAAAGGGGCCGCCGACAATCCAACCAATACGAAATCCTGGGGCGATACTTTTAGAAAAAGAACTGCAGTAGATGACAGTGTTGTTTTGATCGTCAGCCTTTAGTGAGCGTTCGCGTTTGTCTTTATAACTCAACTCACCGTAGACATCGTCTTCAATTAAAGTAAAGCCGTATTGAATTGATTGACTGAGAATGCGTAGTCTGGCTTGGTGATTGAGCGTAGCGCCAATCGGATTTTGATTATTTGGTGTTACCACACAGGCTTTAATATCCCACTCTTTGGCTGCGCTTTCCAATACATCTAAGTCTATGCCTGTTTCCGCGGAGCAAGGTATCTCAACGGCTTTTAAATTCAACACCTCAATAATTTGTAATACCCCATGATACGCTGGGCTTTCGATGGCAATGGTATCGCCAGCTTTTGCGACCGCCTGCAGTGAAAGCATTAAGGCGTTTTGGCAACCCAAGGTAATGGTAATGTCATCGGGTTGCAGTTGGCAGCCGCTGTCTAGCATGCGAATGGCTATCTGGCGGCGTAAGCTGAGTGATCCAGGGGTGAACTCATATGCGGCACATATTTCTGGTTCTAAACGCATTAGGCGCCCGACAGAGCGTTGTAGCTGCCTAATCGGTAAGAACTGGCTTTTGGGTATTGCTGCGCCAAATTGAATGATATTGCCGTCTTGAGAGGCGTGCAATAAGCGACGTAGTAAGGCATGAATAGTGCCATCGTTCTGAGTCGGTTCAATTTTTGCAGGCTCTATTGGCTGCAGTTGAGTCTCTTGAACGAAATAGCCTTTTTGTGGACGTGCTTTAATGACGCCTCGATCTTCTAACAAGCTATAAGCTTGTAGTACGGTAGCGACACTGACTTCCATTTGTTTGCTGGATTTACGAACCGATGGAATCTTTGCTCCTGGTAAGAAAATACCTTCATGAACTTGATGTTCAATCTGGTTGGCAATTTTTTCGTATAAGGGGCAATCCATAAAGTGCGGGTCGAATTCAAATAGAGAGACGGTAAATTTACCAGATTGGCGGGTTGAAAGAAATCAATGCAATACTCGATGTTCTTTTAAATAAATTCGCCTTCTTTAAGTAAATTTTAAGACTTTATAGTGTTAATAATTGTAAGTAAATTGTTATTATTTTCCTGTATGATTGGTCAGTTTCCATTGTTTTGTATGTGCTGTCACCGTGTGCGCAGGCGAGAAATACACTAGCTTTTATTTAGAGTAGAGGTCGATTTATGTCGTTATCCGTAATCCAAAGGATTCTGTTTGGCTTTGGTATTTTATTATTGCTTTTATTGATGATTGCCACATCGGGTTTTTTTGGTATCAATAAAATTGAAGACAGATTAAATGTAGTGACAGGAAACGTTGCGTCCATCTCATCAACAAGTAATGCATTAAAAGAAGATTTAAATTTATCAAATGCGGCGGTGTTACAGTATTTATTGAGTAAATCGCCGGATTCATTAGAGAGTCTATCTGAACGTTTTTTGAATTATAAGCAAAGATTTAATGATGTTTCTGAACAGCTTTCCACTCAGTTGCAAGGTTTTCCTGCTATGAGCGGTGTCTTGGAAAATATCAATACAGAAGTGAAGGACTTTTTTAGTTCTACCGACATCGCCTTCTCTAATCACAAAAAAATGTTGGAGCTACAGGCTGGGATTCCAAATGAAAAGCTTGATTTAAAAGACTCTATCTTATTCGCTGCAGAAGACTTGGAGCTGTTGGTGGCGGATGGAGATACCCCAGAAATTCAATTTGCAGCTTCTTATATGCATAGCCAAGTGGAAAGTTTACAGGTCACCGTGAATGATTATTTTGATCTGCGCAACTTAGAAAGGATGCAAGAGCTTCGAGACTCAATGGCGTCAATTATCACCAGCCTGAAGGATAAGCAATCTTACCTAAATGATGACAATATTAATGGCTTGGTTAGCGAAATTGAGGTAGGGGTTATTTCTGATGATGGGGTTATCGCTAAGTTTTACAAAAATGCCCGCTTAGTCCAAGAGTCCGAAGTACTTGCCAAGCAATTATCAGACAGCATGGACGTGGTGAACACATCGGTGCAAAAGTTACTTGCTGAAGCGTCTTCTATCGGGGATACAGCAAAACAGGAAGCAAGTGATGCTGCGTCTTTGTCCACTTTGATTATCGAAGTTGTTCTCGTTATTTCTGTCATTATTGCGGTGCTGGTGGCGTTGTGGGTAAGCCGTAGTATCCGTTTACCACTTAAAGAAGTAATGAAAGTGTTGGGGAATATTTCGGACGGTGATTTTACCCAGCGTAGTAAAGTTAAAACCAAAGACGAGTTTGGTGAGTTATCTACTTGGGTGAACGGGCTGGTGGAGAAGCTGCAGAAAGTGATGTCTGAAATTGACCAAGCATCGAATGAAGTAGCGGAATCTGCTGGCAGCAATGTTCGCTTAGCAAGTGACTCTAAGCGCTTGATGGGCGCGCAAAACGAAAGAACCACTGAAGTGGCTTCTTCTATGTCCGAAATGGTGTCTACGGTTGATCAGGTTGCACAAAGTTCGGAAGTAATTTTGCGTCAGATTCAATCAGTTGATCAAAGAGCCAATCAAAACCGTGAACAAATGGATACTAATATTCATAAGATTGAACACCTTCTCGAACAGATTGAAGCGTCCACAACTGTGGTGAATGAGCTTGATGAACATTCAAAAAGTATCGATCGTATTTTAGAAGTGATTCAAGGTATTGCAGAGCAGACGAACCTGCTGGCGTTAAATGCGGCCATTGAAGCGGCGCGTGCTGGCGAGCAAGGTCGAGGCTTCGCAGTGGTCGCTGATGAAGTACGGACTTTGGCTACACGAACTCACAGCTCTACTGAAGAAATTCAAACGGTTATTGCGCAGTTGCAGCAAGGCGTGACAAAGACCGTTGGCAGTATGGAGGAGAGTCGTAAAAGCGCTACTTCTAGCGTCGAAGAAGCGCGCACAGTGGGATTGTCGCTGGTTGAATTGCAAAGTAGCATGGCTGAGATTCGTGATTTAAGTACCCAAATTGCAACGGCTGCCGAAGAGCAATCTGCGGTTGCGCAAGAAATTAAGCAAAATGTATTAGAAATATCGGAGATGTCTGAGCAAGCGGCACAGGGCTCAGATCAGAGCGAAAGAGACAGCGAAGGCTTGTCCAAACTGGCTTCTCACCAGAAACAGCTACTTAGTCAATTTAAGATTGTTTAATGGTTTTTCTCAGTTAGGTTGCGTTAGTATTAGGGCAACCAAATTCTGTGGAGATAACGTTTATGTCGATTCTTATGGGTGATATGTTGCCGCATGGCTCTTTCCAAGTGATGGGTGAAGAAGGGCCAGAGACAATCGATGTTATAGAATTTTTTTCTGGTAAAACAATACTGATGTTTGCCGTTCCTGGTGCTTTTACGCCAACGTGCAGTGCAAGTCATTTGCCCGGTTTTGTTGTGCATTTTGATGCGTTAAAAGACAAAGGAATAGACGAGATCGTTTGTCTTTCGGTAAACGATGTTTTTGTTATGAATGCTTGGGGGAAAGCGAACAACGCTGAAAACCTAATCATGGCTGCTGATGGTTTGGCTGAATTTACTTGTTCTATGGGATTAGAGCTGGATATTTCGGCGGCTAAAATGGGCATTCGTAGTCGCCGTTATGCGATGCTAGTGACTAATGGGATCATTCAGCATTTATGGTTGGATGAGCCGGGTGAATACAAAGTTAGCTCTGCAGAATACGTTTTATCTCAGTTATAAGTTTTTTATTAAATTTTTTTAGTTAGGTTAAAAACAGATAGCCAAAAAAAACGACGCATCGCGTCGTTTTTTTTATCTCTAAAATTTATGGCTAATTGCTTCCCGTCAGTAACCAAATAACGTTGGTAAGAATGTTACCGTGCTTGGCACAAAGGTAATCAAGATCAAGACGGCCAGTTCTACTAAGAAAAGTGGCATGATCTGTCTCGAAATAGCAGCTATCCCTACATTGGCTATCGAGTTAGAAACGAATAGACAAATTCCCATCGGCGGTGTGACAAGTCCTATCATCAGGTTGAAAATTACCACAATGCCAAAGTGGACTGGATCAATACCAAGGCTCATTGCAATAGGGTGCAGAATCGGTAGCAATATTAGCATTGCTGCTATCCCTTCAAGGAACAGGCCAACAACTAACAAAATGACGTTCACTAGGATCAAGAACATCCAAGGGCTAGACACTTGTTCCAGCACCATTTGGCTGACCGTTTGAGGTACTCTTGAGAAGGTTAATAACCAGTTCGCTGCTGCGACCACACCTATCACAATCAGAATCACAGACGAGTCACGCATCGCTCGAATGAAAATGCGTGGCAGGTGCGATATTTTTAGGCTTTTCAGTATGAATATACCAGCTAACAAGGCATAAGCAGCGGCAAAAGCAGCCGCTTCTGTAGGTGTAACAATACCCGTTAGAATGGAGCCAACAATGAATATCGGCATGAACAGTGGAATCCATGCTTCAACAAAGGCCTTCCAGCGCTCTTTCATGGACAGTTTTTCTTTTAGTGGTGCGTAGTGACCAGCAAAAACATAAACATACACAGACAAGCCGACAGCAAGCAGCAAGCCTGGTGCCACGCCAGCAAGGAAGAGAGCAGGAACAGAGACGCCTGTGGTGATAAGTGCGTAAATGATGACCGGAATGCTTGGTGGAATCATCGGCCCAATAACGGACGATGCGGCCGTCAATGCCGCTGCAAAAGCACGCGGGTAGCCTTCTTTTTCCATAGTAGGGATAAACACACGTCCAAGTGCCGATGTATCTGCAACGGCTGAACCTGATAAT
Source organism: Marinomonas sp. ATLA20 (assembly GCF_057180105.1). Lineage (NCBI taxonomy): Bacteria > Pseudomonadati > Pseudomonadota > Gammaproteobacteria > Oceanospirillales > Oceanospirillaceae > Marinomonas > Marinomonas sp. ATLA20. The sequence goes on from NZ_JBXUKU010000002.1 coordinate 65,067, forward strand.
CCTGCAAAAATGACCGACGCCCAGATATTTACGTGAGCAAGGCCCGCTTTCATGTGACCAACTAATGCATTGGCAAAGTTGATGATTCGGCCAGTGATACCACTTTCATTCATTAGCTCTCCTGCCAGAACAAAAAGTGGGATCGCTAAAATAGAGAAAGAATCTAGTCCGCTAAAAATCCGTTGAGCGACGAGACTGACATTAAAGGGTAGTGTGTAAATATGACCTACAACGCCTAATAAAATGGCGAACGCAATAGGGCTGCCAATAAACAAAAGAACAAGAAGAATCCCAAAACCTAGCATGATTATTGCCCTTTCTCTAACGTTTCAGATTGAAAATACTCGACGAGACGGATAAGTGCAGCTATCGCAAGGCACGCACCACCGATAACCATGGCTACTTGGAAATAGTACATTTGAATGCCTGTGCCAGGCGCTTGTATTGCACCTCGTTTCATCATGAAAATGTAGCCGGAATAGGTTAGTACGCAGCCACTTACGAGTGCGATAACGTCAGATATGAAATGCAAGGCATGACGAATTTTGGCGGAAACCATATCTTCTAAAAAAGTAAAACGAATATGAATACCTTCTAAATAACACAATGCCATACCAAACATAGTGCCGTAGATCATGGCGTATTTTGCGACTTCCTCGCTCCATTGGATCGGTGAGTTAAATAAGTAACGGCTCAAGCTACTGACTAAAACAACGCCAAAGATAACGAATAAGGAGGTGCCAGTTAACATTGCGAGAGTATTTTTGTAGAGGCGCTTCATGGTGAGCTTTCCGGGTTGTGACAAAAGAAAAATAATCGAAAGCTATAGAATAGCTTTCGATTATTTGATATCAAGTACTGAACTTATTGCGAATTACTAACAACTTTTACAGACATTTGAGCGCGTTCGATCCACTCTGGCTGTACTTCACCTTTTAACCAGTTGATAACCGCTGGTTGCGCAACATCACGGAACTTAGCCATTTGTGCTGGTGTTGGAGTGGTGATTTGCATGCCGTTTGCTGCAAGAGATTTAAGACCTTTCGCAGAATTAAACTGCTGAACTGCGCGGCCTAAAGTGCCTGCAACTTTTGCTGCACGGTCAATAATAGCACGGTCTTCATCACTTAATGATTGATAAAGATCTTCATTGATTAGCAAGAAGTCTGTGCCGTATACGTGACCGTCTAGTGTTAGATATTTTTGGAACTCGTAGAATTTATTCGCTTCGATAACACTCACAGGGTTTTCTTGTCCGTCAACTACACCCGTCGTTAATGCTGATGGCACTTCAGGCCAAGCGATTGGCGTAGGTTCTGCTCCCATCGCTTTTACCATTTCAACGTATAGCGGTAGAGTTTGAACGCGGATTTTTAAACCACTCAAATCTTTTGGTTCAGCAACAGGACGCTTTGAGTTGGTGAAGTTACGGAAGCCTGTTTCGCCATAAGCCAGTGTGCGTAGTCCGCTTTCTTCTAAGCAATGTTCAGACAATGCTTTACCGAATTCGCCGTCTAGAACTTCCCAGGCCACAGGGGCTGATGGGAATAGGTAAGGAATTTCTAGTACAGATGCTTCTTTACATACTTTAGCAAAGGCGCCAGATACCATCGCCATGCTCAATGTGCCTTCCTGAGCAGACTGAACAAGATCAGTTTCACCGCCAAGTTGGCCAGAAGGGTATACATTGACTTCAATGCGACCGCCAGACTCCGCTTCAACTAAGTTTTTGAACACTTCAGTTGCGGCGCCTTTTTTAGAGGTTGTCCAATCTTGAGGATCTACGTGACCAATAGTCAGGGTTAGGTCAGCTGCACTAACACTGCTTACAGCACCAGCGGCAATTAAACCAAGTGTGATTTTTTTTGTTAGATTCATTTTAACGTCTCCAAGCTCGGGATCTTGTGCCCCGGTTGTTTTATTTTTGTATTTTCTACCCTGCTTTGCAGTAAGGTAGGCTGTCCTGTATTGAAACTAGCATTTATAAGCCCTCTAAATAATATAGGATCATTTTAAAAATACCCTATATTTTTTTCTTGAGGCTCACAATTACCTCAATATGAGCTGGGTCTACATTTCGCCTTTGAGTTTCGCTCAAAATTTACTTTTCAGTCTGCTTTGATAAGCAACATAACCAAAATGTCGTAGTTTTTGCTTTTTTAGAAATGAATTTTTTATGTTCCTTGTATATCGAAAAAGGAATATAAAAAATTAATAAGTTTTTTGATATATGTAAAAATTTATAAAAATCATAGTCTTATGTATTTTTTCAAGAAAGCTCAGACGGTTTTTTGTGTCAGGTTCTTCCTGATAAATATATGAAATGAGCAGCTGTTCTCATTGTACTAAAAAACAGCTATATCAAAATGCAATACCCTTTTGGCCAAAATGAAATAGCCAAATCGATAGCATGCAAGAATACTCTGGACAGATTGTGATTGAACGGCTGTGCTCATAAAGTAAAGTTAAAGCATATCATTTATGCAATCCTTTTTACTTCGCAACGTTTGTTACCCTTAATAAGAATAGAGAGTAGTAACATGATTATAGATTGCCATGGACATTATACAACGACGCCGCCTGGTGTAGGTGAATACCGTGATAAACAAAAAGCACAGGTCGCTAAAGATCCTGCTTTTGTTGGTGAAAAAGGTAAAGTGATTGTTTCGGATGATGAAATTCGCGACAGCATTATCAATAACCAGCTGCGTTTACAGCAAGAGCGTGGCACTGATCTGACTATTTTCTCTCCCCGCGCTAGTTGGATGGGACACCATATTGGTAATGAATACACTAGCCAATACTGGACAGAACATCAGAACGATTTGATTCGCCGTGTTTGTGACTTGTTTCCTGAGAACTTTGCACCAGTTGCGCAATTGCCGCAATCTCCTGGTGTTGATCCAGGCAAGTCTGTTGCTGAGATCGTTCGTACGGTTGAAGAAATGGGCTTTATTGGTATCAACTTGAACCCAGATCCAAGCGGCGGTTACTGGCAAGATAAGTCTCTCGGTGATCGCTCTTTCTATCCTATCTATGAAAAAATGTGCGAATACGACATTCCTGCGATGATCCATGTAAGCGCGGCATGTAACGATTGTTTCCACACCACTGGATCGCATTATTTAGGCGCAGATACTACTGGCTTCCAGCAATTGATGATGTCCGATGTTTTTAAAGATTTCCCGGAGCTAAAAATCATTATCCCTCATGGCGGCGGTGCTGTTCCTTATCATTGGGGACGTTTCCGTGGCATGGCGCAAGATCAAGGTTTTGACCTTGCTGAGCGCATGTTGAATAACATCTACTTTGATACCTGTGTTTATCATCAGCGTGGTATTGATCTACTTCTTGATATTATTCCTACTAAGAACATTTTGTTTGCTTCTGAAATGATTGGTGCGGTACGCGGTATTGACCCAGAATCTGGTCACTATTTTGACGATACAAAACGTTATATCGACAACAACACCGTGTTATCCGCGGAGCAGAAACAAGCTATCTTTGAAGACAATGCTCGTAGCGTTTTTTCTAGATTAAAGGCGTAAGGCTAACGATTAAAAGGATAGGAAAGCATCATGCGAAACAATGTAGTAGTACAAAATATTGAACGAGCTGACCAAGCTGTCATTGACGGTTTGGCCGAATGCGGCGTAGCGACCATTCATGAATCTCAAGGTCGTGTTGGTTTATTGGCACATTACATGCGCCCAATCCAAATGGATAAAACCATTGCGGGGTCTGCGGTCACAATTTCTGGTGCGGCGGGCGATAACTGGATGATGCATGTTGCCATTGAGCAATGTAAAGCAGGGGATGTGATGGTCTTTGCGCCAACGTCTCCTTCCAATCATGGTTTTTTTGGTGATCTGTTAGCAACATCTGCTCAGTCTCGTGGCGTGGTGGGTTTGATTATCGAGGGCGGTGTTCGTGATACTCGTGACCTACGTGAAATGAATTTTCCTGTTTGGTCAAAAGCGGTGTTTGCAGAAGGGACGATTAAAGAAACCGTCGGTTCTGTTAACGTGCCTATGGTTTGCGCGGATGCCTTGGTTAACCCAGGTGATGTGATTGTAGCCGACGATGACGGTGTGGTTGTTGTGCGTCGTGAGAATGCGGCTGAAGTGTTGGAATTATCTCGTAAGCGTATGGCGAATGAAGAGTCAAAACGCGTACGAATGGCGAATGGCGAATTGGGTCTAGATATTTATGAAATGCGCCCTCGCCTAAAAGAGAAAGGCCTAAAATATGTCTAAACATACAGGCGTTTTAAAAAGTGCGCCTTGTATGTGGATGCGTGGCGGCACATCAAAAGGGGCTTACTTTTTAGCGGAAGATTTACCTGCTGATGTTGATGCGCGTGCGCAGTTTTTGTTGCGGGTGATGGGCTCGCCAGATGAGCGTCAAATTGACGGAATCGGTGGGGCTGATCCATTGGCATCCAAAGTGGCAGTGGTGAAAAAATCTGCACGTGACGACGCTGATGTAGATTACTTGTTTTTACAGGTATTTGTTGATCAGGCGATTGTGACCGATGCGCAAAACTGCGGCAATATTTTAGCGGGTATTGCGCCGTTTGCCATTGAGCGCGGCTTGGTTGAAGCGCAAGAGGGCGAAACCTCCGTACGTATTTTCATGGAAAACACAGGTCAAATCGCAGTAGCACGTGTGTTTGTCAAAGACGGTGAAGTGCAGTACGAAGGTGATGCTCGCATTGATGGCGTGCCCGGCTTTTCTGCGGCGGTTCCAATTGTATTTCAAGATACCGCAGGATCAAGTTGTGGTGCTTTGTTACCAACGGGGAACGTAGTCGATGTAATTGATGGCATAGAAGTAACTTGCATCGACAACGGAATGCCTGTGGTGATTATGCGCGCTGCGGATATGGGGATTACGGGAACAGAATCTCGTGAAGAGCTTGAAGCTAATGATGTGTTACGTGCCAAGCTAGAATCCATCCGTTTGCAAGTGGGCTCTATGATGAACTTAGGCGATGTAAAAGAGAAGTCGGTACCTAAAATGACCATGGTGAGTGCCGCGACAAACGGAGGTGCTATTTCAACACGTACTTTTATTCCTCATCGTTGCCATGCCTCTATTGGGGTCTTGGGGGCGGTAAGCGTAGCGACAGCGGCGGTTCTGAAAGGTTCGCCGGCTAATGAAGTGGCTAAGTTTGAACCTAGTGCGCGTATGACCTTGGATGTTGAGCATCCGATTGGTGCGATGACCGTAATTTTAGATCAAGAAGAAAATGGTGATGTTGGCTCTGCGGCTATTCTACGCACCGCGAGAAAGCTGTTTGATGGGCAAGTGTTTGCTCATAGCAACGGCCTTTAGTTGTCTTTCTTCTATGGACGATATAACGACTGGTCAAACAGAAGACTGGTTAATTAGAACGAATAATAAAACAGGTATTTGAACATGATGGACAAAGATTATATTCCATTTTACGCAAACCCAAGCGTACCTACTTTTAAAGCGCCAGCGGGTGCGGTAGATGCGCATTGTCACGTTTTTGGTCCAGCGGATAAATTTCCCTACCATCCAAAACGTAAATACACGCCTTGCGACGCATCCAAAGAACAGTTGTTTGCGCTGCGTGATCATTTGGGTTTTTCTCGCAATGTGATTGTTCAAGCATCTTGTCATAGTACCGATAATTCCGCGTTGATCGATGCCTTAGAGACAGCGGGTGATTTAGCACGTGGTGTGGCGTTTGTTGATGACTCAATAACTCATGAAGATATTGAAAAAATGCATGCAGCGGGTGTTCGCGGTGTACGTTTTAACTTTGTGAAACGCCTTGTTGATAGCACGCCAAGAGAAGTGTTTTTCTCTATAGCTGAGAAAATTCGCCCTTTCGGTTGGCACATTGTTGTCTATTTCGAAGCGGCGGATTTAGAAGACTTGATTCCTTTCTTGAAAGAATTGAATACCACCATTGTGGTTGACCACATGGGTACGCCAAATGTTGCCAATGGTGTTGATCACCCTGACTTTCAGCGCTTTGTTAACTTCATGGCGGACAACGACAATGTATGGTGTAAGGTAAGTTGTCCAGAGCGTTTAACGCAACATGCGCCTGATTATTCTGATGTCTATCCTTTTGCCCGTACCTTGGTTGAGAGGTTCTCTGACCGCGTATTGTGGGGAACCGATTGGCCGCATCCAAATATGAAAGTAGAGGCGCCAAACGACGGTCACCTTGTGGATGTTATTCCACATATCGCGCCAACGCCTGAACTACAGCAAGCGTTGCTGGTGGATAATCCAATGCGTCTGTATTGGAAGTAATCCAAGCTTCGCCGAAAAGTATAAAAATAGAGGTTAGCAAGATGGCTAGTAACTATACAGATCGACAGTTTCAAGGGACGTACCTTTTTGATGGCCAAATGGCCAAGAAAGGCTATGGCTTAAATAAAATGTGTTACTCGTTTAATGAGCAAGTAGCACGTGATGAATTTAATGCAGATCCAGAAGCTTACTGTGAAAAATTCAAACTCACAGAAGCGCAAAAAGAAGCCATTCGTAATAGAGATGTGATTGGGCTTTTGCGTGAAGGTGGCAGTATTTATTATTTAGCAAAGTTTACTGGTTTGCTAAAGCTAAACATGCAAGATATTGGTGGATTACAAACCGGTATGAGCACTGATGAATTCAAAGCAATGCTAGAAAAAAATGGGCGAGGAGAGGTCTAATGGCTAACATTATTGGTGCAATAACGACTTCTCATATCCCTGCGATTGCGAACGCAATGGCAAATGGGTTGGAAGAAACGCCGTATTGGAAACCGTTTTTTGATGGTTATCCGCCAGTACGAGATTGGTTAAATGAGAAAAAGCCTGACGTTATCATTTTGTTTTACAACGATCACGGTTTGGAATTTTTCATTGATAAAAAGCCGACCTTTGCGATGGGGGTTGCAGACGAATATTATAACGCAGATGAAGGCTGGGGGATTCCTACCATTCCGCCAGTGACTGGTGAGTCAGATTTGTCTTGGCACATTGCCAACAGCATTGTCGACGAAGGTTTTGACATGACTATCTGCCAAGAAATGAAGGTAGATCATGGTTTAACGGTTCCGCTGAATCTTATGTGGCCAGGTCATCAGTATGGGCATGTAAAAGTCATTCCTGTCTGTATCAACTGTGAACAATATCCAATGCCGCAACCTAAGCGTACGTTTGAATTGGGCAAAGCGATCGGTCGTGCTGTGGCGTCTTTCGAAGACGATCTTAATGTGGTTGTCTTTGGTACTGGTGGTATGTCTCATCAGTTAGACGGCGAGCGTGCGGGCATTATCAACCGTACTTTTGATATTGATTGTCTTGATAAATTGGTGTCTGACCCAGAAGCCTTAACGAAATACACCAACTTGGATCTTGTTGAGCAAGGCGGATCGCAAGCGGTAGAGCTGAATATGCTGATTGCGATGCGTGGTACTTTACTGGGTAAAGTGACCGAGCTGCATCGAAATTACCATGCGCCAATTTCGAATACTGGTTCTGGTTTGATGTTGTTAGAGCATGAAATGCCGAAGTAACAAATCTTCTTGTTAGAGCATTCCATGGTGAATATAAAAAATCCGCTATCTACGATAATAGATAGCGGATTTTTTTTAGTTTTTCTCAATATCCAATAATTTGTTAACGGTATTGGAAACGTGTATCGCGCCTTTCAGGATTTCATCAATGATGCCGGATGCTTCATCTATAAATTGCGCATTCTCTTTAGAGCGTTCACTCACCTTGCTCATACTGTCTTTGGCTTGACGAGTTAAGTTGCTGTTCTGTTTTACCATGTCATCAATTTCGATCGTTGATTTGCTTGTTCTTGCTGCTAGTGTTCGAACCTCGTCGGCCACTACCGCAAACCCACGACCATTTTCACCAGCGCGAGCGGCTTCAATAGCGGCGTTTAATGCCAGTAAATTGGTTTGATCAGCAATAGACCCAATGGTTGTCACTATCTTGGCGATACTTTCAGACTGATGGTTTAATTGTTCGATCAACTCGGTAGAAACTTCAACATCGGCCACAATTTTGTCTGACGTTTCGACTGTGCGACGTAAAATTTGAGCGCCATTCTCTGAAACTTGAGCAGTTTCTACTGACGTGGAGTGAGCTACTTCTGCCGCGTGTTGAATAGCGAGTTGCGTGTTCACACGCTCTGTAATGTCAGAGGCAACTTTAAGGACTTTTACAACCTTACCAAATTGATCGAAAATGGGGTTATAGCTGGCTTCTAGCCACACAGTTTGACCTTGTTTGCTAACTCGCTCAAATTGTCCTGTTTTAAAGTCTCCATTCGCTAACTCTGCCCAAAAATTCGGATGCTTTTCATAGAACTCATTAGTACAAAATTTGCGATGCGCCTGACCGATAATTTCTTTGGTGGACTGATAACCCATTGCACTTAAAAAGTTATCATTGGCCGTAATTACTGTGCCGTCAGGGGTGAATTCAATAGTGGCAGATGACCTATCAATGGCGTTATACACGGCTAATTGACTATCTGCTGTACGCTTTTCTTTAGTGACATCCGTGGCAATTTTGACCACTTTGGTCACCACGCCATCGACTTCAACGGGAAAATAAGTTGCTTCAAGCCAGATTTCTGAGCCATCTTTACGTCTACGTAAGACGGTGCCTTGTTTGCTTTTGCCTGCAGCTAAATCTGACCAGAAATGTTTGTAATCTTGGCTCGAAGTCACTTGAGAAGGGCAGAATAGTGCATGTTTTTGCCCTTTTACTTCTTCTAGGGAATAGCCTGTAGCGTTAAGGAATAACGAATTGGCATCGAGAATTGTTCCGTCAGGTAAAAAGCTAATGGTGGCGCAAAATTTTTCCATAGCGCTAATAAAGGCTTTGTTTTCATGTTGAGAAAGTGCCTGTTCTACCGCTTTGTTTTTGGCGATTGTTTTATCTTTATTGGTAAAAAACATGGTGCTTCCTCAATTAGTGTAGTCAGTGTGCTGTTTTGATTTTGTAGTCATTTCCCTACAAGGTGTATAGAATTTATACAGTTTGGTCTTGATTTAATGTTGGTGATTTGTTGTATACGTGTAATGTATGTGAATGGTTTATATATTTACGTAATAATCTATTTGAAAGAAGAATTGTTAAACGTATGCAATGATGTGGTTTTTATTAAAATGAGACGGACTATCTACTTTTCATTCTTGAGAACATGGCTTCAAACTGGCCGATATTTTGTTGAATATAATCAATAAAAGATCGCATCGCAGGAGTGGGGTGGCGTCCCTGTGGGTGGATCAAGCACCAGGATCGGCGAAGGGGAAAGTCTTTGATCGGTACTTCGATTAAGGTTCCGAGTGTCAATTCAGAAAGGATGCCAAGCTTGGGTAATACCGCGACGCCAAGCCCTGCAATAACGGCGTGTTTTATGGCGTCGTTAGAACCGATTTCCATTTCTGCTTGTAAGCGAATACGTTGTTTTTGGCAATGTAACTCGAGAGCTAATCGACTGCCTGAACCTGGTTCTCGTAGCAGTAAATTGTGCTCTAAAAAGGTGTTTAATGAGATGTCCTCCAGAGCAAGGAATGGGTGGTTTTGTGGCACGACGGCGATGAGCTCGTTGTCCAAAAATGGTATGCTAAACATAGGCTTATCATTTGGTACCATGCCCATAATGGCTAGTTCATCATGGCTCTCACTAAGGCGCTCAATGGCGGCGGCGCGGTTCATGACTTTCACATTTATGGTGACGTTTGGATGCAGGCTAGTATAGGCCCGAAGCAAATAAGGCACCACATACTGCGCTGTACTCACGGCCACCAAATTCAACTCACCGGATATCAGCCCAGCTTCTTCGGATAAATCGTCCTGAAAGCGCTGTATTTCATCAAACATGGCGTGAATGCATTTGGCTAATCGCTTGGCCGTCGCAGTGCTGTAAAGTTGGCGACCAACGTATTCAAACAGCGGTTGTTCTAATGCACTTTCAAGCTGTCGTATTTGATTACTCACGGCGGGTTGACTCAATCCCAGCATGTCGCCAGCTCGGCTGTAGCTACTCAATTCAAAAACACTTTTAAATACTTGTAATTGTCTAAAAGTAAGGCGGTTGACTAGGCTTTGTACACTTTGAGGCATTGTTTTTGTTTCCCCTTGGTTTATCTATTAGCGCTTATCTATCACGGATAGCTTATACATAAATGTCGTAATATCAATTTTTACTTTGGTTGATCTTTGAGTAGCCTGAATATTCAGAGATATTTGTACAAAAGTTGTTCTCGCTACCTTGTGCAGTGATCTCTTCAAACAAGAAAGGAGTGACTCATGTTAAAAAAAGTGTTGATCGCTAACCGAGGTGAAATTGCGGTTCGTATCATTCGCGCTTGCTCAGAGGCTGGGATTCGCTCTGTCGCGATATTTACGGAACCGGATCGATATGCGTTGCATGCCAAGCGTGCAGACGAGTCTTACTCGTTAGGCGATGATCCACTTGCCGGTTATTTAGACCCTTTGCGTCTAGTGAACTTAGCCATAGAAACGGGTTGTGATGCGATCCACCCTGGTTATGGTTTTTTATCTGAAAATGCGCATTTTGCTGAATTGTGTGAGCAAAAAGGCGTTACCTTTATCGGCCCTCATTCGTCTGTTATTCATAAAATGGGCGATAAAACCCAAGCCCGTGACAGTATGCGTGCGGCGGGTATTCCAATTACACCTGGCTCTGAAGGAAATTTAGCCAACCTTGAAGAGGCGCTTGCTCTTGCTGGGAAAGTGGGTTATCCGGTGATGATTAAGGCAACCTCAGGTGGTGGCGGTCGAGGTATTCGACGTTGTGATACCCCAGAAGAATTAACCTCGCAATATCCTCGGGTTATCTCGGAAGCGACCAAAGCGTTTGGTTCTGCAGAAGTGTTTTTAGAGAAATGCATCGTTGACCCTTGTCATATTGAAGTGCAAATTTTGGCGGATTCCCAAGGTGATGCGATTCATTTATATGAACGTGATTGCTCGATTCAGCGTCGTAACCAAAAGCTCATAGAGATTGCGCCAAGCCCACAACTCACCCCTGAACAACGTCAATATATTTGTGATCTCGCGGTGCGAGCAGCCAAAGCAGTAGGCTATGTCAACGCAGGTACAGTGGAGTTCTTATTGTCTGGCAATGAAGTGTATTTCATGGAAATGAATACGCGAGTTCAGGTTGAGCACACGATTACCGAACAAATAACAGGTGTTGATATTGTGCGTGAACAGCTTCGTATAGCGGCTGGTTCGCCGCTTAGCTTCCGCCAAGAAGACATAAGTTACCGTGGCTATGCGATGCAATTTCGTATCAATGCGGAAGATCCTAAGAATGACTTTTTACCTAGCTTTGGACGTATTACCCATTACTACGCACCAGGTGGTCCAGGTGTTCGTGTTGATACGGCGATTTATACGGGTTACGAGATTCCGCCTTACTTTGATTCCATGTGTTTGAAGCTGGTGGTGTGGGCATTGACCTGGGATGAAATGGTGGCGCGAGGTCGTCGAGCTATTGATGATATGCGTTTGCATGGTATTAAAACCACGGCCAATTACTATCAGCAAATTCTCAAACATCCAGACTTTATTAAGGGCGAGTTCAATACGGGGTTCGTTCCAGCGCATCCCGAGCTATTAAATTATTCTGTTAGACGCCATCCAAGTGACATCGCTTTGGTGTTGGCAGCCGCTATTGCAGCGCACGTTGGTCGATAATCCGCAGGAGGAAGAAAAATGAGTCAAGTTAAACAAAAAATAGAAGTGACAGATGTCACCTTGCGTGATGCTCACCAATCCCTTATCGCTACTCGTATGCGTACGGAAGACATGTTGCCGATTTGTGAGAAGCTCGATCAAGTTGGTTTCTGGTCTTTAGAAGTGTGGGGCGGTGCGACTTTTGATGCTTGCGTACGTTTTCTAAAAGAAGACCCTTGGGAGCGTTTGCGCCAGCTTCGAACGGCCTTGCCAAATACTCGTTTGCAAATGTTATTACGTGGCCAAAACCTACTGGGCTATCGCCATTATGCTGACGATGTTGTCGAAGCTTTTGTACAAAAAGCAGCGGATAACGGCATCGATGTTTTCCGTGTCTTTGATGCGCTAAACGATCTACGCAATATCGAAACGGCCATGAAAGCGGTAAAAAAAGTCGGCAAGCATGCGCAAGGCACCATTTGTTATACGACCAGTCCTGTGCACACACTCGCTTTGTTTGTCGAGCAAGCCAAAGCCATGCAAGCCATGGGGGCCGATTCTATTGCTATTAAGGACATGGCGGGTTTGTTAACGCCTTACGCTACGTATGACTTGGTAAAAGCGATCAAAGAAGCGGTTGATTTGCCTTTGGTGGTTCACAGTCATTCGACGTCAGGATTGGCACCCTTGTGTCAGCTTAAAGCCATCGAAGCGGGAGCGGACCGTATTGATACGGCGATTTCATCTTTTGCCAGTGGTACCAGCCACCCAGCGACTGAGACTCAAGTGGCGGCTTTAAAAGACACCGATTACGATACGGGTTTAGACTTGGCCTTGTTGTCAGAGATTGCCGATTACTTCCGTGAAGTTCGTAAAAAGTATCATCAATTTGAAAGTGAATTTACTCGCGAAGATGTGTCTGTTCAGGTTAACCAAGTGCCGGGTGGCATGATGTCTAATTTGGCGAATCAGCTGAAAGAGCAAAATGCCTTAGATAAGATTCGAGAGGTATTTGATGAAATTCCTCGTGTGCGTGCCGACCTTGGTTATCCGCCCCTGGTAACGCCAACCTCGCAAATCGTGGGGACTCAAGCGGTTTATAACGTATTGGCAGGTCAGCGTTATAAAACTATTACCAATGAAGTAAAACGCTATTTGTTAGGTGGTTACGGTCAGCCGCCAGCAGCGGTAAACCCAGAAGTGCAAAAGAAAGCCGTAGGCAATGAAGCGGTTAACGACGCTCGCCCAGCGGATTCCTTGTCGCCGGAGCTATATAAGTTGCGCAATGAGATCGGTGAGTTAGCGAAATCAGAAGAAGATGTACTGACTTTTGCTATGTTTCCTGAACTAGGTCGTGAATTCTTACAGCAACGAGCTGACGGGACATTGGTTCCAGAAGTTTTGCTACCGCCAGAGCAAGCGGGTCAAGGCGCGGCGGCGGGTGGATTGGCAACCGAGTTCAAGATTGATGTGCATGGTGAGGTTTACAACGTGGAAATCACCGGCGTGGGTGACTTTGGGGTTGGTAAGCGCAAGTTGTACTTGTCTTTGGATGGTATGCCTGAAGAAGTGGTATTCGAATCTCTGAATGAATACGTTGCTGAAGGTGGTGCGGGTCGTTCTCGTGCGACAGAGCCTGGCCATGTTAGCGCAGCAATGCCAGGTAATATCATTGATGTCTTGGTCAAAGAAGGCGACACGGTAACAGCGGGTCAAGCTGTACTCGTCACGGAAGCGATGAAGATGGAAACCGAAGTACATGCCAATGTGGCAGGTACGGTGAAAGGGGTTTTTGTTAAGAAAGGCGACCGAGTTACCCCGGGTGAAATGCTAATTGAGATTGCGTAAATCTAAGTTCGGTTAATACCCTAGAAAACGCTTTAAAAACAAAGCCCCTTTGTATCGACAAAGGGGCTTTTTATTGGTTGAGCAGGTTTGCTAAGGTTAAAACTCTTCTGTATCGATTTCGGCTTGTTGGGCAGCGGTATAGCGTGTGCCATGGACGTTATGTTGATTGATCATCTCGTCTAACAAGCTCACTTGTTTGGCATCCAGCTTTAATTGCGCCGCTTCAAAATTGTCTCTCATATGATTAACCGAACGAGTGCCCGGAATAGGGACAATATTATCGTCTTTTGCTGTTAGCCAAGCCAGAGCAAGTTGTGCTGGTGTGCAGCCGATGTCTTTCGCTAGGGCAAAATAATCGTTCAACAAGGCAAGATTATTCGGGTAATGCTCGGCATTAAAGCGCGGCATGTTATTACGAATGTCTTTGGCTTCTAAATCCGCGATGTCTTTCAGAGTACCGGTTAAAAATCCGCGTGCGACTGGGCTGAAAGCGACAAAAGTAATGTCTAGTTTCTTACAAGCTTCTAGTACGGCGATTTCTGGATTGCGTGTCCACAAAGAGTATTCAGACTGAAGGGCGCTAATCGGGTATTCGCTATGGGCACGGGTTAACGTTTCGGCGGACACTTCGGATAAACCGATGGCGCCAATTTTGCCTTCTTTTACTAGCTCACCCAGTGCGCCAGCGCTTTCTTCGATTGGCACATTGAAGTCACGACGATGCAAATAATACAAATCGATGTGATCTGTTTGCAGGCGTTTTAGGCTGTCTTCGCATTGCTTGCGGATGTTTTCTGGTCGGCCGTTTATCTCTTTTTTACCATCGACCATTGCCATGCCGCATTTGCTGGCGAGAAAGATTTCATCTCGGCGATCTTTTAGTGCTTTGCCAACCAAAAGCTCATTTTTGCCGCCGCCATATAAAGTCGCGGTATCAAAATGGCGATAGCCCATCTCAAAAGCTTGATGAAGTGCCTTGATAGCTTGATCTTCTTCAACCGGTGAGCCATAAGCATGTGATAGGTTCATGCAGCCTAAGCCGATTTTGGGGCTGGCTAAGTGAGGGTGTTTTGACATAACAATATCCTTAATAAAAACAGGGAGCCGAAGCTCCCCGTTTGAGTGTTGTTGAGTCACTTTAGAGTCTTGTCACTTTAGACTATTGCGCCTTAGGCTTCTAGACATTCTTCCAGGCGATGTAGCGTTTCCATCGCTTCAATGGCTTGAGTCACACAAGAGTTTGGTGCACGACCTTCTTGAATCGCTGCAATGAATTCTCTGTCTTGTAGTTCGATGCCATTATTTGAAACCGCTACGCCAGATAGGTCAATCTTGTTTTCGCTGCCGTCAAATAGATCGTCGTAACGTGCGATATAAGTACCGTTGTCGCAAATATAACGGAAAAAAGTACCGAATGGACCATCGTTGTTGAATGACAATGACAAGGTACAGATTGCGCCGTTAGGCACTTTCATGCCAATGCTCATGTCCATGGCAATGCCAAGTTCAGGATGGATTGGGCCTTGTAGTGCTTGTACTTTGCTGGCTGTTTCACCTGTTTGGTATTGGAACAAATCCACTGTGTGGCAAGCATGGTGCCAAAGTAGATGGTCGGTCCAAGAGCGGGCTTTGCCAAGAGCATTTTTGTTCGAGCGACGGAAAAAGTAAGTTTGCACGTCCATTTGTTGAACGTTTAATTCACCCGCCATGATTTTATTGTGGATCCACTGGTGGGAAGGGTTAAAACGGCGAGTGTGACCAGCCATCGCTACTAGACCCGTTTTTTTCTGCACTTCAACCACTTTGCGAGCGTCTTCGATGTTGTCTGCCATTGGGATTTCAGACATAACATGTTTGCCAGCTTCTAGGCATTGGATAGTTTGCGCAGCGTGCATTTGCGTTGGTGTTGCTAGGATGACAGCGTCAACGTCGTCACGAGCTAAGCTTTCTGCAAGGTCTGTCGTGTAGTGAGGAACGCCGCGCTCTTCAGCAAAGGCTTTAATCGCATCGATTTTAGTGCCAACGACAGAAACGACTTCTGCACCTTCGATCGCCGCAATGGCGTCCATGTGTTTCATGCCGAAAGCGCCAGATGCGCCAGCGATACAAATTCTCATTAGTCTGCTCCTATTCAAGATTTCATGTCGTTATTATTGAACGAAATTTAGGTTTATATTAATAACAAATCTAACATTCGACACCTAATGGGCATAATCCATAAACCGCATAAGCTATTCATTTTTTGCAATGATGTCTTTCAAAAACGTCATCGAAAACGTTCTGAAATATCGCGTAATAAACTAAGGAAATGGGATTGTGTGACGGTCGGAAGCCAGCTTTTTCGGACACAAAGCCCAATTGGTCGACGAGTATGATCCAGTGGAAAATTGATTACATTGAGTAATTCAATATTAATTTCGCGCTCCACTTGGTGTGCAGAGATTAATGTTAGACGATCACTTTCGATTAATAACTCACGAATCAGTATCTGCGAACTGGACTCAACTAAGCGTGTAGGTAGTGCGATACCGGCGTCGTTGAAAATGTCTTCGAAGGCTTGTCGAGTGGGTGTGCCTTTGGCGGGAACAACCCAAGCAAACTCAGCGAGATCTTGTGCGCTGATATGTTGTTTGTTCATTAATGGGTGATCTTTACGAGCCACCACTGACAATGGCGGTGCCCATAACTCCTCTTGAACGACGTCGTCAGCTGGTGTTGGATGACGTAATGCACCTAAGATAATATCGATGTCACCTTGGCGTAAGTGGTGAAGCAAATCGGCGTAGGGACCTTCGGTGACATTGATGTTCACATCAGGGTGACGTTCGTTAAACTGCAAAATCGATTTAGGTAAAATAGTCATACGAGCCAATGGCATACTGCCAATAGTGATGGTACTGACATCTTTGCTTTGTAAGGCATTGATCTCATATATCCCTTGGCGCAATTCACTAAAAGCCAGTTTGGTGGCTTTGGATAACGTTTGTGCCGCTTTTGTCGCACTGGTACCAAGACTGTTTTTTTCGAATAACACAACGCCGAGTAGGCGCTCTAAATCGCGAGCGGCACGATGTACCGATGATTGTGATACGGCCAAATTCCGGCTGGCAATGCTGAAGTTTTGTGCTTCGCTCACGGCAATTAACGCTCTTAATTGGGTTGTGCTAATTAAGGCTATGAGATTTTTAGGTGAGCGTTCTTTTTGAGTCGTGTCTTTAACGATTTCTTGTGTAGCGGTTTGAATATGATCGATCGCTCGGCCGACACGTTTTTGCCACACTTCACCCGACGGAGTGGGATACATACCATCTGAATGTCGCTCAAAAAGCGATGCGTTCAATAACCCTTCTAGCTTGGCGATCGCTTGAGTGATAGCTGGCTGAGATAAAAAGATATGTTCAGAAGCTCGGGTGATGCTTTTTAGCTCTGCGACCGCAAGAAATACGCGCAAATGCCGTAGGTTAGGAATTGCTATCTCCATGAGATCTCCTTATTTTTTATTAACTATATCAAAAATGAATAGCAAATAAATTATAAAGAAGGGGTAAATACTCACTTTATAATGTATTAGCCTAAAATAGTCCTCTTATTAGAAAAATGCCAATATTCATACGTTCTATTTTTCAAATGGAAAAAGGGTGATGGATGAGAGTATATGACCAAGTTATCTATTTTGGCTTAAAAGGAAAAATAGCTTTTAAAGGTGTTGAGTCTGGCAATGCGTGGCGCATTACAGGGCACGTTAACTGAGCGGTATCCTAGTTATCATTTGCCGATTTCAAACACTGGGGCTGGATTGCAATGGTTGGCTACAACAGATGCGGTATCAAAAGAATCTATGCTGATATAATTTTTCCAATTAAAATACATGCCAAATTGTCATACAACAAATCATGAGTTTTGGTATACGCTTCCTCTACTTTAGTAAAGGGAGCGTTTTTTATTCCCTTTAGGACTCACGCAATAACATTATTACATTCTTTTTGGGAATACGTAGGAGGCAATCACAATGTTACATTTAGGTCTAATTGGTCAGGCTATTGCTGCTTCTCGATCTCCTTCTTTACACATGATGTTGGGTGAACTGAATAAGTTGCCAGTGGATTACCAGTTACAAGTGCCTGAAGACGATACCGCCGAATCTTTTAACGCCAAGCTTGCAGAAATTCGGGCCTTAGGTTTTATCGGTACGAATGTAACGTTTCCCTATAAGCAAATCGCTATCGACAGTGCAGACGAAGTAAACGACGCGGTAAAGAAAGTCGGTGCGAGTAATACTTTGCTGCTAAAAGACGGCAAAGTGTGTGCTTTCAACACCGATTATACTGGTTTTATTCGCGGCTATAAAGGCCGTGTTGGAGGTTTGCCAGCAGGTAAAGTATTGATGATTGGTGCTGGTGGTGTAGGCCGAGCGATCGGTTTTGCCTTGTTTGAAGTGGGTGCGACAGAAGTGTTGGTCACTGATTTGAGTGAACGCAACGCTCAATCTTTGGTCGATGCTATTAATGAAGCCGGCTATAAGGCGCGTGTTGTGGCTAAAGCAGACATTGCCGCGGCGGCCGCTGAAGTCGATGGATTGGTAAACTGCACGCCTGTTGGGCACTTGAAAACGCCTGGCATGCCATTGGCGGCTGAACTAATTCAAGGGCAAAAGTGGGCTTTTGATGCGGTTTATACACCAATGGATACTGAGTTTTTGATAGAGGCTAATAAGAAAGGTCTGCAAATAGTGTCTGGCTTTGACTTGTTTTTTTATCAAGGCATTGATGCCTTTGAAATTTTTACCGGCCAAGAAGTCACGGATGTGAAACCTGTATGGGATCAGTTTCGTGAAAAATACGATGTAGTTAGTTCGCTTATCTAGAGATTATTAATCCATAGAATACATGACAAAAAAGACGCCAGATGGCGTCTTTCTGTTTGCCTATACATTAGAATGCCTTTGCTCGTGTTATAGTGCGAATGTCTTATAAAAAAAAGAAAGGCCCTTTGAATTTTCTATGATTAACTCCGATGACCGTAAATTGGTTGGGCAATCTGTTTATGAACAGTTGCGTTCAGATATTGTGACGGGAAAGCTTTCACCCGGTGAAAAGCTTAAATTAAACGCTTTACGCATCCGTTATAATGCCAGTGTGAATACTTTACGTGAGACCTTGATGCGTCTTGTGTCCGATGGTTTTGTGCTGTTCGTAGATCAAAAAGGGTTTACCGTAAAACCTGTATCAACTGCAGATTTACATGAATTATTAGAGCTGAGACAGATGCTAGAACTGTCGGCTGTACGTAAATCCATGGAAAATTCAGCGGGTCAAATGGAATGGAAGTCCGCTTTGATCAGCGCGCATTTTCGTTTGAACTGTGTTGAAAAGCTGATGATGGAAGACGAAGGTAGCCATGTTCAGGCATGGGAAAAAGCCGACCGAGACTTTCACGTTACCATGGTGTCTCATTGTGGTTCTCAGCAGTTGATTCGTTACCACGCATCAGTGATTGAACTTTATATGCGTTATCAGGTGTTGGCGTTACACCGCCGGCCATTTCGCGGCCAAGCCTCTGTAGAAGAACATCAGAAATTGCTTAAACACCTTCTTGATGATGAAATTGAGTCAGTATTGACTATCTTAGATTCGCATATTCAGAAAGGGTTGGTCCTACCAGATCCTGAAAAAATATCACTCAATACAAAATCTAAAGCTATCGCTTAACGCTTATTCGATATGATTTCTATGATGAAAACTCTAGCCGAGTTAAAAGCATATAACGCAATAAACCACGAGGATATGGTGACATGGAAGCTGTAATAAACATCACAGCACCGATCTTTTTTTTGATATTTGTGGGATTTATCTGTGTTCGATATTCCTTTCTACCGCAAGCTGCAATTCCTGGGTTAAGTCGTTTTGTTTTGTATCTTGCCTTGCCTGCTTTGATTTTTATGAAATTATCTAGCATGGAGCTGAAAGAAGTCCTGCATTTTGACTATCTTACTGTGTATGCAGCGAGTGGTTTAGCGACTTTTTTTATTACTGTGTTGCTGAGCTGGCGATTGCTTAAAAGTGGTTTGGTTGATGCTGGCGTAAGAGGTGTTGGGGCAACCATGTCAAACAGCGCTTTTATTGGCTTCCCTGTCCTATTACAGTTTTTTGATCCTCCTTTGACGCAGGCATTTGTGATGTCGTTGATGGTCGAAAATATTATCTTTCTGCCAATTTGCTTAATTTTTATAGAAACAGTGTTGGGTAAGAGTGAAAGCAGTGGTAAAGCGCTTTTCATTGTTGTTTTAAAGCGCATCTCGACTAATCCATTATTAATTGCGTTAGTCGCTGGCCTAACGTTTTCTATTTTTGAACTAGGTTTGCCGAACTTTATTGGCAAAGGCTTGGATTTACTGGCTGCATCGGCTTCTGCAGCGGCGCTTATTGTGATTGGCGGCTCTTTAGTTGGCGTATCTATTAAAGGTCAACTAAGCCCTATTTTGCTGGTGGCTGCTGGTAAGTTAGTGCTGTTTCCAGTGCTGGTTACCTTGTTCTTGTTGCTTACACCTAACATGGCAAACGAATTCAAAATCGCGGTAATTATATTCGCTTCAGTGCCTATGTTTAGCACTTATCCCATTGTTTGCGGGGCATATGGCGCGCGCACTTTTTGCGCCAGCACTTTGTTAATAACCACTGTGTTGTCATTTTTTACCTTGAGCGTCTTATTGCGATTCTTTGTATAAGAGTAAGACCATCCCCCAGTTTGTTTGAATATTTATGTTGATTTATAGGAGCAATTATTATGTCTACCATCATGGTATTAAACGGTCCAAATTTAAATTTACTTGGCACTCGTGAGCCAGCAACTTATGGTTACGAGACGCTCGCTGATGTTGAAGCGATGTGTCGTGAAGCGGCGGCATCATTAGGTCATGAGGTGGAATGCCATCAATCTAACCATGAAGGTGTTTTGATTGACCTCATTCATGAAGCTGGTCGTCGCATTAAAGCGGGTGAAGTGTTGGGCGTAGTATTTAATCCAGGTGCTTATACTCATACATCTGTTGCGCTTCACGACGCAATAAAAGGCGCGGATGTGCCAGTGATTGAAGTCCACATTTCCAATGTACACGCTCGTGAAGCCTTCCGTCATCATTCTTATATTTCCCCTGCAGCAACGGGAATTGTCGTTGGTATGGGCGTTCAAGGGTATGTGTTGGGGATTCAGGGCTTAGTGCATAAGATCAAAGCTTAGTGCTTGCTAATACTTTGTTAAAAACAGATTCAAAATACTCATTTATAATCCATTTTGTCTTTCTGATGGTCTTAGCTTAAGCCCATCAGAGACAAAATAACGGCAAGCGTGACGAATGACGCCAGTGTGGTGATCAATAAAATACTTGCACAAAGAGAACGGAATCCATACTGGCTACCGATAATGGGATAAATACTCATCATAGGAACGGCTGCAATCAAGATACCACCGAGCAGCAGGTTACGGTCCATTTCTGGCATAAAGAGTGCCACGACAGCAATCATCAATGGATGTAGTACGAGTTTTCCTGTGGTGACAAAGCAAATGTCTTTGGCATTGCCTGTTAGGCTGGTTCCGACTAATGAACCTCCAAGCACAATGAGTGCGAGTGTGGCAGATGCTCCGGATAGCATGACCAATACTCGATCAATCACAGCAGGCAATTCTAGATGAAAGGTCGAGGCTAATACACCGCCAGTGACGGCCAAAATCAACGGATTTTTGATCAACCTTTTTACCACGGTATAGAGCATGTAGGAGGGTTTTAAGCCTTGTCCTCTGGAAGCGCTTATTTCTAGAATCACAAAGGTGATTGGCAGAACCAGAATGTTTTCTATGATTAATGACATGGCAAATGCTGCCGTTGGGGGATCACTAAAGGCCAGTAGCATCACAGGATAAGCGAAAAATGCCGAGTTTGAACAGGACATTCCCGCGCCTTTCAACGTACTCTCTATTAAAGAACGCCCCATTATTTTTAAGCTAATCACCATTCCAATAAGAAGGGTTAAGATTGAACCAATGGCGTATGTGGCAAGATAGGTTGGGACAATAACCTCATTAAATTCCATTCTGGCCAAGGTGCTAAAAATCAATGCAGGAAGCGTGAAATACATGACGATTTTCGCCATGCCCGCAATGGTGTCACCAGGAACCAACTTAACGCGAACCGCAAAGTACCCCAACATAATCATGATAAAAATTGGAGTAGTGATTGCAACAATAGTCAGCATCTAAGGTTCCTGTTTTTGTAACTAAAAGAGCAGTTTAAATGGCTGGGCCATCTTTATGGTGATGATCAATGGGTTTGTAATAGCTGTCTAAGGTTTGTGCCGTATCTCGAATGGCATTCATAAACATCTTAAGTGCCATAGAGGGAACCGAGTCAGCACGTGTTGTAAGGCCAACTGCACCTAATGTTTCTTTTGTGTCGATAGGCAATTCATCCAGTTCGCCATCCGAAATTTCTCGCGCTACTACGCCACGGGAAATGATCCACACTGCATCGTTGTTGCGAATAAACTCCTTACCAAATGAATCTGATACGGTGTCGATTCTATCGGTGAGAGTGCTAACCCCTTGGGATAATAAAAAACGATCTACATAAGGTGCGGTAATGGAACCTTTTGGCGGGTAGAGCACAGTGTAATCAGCGATATCACTGATTTGGAAGTTTTCTTTTGTTAGTAATGGGTGGTTCGGACGAACGGTAAAGGTGACCTGTTCCGAGTACAAATGCTGAAATGACAAGCCAGACATGGCTTCAGGAACACCTAAGCGACCAACTACTAAATCCAATTCGCCGACTCTTAGTTGGCTCATTAACAAGGCGTTTGGCCCAGAAACCAAGTGCAGACGAACATCAATTCCCCCAGTGCGAAAGCGCTTCACGGATTCTGGCAAAATACTGGTCGCGACGGTCGGTAACACACCAATACTAATACGGCTGATGCCTTTTTGTTGCGCTTGGGCGACACGTTCGGTGCCTTCTCGTAATGCAGCAACACTGGTGCTGGCATGCTCTAGAAACACATTGCCGAACGGTGTCAATTCAACGCCTTTTTTACTGCGCTCTAAAAGTCTGACGCCCAGAATGTCTTCTAGTTCTTTGAGTTTTTTTGATACAGCGGGCTGGGTGAGCGCTAAGACATCGGCGGCGCGAACGACGCTGCCTTGGCGAGTGACTTCTAAAAAACATTGAAGGTGGCGATATTTAATACGGTTTTCTAACATAAAAAGTCTCCCATCGTACACGCATGGTTTCAGTCGCTGCTAATTGGCTATTAGGTAGTCAGCCACTAAGTAAGAAACGCTAAGGAATCAGGCTCGTTACAAGCGCTAATAAGGGAATGATTTTCCTATATTACACTCCTATGTTGCGCCTTTTAAAAGGTGTTATGTATTCCTTTTTCGATATATTTTTAGCGCTTTATTTCATTCTTAATATGACTCTCAATACGAAAATCTTGTGCTAGCATCAATGTTAGTAAATATAGAAGCAAAAAACAGCTTTGTTTCTAATATATCGTTTTCGTTATGAAATGTAGACAGTCAGGGCGTAAGAATGAAAACAGCACTCGCAACCGTTACCATATCTGGCACGCTGAGAGAAAAATTTGAAGCGGCGGCAAAAGCCGGCTTTCAAGGCGTGGAAATCTTCGAAAATGACTTAACTCAGTTCGATGGTACGCCAAAAGATGTGCGTCGTATGGCGCAAGATTTAGGCTTGGAAATTATTGCCTTACAACCATTTCGTGATATGGAAGGCATGCCTGAGCCAATGCGTTCGCAAAAGGCAAAGATGCTGCAGCACAAAATTGATGTCGCTCATGAGTTGGGTACGAATCGTTTGTTGTTTTGCAGTAACGTGCAGCCTTACTCTTCTGCAGATCGTGACGTTTGCGCGGCGGACTTATTTGCTCTTGCTGAAATAGCCAAGAAAGAAGGCATCATGCTGGGTTATGAAGCCCTTGCTTGGGGTTACCATATTGCCGATTACCATGAAGCATGGGATCTGGTGAAGCGTGTTGATCACCCGAATTTGGGTATTATTTTAGATACTTTCCACATGTTTTCCCGTGGTAATACCCTAGATGTTTTGCGTGATGAGATTCCGTTAAACAAAATCGCGCTGGTGCAAGTGGCCGATGCACCAAGTTTACAAATGGACGTATTGCAATACAGCCGACATTTCCGTTGTTTCCCCGGCCAAGGCGATATGCCAGTGGTCGAGTTTTTACAAGTTTTGAAAGACAAAGGGTTTGATGACTATTTGTCTCATGAAATTTTCAACGATGAATTCCGTTCTTCTTCTCCACTAGAAAAAGCCATTGATGGCATGCGTTCATTGATTTGGCTTGATGACCAAACGGTGAGTAAACGTGAAGAAAAAAACGCTCCGATTATTGCACCACAAGTCAGCGATGTTGAGTTTATTGAATTTGCGATTGAAGGCGAAAGCGGAGAAGCGCTTACCAATACTTTGGCTCAGTTGGGTTTCCATGAAACACACAAACACCGTTCTAAAAACGTTAGCTTGATGCGCCAGGGCAATATTAACCTGATCCTTAATCGCGAGCCGAAAAGCCAAGCTCACGAGCATTTCCAAAAGCATGGAGTATCGGTTTGTGCTATGGCGTTTGCCTCTGAAAACGTCAAAGCTACTTTGTCTCTTGCTGAGCGTTATCGAGTTGAGCGTTTTGATAATCAGGCAGGCCCTGGCGAATTAAATATCCCAGCGCTTCGCGGTATTGGTGATAGCTTGGTGTACCTTGTTTCAGCAGATGCTGCAGTGCGTTTTTTCGAAGTGGATTTCAAACCGATTCAGGGCATTCAAGGCGAAACAGGCGTTGGCTTAACCCGCTTTGATCACATTGGCCAAACGGTTTCCAATACCGATTTTCTATCGGCGACTTTCTTTTATAAGTCCTTGTTTGGCTTCGATATCGATGCCAGTCAAGACTTGCCGGACATTCATGGGTTGGTCGTGAGTCGTACCGCGCTAAGTAAAGACAAACGTGTACGTATTCCATTGAATATGACCAACGCTCGTGGCGCGTCGGCGCAGCGTTTTATTCAGAAATCAAAAGGTTCTGGTGTGCATCAAATTGCGTTTGCTTGTGATGATATTTTTGCTGCGGCAAAAAACATTGATAGCGAAAAACAGCTGCCAATCCCACAGAACTATTATCGTGATATTGAAGCGCGCTTTGGCTTGCCTGCAGAGATGATTAAAAAATTGCAGTCACACAACATCATGTATGACCAAAATGACGAAGGTGAATTCTTCCATTTTTATACAGAAGAAGTGCATGGCGTCTTTTTTGAAGTTGTACAACGAGTTGGTAATTACAGCCGTTATGGCGAAGCGAATGCATTTGTCCGTCTTGCCTCACAGGCGCGCCAAGAGAAAAAATAAATCATTGTCATTGCGGGGAATGATGTATTTTAGGCGTATCCTTTTGTGAGGAAACTATGCCGGAGGAAGGAAACTTCCTCCGGTTTTTTTTGCTTTAATAAAGTGAAAAAGACAGTTGCGTCTTTTTGTTATTTGGCGGTTACTTGGAACTGACCAACCAGCGAGTTGAGTTTTAATGCTGACAATCCAACGCGGGACGAGCGTCTTTGTAGTGCAGCAATCGAGCGTTGCATTTGTTCTGTCGCTGCACCCATTTCATGGGCAGTTTTTGCATTTTCTTTGTTGCTTTCATTGAGCAATAAAATAGTCTCAAACATGGTGTCGACTAAGGCATACAAGGCACTGTCGCCAGTGTTGGTTTGTTCGTTTGCCATGAGATTTTTATCGACATTTTCTGCGCCTTTTTCCATAAAACTCACCGCACTGCGTGTTTCTTCCTGAATACCTTCTAGCATGGATTGTATTTCTTCTGCAGCGGCGGCTGTTTTGGACGCTAGACTGCGTACTTCATCGGCCACCACGGAAAATCCACGTCCATGTTCGCCCGCTCTTGCGGCCTCAATAGCGGCGTTTAATGCCAATAAATTAGTTTGGTTGGTGATGTCCGAGATGGTGGTAATGATACCGGCAACTTCATTGGTTTTTTGATCTAGTGACTTTACTGATTCCGCCGTGGCACGTACTACATCGCGTATTTCTTGTGTGCCTTTTTTGGCGTCTAGCAAGCGAGATTGTGTTTCTGCTGCTACTTGATTCATCGCTTGCTTCAAATCATCCGCGGTTTTCGATGCGTTTTGCACTTCGTTTATTTGTTGTTGAAATACGTTAAGCATGCTTTCTACGGTGGACTCGAGATAATGTGAGGCTTGACTAGCTTCTTCATTAGTACGAACCATAAAGTCATTAGACTTTTTAACGTTGGTGCTGGCAGAGATAACTTGTCCCATAGTGGTATCAAGATTATCTATAAAGCTGTTCATCCAGCGTCCCATATCGCCGGTTTCGTCGTTGGCAAGATCGTCGTCAAGACGCTGCTTA
Source organism: Marinomonas sp. ATLA20 (assembly GCF_057180105.1). Lineage (NCBI taxonomy): Bacteria > Pseudomonadati > Pseudomonadota > Gammaproteobacteria > Oceanospirillales > Oceanospirillaceae > Marinomonas > Marinomonas sp. ATLA20. Next base: position 91,086 of record NZ_JBXUKU010000002.1, read on the forward strand.
AGGTTGCCTTCACCCTCTGCGATGGTTTGAATTACTTCCGTCATTTGGCTCATGCTGCTGCTTATTTTTTTGGTGCTGAGCCTATTAAACAGCAGCCCAGCAACGCCTAAGCTGGCGAAAGCCGCCACGCTGGTCAAGACGATGGATAAATTGGTGTAGGCTTGTAATGAGGTACTAACGACAAGAGGAACACTGGAGGCCATTAGGTAGCTTTTCATTAATTTTAGATTGATAGAGCGACGACGATAGACTTCTTCCAAATCGCCTTCACACATCATTCCCCATGTGTCTGGGCTGCCTTTTAACTGAAAGGTGACGCCTTTACCGATAACGGGAATGTGTCGATAGTCAGAATAGCCTGGGTAAGTTACAAAAAGATTCTGACCGTTTTTAATGGTTTCTCGTACCCCTGGATGCAATTCTTTTGTTGCTGGGTCAGTAAAGCGGATTTCAAATTCGGTATGCTGTTGAACTTTTACAGCTCCCCAATTTGTTGTGATTCCGCCTTTTAGATTCTCTCCATGGCTGAAGGTATTGTCTTCAAAACGTGAACGGGAAAGCGCTGTTCCGGGTAGTAGGGATTTGTCGAACTCAGATTTCACCATGAACAAATAGTTGTCGCCGGATTCTTTATAAATATGTCCGGCTTCGCGCTGAATCAGGTCGCCAACAACATCATTGGGAACACGAGCGCAAATGGCACCTACGCTGACACCGTTTTGTTTAATTGGCAGATAGAACATCAGCGTCACGGCATCATGGAATTTTGAGCTGGAAGCACCAATGCTTAGCGTGTTTTGGTCCACATAAGGTCCATGGAGGAACTGATGATTTAAGCCAGCTTCTACTGCTTTAGCTTGTAAGTCTATTTTATTAACGCGATCTTTGTATGTGGATTTGAGCACTTTGCCTTGAGTATCAATCACAAAATATTCGGATACATCAGGCACTATGTTTAGGCGTTCTTCTAGCGCTTCTTGTTCAATATGTGGGAATGAGCCGGTGATGATTTCTAACAAAACATCCAACTGCGACCATTGATTATTTACCCAAGTATTGAGTAGTTTTACCCTTGTGTTGGCAATGCTTTCAAAGGTTTTTTCGATATTAGGATAGGTTTCTTTATTTAAGTAGCATGACCAAAAAAGAGAGAGTCGACCAGTATTGCCAAACCAAGGTAACCAACGACGTTCTTTTGCTGAAAGTAACATCTGATTGCTTTTCAAACTCATGTCTATATCGCTCCATTGCGTTAAGCACTACTTCGTTGCAGGCGCTTAGGGGAGCTTTAAAAAAGCAATTTTTTTGCCATTGTTTTCTCAATTTAAAACTTTAGTTTGATGTACTGCAAACTTATAAAGTGACATTATAATTCGACTGGATATAAAGAATAAAACAGTGTTTTATTTAATCTTGATATTTTAGGCTTGCACCGTATTGGTTTTTTTATGGTTTTTATTGCTCCAGATTGGTTCGTTTTGGCGATAAGAATCAACAATATGGCGCTTTCAGATGTAAATTGAAGGATTAGCCAAGAATCAATAATAAGTATTTTTGAATGGTGGAGCCTAAAAAAACCGGCTGTGTCATTGATTAAACGAGACAGCCGGTGTTTGTTTATTGCTAATAAAAAGCTATGCAGATGGGCGAAAAACTTTCCGTTTTAACCATTTCGTCCAAATAGGAGATTTAGTAAAGAGGATCAATACAATCACGCTGAACAATACGGTTGATAGTGGGCTATGGAGCATATTGATAAACAAATCGCTCACGCTGCCGCGCTCCGTCAGAATGGCACGACGCCAGTTTTCATCGGTTAGTGAACTCAGAATTACACCTAAGATTACAGGGCCAACCGGAAAACCATAGAGGCGCATAAAGTAGCCAAACACGCCAAAGGCTAACATCCACCAAATATCTGTAATGGCATTGTTAATTGCATAAGCGCCAACAATAGATAAAAGGAAAATCAGCGGAATCAAAATGCCTTTAGGGCATTCGACGATTTTCGAGAATAGTTTGATGCCAGTTAAGCCAAAGATCAGCACGAAAATATTGGCTAATGTTAGGTTGCCGACGGTAAACCAGAACATGTGAGGTTGTTCGACTAACAGCAAAGGACCTGGATTCAAACCATGTATAAACAAGGCGCCAATGAATACCGCGGTTACTGCGTCGCCAGGAATTCCCAAAGTTAACATTGGAATATAAGCACCACCGACTGCGGCGTTATTCGCCGATTCTGGTGCGATCAAGCCTTCTTTGGCGCCTTCTCCAAATGGGACTTTTGGATTTTTGGTAACGCGTTTAGCGTGGTCGTAAGCCATCAGAGCGGCAATATCACCACCTGTTCCGGGTAACGCTCCTACAATGACGCCAATGAAAGACGTTTGTAGACTAAGTGGCATGTACTTTTTAATGTCTGACCATTTCGGAATGATGCGAGATATCTTCTGCTTCACTACGGCTTTGTTCATATGGTGTAACTGATGCAAGGCTTCAGAGATACCAAACATACCAATCATCACCGCAACAGGGTTAATGCCATCCCAAAGCTCGACCACGCCAAACGTAAAGCGCTCCTCAGCTGTCATAGGGTCTAGACCAACGGTACCTATCAATAGTCCAAGAGCGCCCGCAAAAATACCTCGTGCCAAACTGCTACCAGACAAAGAGCCTACTAACATAATGCCGAGTATGCCCAACATCATGTAATCACGTGGTTGAAAGGTGATGGCAAACTCACTCACTGTCGGTGCCGCAATCGCCAAGACGATAATGCCGACAAAACCACCGACCACGGACATAACCGTAGACAAACCAATGGCTTCCCCAGCTAAGCCTTTTTTCGCCAACGGGTAACCGTCTAATGCCGTAGCAATCGCGGAAGGTGCGCCTGGGATATTGAGTAATATAGCGGTACGAGAACCACCATAAACTCCGCCCATATAGACGCCAACCATAAGACACAGTGCGTAATTCACGTCCCATGAGAACGTAAACGAGATCAAAATAGAAACGGCCATAGTGACCGATAAGCCGGGAATCGCGCCGACATAAATCCCTAAGAAAGTACCTAGCGCTGTTAAGCCTAGTAATTCTGGGGACAGCCAAGACATGGCGAAATAATTAAAAGCATCCATAAGATGACTATCTCCACAAAGATGTTATTGAGGATAGAATTTCGCGCTCAGGCATTATGCCTTCGGGAAGCACGACTTGAAAAACGAGGCGGAAAATAATGTACACAACAATCAGTGATAGCAATGTAATAGCGAGCGTCGTGAGTGGACTGCGTCGATATAAAAACTGGATGGAAATAAACAGAAAAACAAAGCTTGTCAGAACGAATCCTAGACTTTCTAAAACCACTGAATAGATGAGAATCAACGCCATAATAAACGCCACTACTGGCGGGAAGCAGTGATAAACGAAACGAACATCTTCTGCGGCTGGTGCTTTCAGCGTATTCAAAAACGTCACGCAGGATGCCAGTACCATGGCAGCGGAGGCGGCAAGTGGAAAAGCGCCAGGAGAGCTTAACGAGCTGAAGCCTGAAATTTTATAAGCTTGCCAAAACAGATAAACACTTCCTAAAACCAGCAGAAAACAAAAAATACGCTCGCCGGGTTTGCGAGTTGTTAATGAAGGAGATTGACTGGACATTGTAACTCCAGATAAAACAAAAGATGGGACGCGCTTACAGTGAGTAAGTCGCGTCTAGGATCAAAAAGGAGTGGCTGCCTTATGGTTTACGGATGCCAAACTCTTCTGGTGAGAACTTACTAAAACCAGCGTCATGTACTAGCCAAGAAGACGTTGAACGGTAAGCTTCTAGGAAGTAATCAGCTTCTTTACCAGAAATATTCATGATGGTAAAACCGCGCTTTTGCATTAGGTCAACAAAGTCCTTGTTGTAAGCAGCTTTTTGGAAGGCCGCTTGTAGTTTTTCTACGGCTTCATCTGGTGTGCCTTTTTTTACGAACACGCCAAAGAAAGGTCCCCATGGTAAGTAAGATTTCATACCTGGTAATGCATCGGTAATAGGCGCAAGGTCAGGAAGTAGCTTATTTGACTCCACGTCGACAAGGCTGATGGCTTTCATTCGGCCCGCTTTAATTTGTTCGATGGTCGCGCCTAATACAGCAGGCATTACATCAATAGCACCACCTTGTAGTGCTGTTAACGCTGGACCATCACCATTGTACGGAATGCTGATGTAGTTTAGTTTGACTTGAGAGTCCAGCATGGCAGTCACAATAGAGGTTAATCCGCCAGGGCCTGTAGAGCCGAATTTTACTTCGCCTGGATGAGCTTTTGTATACTCGATGAGTTCTTGCATGGTATTAAATGGTGCGTCGTTGTTTGCCACAATAATTGGCGTCCCACGAGCCAATACATTTATTGCAATCATATCGCTGTAGTCGATATTGGAAAGCCCTAGGATTTTATACATCTGAGGATTTTCGGCACCCATCAGAAGGGTGTAACCGTCGGCTTTTTTCGCATTGACATATTTAGTCGCAATAGCACCAACACCGCCAGTTTTGTTGGTCAGGATGATATCGCCTCCAAGCTCTTTTTCAACGTGTGGGGCAATAGAGCGCATAACCGTATCAGTTGAGCCACCGGCTCCCCATTGGATAATGCCTTGAATGTCTTTGGTAGGATAATCAGCGAGAGTTAGACTGGAAGTAAGGGATAGTGCTGCTAGTAACGCAATTGTTGTTTTTTTCATTAGGGGCCTCTGTAGCGTCCATCTTGCGATGGTTTTGGCTTGGTTAGTGTTTTTTTTATTATCGTCTATAAATACCTGATTAATCCTTAAACAGATATTTTGCAACCGTTGTAACCTTAGCCGATGAGTGATTATTGATAAATACTGTATGTATTCCATATTTTACTCATTTTATTGTCTTTTAGTTATAGATGACTAAGTTTAAATATGTAAATTACGGGAGATTCGGCCAGAAAAAAGTAAGATTGGAGGCTTCATCAATATCAATCCTTTGATATTGATGAAGAAGTAAACGATTTTGCTTAGGCTTGATTGGAAAAGGCGATGCGAGTGAGGTTCTCGGGCTGGTCATTTTTCACCACCACATTGTCTTCAATGCGAATGCCGCCATAAGGCATGAATTGCTGAATGCGTTTCATATCACAACCATGATTGGGTACTTCTGCTTGCATTTTATCCAGTAGCATCGGAATAAAATACAAACCGGGTTCGATGGTAATTACCATGTTTTTTTCCAGTGTACGTGTCAGGCGTAAAAACGGGGCATTGTCATCTGGCTTGCTTAACGTTCCAGCTTGATCGATCTGATGGCCACCTACATCATGAACCTGCAAGCCCAGTAAATGCCCCAAACCATGAGGAAAGAAGACTTGTGGGATGCGCTTGGCTAATTGTTCTTCGACGCTTAACGCACAAATTTTATGTTCGCGCAGCAAAGACGCAATGCCTGCGAGGGTATCTTGATGCAAATCTTTAAAAGCAACGCCAGACATGGCGCTGCGGCAAAGCTTTTGCTCCATTATATCTAGATCATTGATCAAAGCGTTGAAGTCATCATCATGGCGGGTAAAGGTACGAGTGATGTCACTGGCATAGCCATGTTGGTTGGCGCCGGCGTCAATTAACAATGTGCGAGAGTCAGGTATTCTCGCTATGGATTTATGCTCATAGTGCAGCACAGCCGCGTGCTCATTTAAACCGACGATTCCTGGGTAAGGTTCTTGTGTGGCGGTTTGTTGGCTGGCTTGTAAAAATGCAAGATGGATCTCTAGCTCGCTCATGCCCGCTAAGAAAGCTTCTTTCGCCGCGATATGACCAGCTGCGCCGCGAATGCTAGCTTGACGCATAGCTTGAATCTCGAAGTCTGTCTTCACTGCTTTGTCAAAATCTACGTAGGCTTTTAAACCCTCACAAGCGACAGCGAATGACATGGCTTGTGGGCCAAGCCATGCCGTTTGTTTGGGTAAATCGGTAAAGCATTTATCCGTTTTTTTCGCTGTAACAATGTTCCAATCTTGCTGCCAATCGCCGCTCGGAACAGGATTTGGCGCGTGCCAAAAATCGTCACGAACAGGCCAAATTAAGGTTGGTTTCTCGCCCGCTTTTAGCACCACATAGGTTTCTGCACCTAGGGTAAAAGGAAGCCATTGTTGTGCGCCAGAATAGGCATGAAAAGGGTGAGTATGATCATCCTGAAAGTAATAACTTTTTTCCCCTGATGCTAAGACAATGCCGTCTAGGCCGAAATACGCCATGGCGTTTTCATATCGATTTATAAGAACGGTTAGGTGTTCTTGATAGAGTGTGGTCATAGAAAAACTCATGTTGGTTGACAAGTGTTAGCTAGAACACAGAATTTATATCCATTAAATCTGCGTCGTAATATTTTCAGGGGGAAGGATATTAAAGCACGCTATATTTTCAGTTTGTCATTCTTGTTTTTTGGCTGTTAGTTTGTTGAAGAGAAATACTAAACCACGGAAAGCCACGAAGCCACAAAGTACGGAAACGAAGGCCAGTAACAAATCATTTTGAATATTCATGAAGTGCTTAAAAATATAGAAAAAAACGATGGTCAGCATGATGCGTATCACGCTGTCGATTAATGGATAAAGTTTTGTCACGTCTGCACTTCCTTACTTGTTAGATTATGGTCACTTTAGATAAGACTGTCCCATAAAAAAGCGGCTAAGCCAATTATTTGATGGGTAAATATACCGAGGTAATGTAGTCCTTTGAGTTGTTTGTCTGAGCTGGCCCAACCTCAAATATTTCTACACCGTAGTGTCTCCTATCTCGTTTTAAGTTTTGTATGCGCATAAAGTTGTACAAAACATGCCACGCTAAAGAAAGGTTTTGGTAGTCGCCTTCATAGCGTAGATGCAAATAGTTACCGCGTAAGACAATACGCTCTGGACACAGCTCACACGGCACTAGGTTTTGCACAGGGATACCTAATCGGCCGGAGAAGTAATGGTGGTTAATATCGGCCTTTTCGTAAAGTGCAAAGCTTGGGCCGGCTGGTGGATTTTCTGGGCCAAGCTCGGTTATCAAGTCATGGAAACCTTGATCCATTTTTTGCGACATCGGCTGGTTGCTCACGATGAAGGGACGAGTCACCGCATCGATATTCTCTAGCTTCGACTTATCAAGCCATTCAAAGCTTGGCGCGTTGTATTCATGGCTGGATGCTGTGCTGTATTTATTTAGGTAAGCCAATAATTTTAGTAGGGCGAGTTCTGCGTCTTTTTCTGCGCAGATGCTGTAGTGTTTTTGCTTCCAGCGGCTAAAAAAAGGTAGCTTACCAGTGATTTGAATGGTCACCAAAGTGCGTTCTTTTTGCTTGGTGAGCTCAATATTGAAATGTACGTCGTTCGGGTAAAAAGCTGGGGCTTCTAATAATGTATGAAAATAATGAGCACCAGAGCGAGCTGGTTCTAAAGTGATATAGCCCTCTTTAATAAGCTTACCTTGCCAAACTAAACAGGTGGGAAAAACGGAATGGATGCCGGAATGTAAGTATTCATAATCAATATGGGCTTTGGGTTCATAAATGAACCAAGGTAGCCAGTTTTGCCAGTTAGTAAGGTCGCTTAAATCTTCTGCGACCATATCAATAGGCGCACCAATTACGGCATTTTGTCGGCTAAAGAAACGCCCCTTACAGGTTAGTAAGTATGTTAAAAACAACACAATGCAAAATATAATCAGGAATACAATGACAACCATGTTTTTGCCTCGCCTTCGAATATTGATAATGCCCAGAGATGCATGTTTATCGTCTAATCGCAGATATTAGGCAATCAGATTCTTGCTTTTCACAGCATAGTGTTTAATGTCTCTATATTGCAAGCGAGCGATTTTTGAGCAGTCTACGAGCACAATGAGGATAATTAAGATGAAGTCGACACTGGTATGGGATTGGCCTGTGCGAATTAGCCATTGGCTGATAGTGCTTTTGTTTACGGGTTTAATTGTCACAGGAAAATCAGAAAGTGATTATGTCCAGTACCATTTTTATATGGGCTATGGTTTGTCGGCGGTGATTATTGCTCGTGTACTTTATGGCTTTTATGGCTCCTACTACGCGCGCTTTAGTCAGTTTGTGAAAGGGCCAAAAGTGGTTTTTCGCTTCGCTAAGTCTATGTTATCTGGTCGACCTAAGAAATATCTAGGTCATAACCCCATTGGCGCCTTAATGGTGGTGGTTTTATTACTCGCACTTTCGGTTCAGTGGGGAACTGGGTTGTTTACTAGCGATGAAGTATTTTGGTTCGGGCCTTTTAATGCTCTGGTGCCAGAAGAGTTTGCCAGTCAGTTAGCGTCTATCCATCGCTTTTTACCCAACGTCTTGCTTGGTTTAGTCGCTGTGCATGTACTTGCTGTGCTGTACCATGAGCTATGTCTAAAAGAGCGTCTTATTGATGCTATGGTGCACGGTCGAAAAAAGCATCAGACAATGACATCGGTTGAGGTAAAGACGCCACGCTGGGGCATTATTTTTTCTTTATTAATGGGCCTTTCTTGGTTGGCCGCATTATGGATGATGCCTATTTAGCTTTGCTGATTTAATTGTATAGACAGGCTGGATATTTGCTATTATTGCCAGCAATAGAAATTTTTATAAACACATGATCATATGGAAACCTTAGTGTCTGACGTAACAACTTCTAATTTACTTAATTTATTTGACGATCTACCGGATGCCCCTTTGCCGATATACGCCAAGTTAAAGCAGGCGATTACGATGAAGATTTCTTCTGGTGAGTGGCAAACGAATCAACGCGTTCCCTCTGAAGCAGAAGTGGTTAAGGCATTAGGCGTAAGTCGTATGACGGTAAATCGTGCACTAAGAGAGTTGACGGCAGAAGGGTATCTTGTTCGTCATCAAGGTCTTGGCACTTTTGTAGCAGAGAAAAAAGCTCACTCAGCCTTGTTTGAGGTTCATAACATCGCAGAAGAGGTGGCTGCTCGCGGCCATAAACATCATTCTGAGTTATTAGTACTGGAAGCGGCCAAAGCCACCATGGAAGAAGCTATGACGCTTGGTGTTCGAACCAATCATGGGATTTTCCGCTCCGTCGTTTTGCACTTTGAAAACGATTTGCCGATTCAAATAGAAGAACGCATTGTTAATACGACGTTAGCGCCAGATTATGATAAACAAGATTTTGCCAAACACACGCCTTATGAATATCTAATGAGCGTGGCGCCAATGACAGAAGGTGAGCATTTGGTGGAAGCTATTTTGCCTAATGCTATTGAATGCGAACGACTGCAAATTCGAGGCTCAGAGCCTTGTTTGCAAATAAAGCGTCGTACTTGGGCGGGCGATGACATAGTCACCGCTGCGCGTTTACTCCACCCAGGCTCTCGCTTCCAATTATTCGGGCATTTTGGCCGTTAATCCAACTTAGTAATTTTGATGAAAACGCCACTGCCTTTTCTTAATGTGGCGTTAATGTTTTCTGATCCAATCACCATGCTGTGTGCTTTGACTGACATAGCGTCGGCATTCTCTATTTCAAGCACGCTGTCTTCACAAACATACAAACCATTAAACAAGGTGTTGTTTGAAAATGAGAGAAAGCAGAGCGCTGTGCATGCCTGAACTTTGGCTTGCGTGTCTGTGTCTCTCACCATGATGTTCAGGTCTTCAATCTTGCCGTTTTTCAGTGTGGCAAGTGTTTCATCCCCGCCTGAAAAGCGTGCTATGTCTAAAGGCTTGCTGAGAATGTTAAGGTGATTGTCACTGCTATTCGTGTGTTCCAGAGCCATGCCTTCGCCAGATAGTAAGACCAGGGTACGATGCAATCCGCTGAAGTCTGAAAATACGCCATTTTCAACCACAGACGCTTGGCTGATACGAAAACGCAGGCCATCGTTATCTTCATAACGTTGAATTTCTAGAGTTTCCCCAAGGCCGTTTTTCCATGGCATTCGCTGGTATTCTGCTTGCTCTATAATAATGATGCTAGGCATGATACATGGCCTTTTTAATAACTTGAGTAAAGGCCAAGCGGCTGCTGTCTTCTTGCTGGTGGCGGAAGTTTTTAATAGTGTGATTGCCAGCGACAAACACGTCTTTCACAAGGTTTTCATTAGTGGCGAAGAGCCAGCGATTGAGCAGGTCTTTGGCTTCGCTCGCTGCGATAAAAGGATGAGATTCGTCGAGCACCATAAAGTCAGCACGGTTACCTTCAGCTAATCCTAATGACACGTCGCAGGCTTGGTTGCCGCCCAGCAAGGCTTGCTGGTAAATATTGTCGCCAACGCTAGTTTGGTCGGAGCGATACAAGCGGTTACGCTGTTGATCCCGTAGGCGCTGTCCGTATTCATAAGTGCGTAATTCTTCGACAATCGATAAACTCACATGACTGTCCGAGCCAATGCCCCAACGACCGCTTTCTTGCTCGAAGGCCACGCCTGGGAAAACGCCATCACCAAGGTTCGCTTCGGTGGTTGGGCAAAGTCCAGCTACCGCTTGGCTGGTGGCGATAGACTGACGCTCAGAATCGGTGAGATGAGTGGCGTGAACCAAGCACCAGCGCTCATTTAAGCCGATTTCATTGTGCAGCCATTCCACTGGGCGTTGACCACTGAAGGCGAGACTGTCTTGCACTTCTTTTTGTTGCTCCGCGATGTGGATATGTATTGGAGAGTCCTTTTTTAACGCAGAGAGTACAGTCTCAATTTGCGGCTTGGTCACTGCGCGCAGTGAGTGAAAGCAAATGCCCAACTTATGGCGAGGGTGATTTGTCAGCGCTTTATCGCAGGCTTGATGCAACGCCAGATACGAATCTGTGCTGTTGATAAAACGCGCTTGTCCCGTATTGGGAGCTTGTCCGCCAAAGCCCGAGTGTGAATACAGCACGGGTAATAGGGTTAATCCCATTCCTGATTCGTCAGCTGCGGCGATGATCTGATTCGACATTTCGCCAAGCTGCCCATAATGTTTTCCGCCAATATCATGATGCAGATAGTGAAACTCTCCGACTTGAGTGTAACCGGCTTTTAGCATGTCGATATAAAGCTGTTTGGCGATAATATGCGCATCGTCTGGGGTCAGCTTTTGCACGATTTTGTACATCAAATCACGCCAGCTCCAGAAACTATCATTCGGATTTAAACTGACTTCGGCGGCGCCAGCCATGACTCGCTGGAACGCGTGGGAATGCACATTAGCCAGTGTGGGTAAGACGGGGCCAGATAAAATATGGCACTCTGCCGTCGGAGCACTGTCTGCTGCAAAAGAGAGAAACTGACCCTCTTTTACCGAGAAAAGCACGTCTTTTGCCCAGCCAGAAGAGAGCAAAGCGCGTTGTGCAAAATAGTATTGAACCTTGTCGCAATGAGTGGTGTGTTGGCTGGTCACAAGTCATTCCCTAATAAATATTGGTATTTTGAGTGTAATTGAAAACACAATGTATATACAAGTGTGTTTATGTAGGGTTTATTACCTATCTATTTTATGCTGTTTTTAATGGTTGTTTCATAAGGATTTTTTTCATTTTTAGTTTGATTGATTATCCACTACTGTTGATTTCAACTCGATTTATTTAAAAAAATGGCTTGCATCTAGAAAAGTTAGATTCTATCTTTAAGTTAATTGTATATACATGTTAGTTGAATATTTCTTTAAGCAGAATAAAAAAGACATTCTTTGATAGGTGAAAAAATGACTAAGCAAACACTCGCTCAAAAACGTTACCGCGCAGGTGTCGTAAAAGCCGCAACAGGAACAACACTGACTGCCAAATCTTGGTTCACGGAAGCGCCAATGCGTATGTTGATGAACAACCTTGATCCTGATGTAGCAGAAAACCCAGAAGAATTAGTGGTTTACGGTGGTATCGGTCGTGCAGCACGTGATTGGGAAAGTTATGACAAGATCGTTGAATCCCTAAAAGAGCTAGAAGAAGATGAAACTTTGCTGGTGCAATCTGGTAAGCCAGTGGGCGTTTTCAAAACCCACAGCAACGCACCTCGTGTATTAATCGCTAACTCAAACCTAGTGCCACATTGGGCCAACTGGGAACATTTTAACGAGCTAGACGCAAAAGGCTTGGCGATGTACGGCCAAATGACAGCAGGCTCTTGGATTTACATTGGTAGCCAAGGCATTGTGCAAGGCACTTACGAAACCTTTGTTGAAGCAGGTCGTCAGCATTACGATGGTAAATTGGCTGGTCGCTGGGTATTAACGGCAGGTCTTGGTGGCATGGGTGGTGCTCAGCCACTAGCGGCGACTTTGGCTGGCGCGTGTTCATTGAATATCGAATGTCAGCAAAGCCGTATCGATTTCCGTTTGCGTACTCGCTATGTGGATGAACAAGCGACAGACCTAGACGACGCTATGGCGCGTATCAAAAAATACACTGCAGAAGGCAAAGCCGTGTCTATCGCGCTTTGCGGCAACGCGGCCGAAATTCTGCCAGAAATGGTAAAACGTGGCATTCGTCCAGATATGGTAACGGATCAGACCTCGGCCCACGATCCATTAAACGGCTACTTGCCATTGGGCATGAGCTGGAAAGAGTACCGAGAAAAATCTCAGACAGAACCTCAGGCCATTGTAAAAGCCGCGAAACAATCCATGGCTAAACACGTTCAAGCCATGTTGGATTTCCAAAAAATGGGCGTGCCGACCTTTGATTACGGTAACAACATTCGCCAAATGGCGATGGAAGAAGGTATCGAAAACGCTTTTGATTTCCCAGGGTTTGTACCTGCTTACATTCGTCCTTTGTTCTGTCGTGGTATCGGGCCTTTCCGTTGGGCAGCTTTGTCTGGCGACCCAGAAGATATCTATAAAACCGATGCCAAAGTAAAAGAGGTGATCGCGGACGATGAACATTTACATCATTGGTTAGACATGGCGCGTGAACGTATTCAGTTCCAAGGTTTGCCAGCGCGTATTTGTTGGGTGGGTCTTGGTCAGCGCGCGAAACTTGGTCTAGCCTTTAACGAAATGGTGCGTAGCGGTGAATTGTCTGCGCCAATTGTTATTGGTCGTGACCATTTGGACTCTGGTTCTGTATCCAGTCCGAACCGTGAAACAGAAGGTATGAAAGACGGCTCTGACGCTGTTTCGGATTGGCCACTATTGAATGCTTTATTAAACACAGCATCTGGCGCAACTTGGGTATCTTTGCACCACGGTGGCGGCGTTGGTATGGGCTTCTCTCAGCATTCCGGCATGGTAATTGTGTGTGATGGTAGTGATGACGCCGCTGAGCGTATTGCTCGCGTGTTGCATAACGACCCTGCGACTGGCGTGATGCGTCATGCGGATGCGGGTTATGATATTGCGATTGATTGCGCGAAAGAGCAGGGGCTTAACTTGCCAATGATCACTGGCGCTCAAGCTAAATAATATGCTGTTGATCATCAAACAAGGATAGAAAACGCCGACCAGCCTACATCCATGTAGGCAATGGTCTACTGTGCCCATCCTTGGGCGCAGCTTGTTTCACACCTTTGTTTGATGGGGAATTTGTAGGCCGGATGAGGGAAGTATGACCGTTATCCGGCGTTTTGATTTGAGAATAAAAAGATTGAGGAACACCATGTTTGAATTAACCATAAAACCAGGTCAATTGACGCTTAATGAATTGCGTCAAATCAGCCGTCGTCACGTTAAATTGACTCTAGACGAAAGCGCTTTCCCTGCGATTCACGCCAGCACACAAGTGGTTAACGATGTGATTGCACAAAACCGCACGGTATACGGTATTAACACAGGTTTTGGTTTGTTGGCGAATACACGTATCGCGCCAGAAGATTTGGACGAGTTACAACGCAGTATCGTACTGTCTCATGCAGCGGGCATCGGTCAGCTGATGGAAGACAAAACCGTCAAACTAATTATGGCATTGAAGGTAAACAGCCTTGCGCGTGGTTTCTCTGGTATTCGTCTTGAAGTGATTCAAGCGTTGCTGACCTTGATTAATAAAGAAGTGTATCCATGCATTCCTAAAAAAGGTTCGGTAGGCGCGTCGGGTGATTTAGCACCGTTGGCGCACATGAGTACGATTTTGCTAGGAGAAGGCAAAGCTCGCTACCGTGGTGAAGTCATTTCTGGTCAAGCCGCTTTGTCTATCGCAGGGCTTGAGCCAATTGCTTTAGCACCAAAAGAAGGTCTAGCACTGTTAAACGGCACGCAAGCATCGACGGCTTTTGCCCTAGAAGGTTTATTTGAAGCGGAAGATTTGTTTGCGTCCGCTGTTGTGTGTGGCTCTTTGTCTGTGGAAGCAGCGCTTGGTAGCCGTAGCCCATTCGATGCGCGAATTCATGAAGTGCGCGGGCATCAAACGCAAATGGATGCCGCGGCAGCGTATCGTCACCTATTAGGCGAAACATCAGAGTTGGGCGATTCTCACCAAGGCTGTGAAAAAGTCCAAGATCCGTATTCTCTTCGTTGTCAGCCGCAAGTTATGGGTGCATGCCTAGAGCAAATTCGCAGCACGTCGAAAGTCTTGTGTGTTGAAGCCAATTCTGTATCCGATAATCCATTAGTATTCGCCGCTGAAGGTGACATCATTTCAGGTGGTAATTTCCATGCAGAGCCTGTCGCTATGGCGGCAGATAACCTTGCTTTGGCGATTGCTGAAATTGGTAGTTTGTCAGAACGTCGTATGGCGTTGTTGATCGACAGTAACTTGAGCAAACTGCCTCCGTTTCTAGTAGACAATGGCGGTGTAAACTCTGGTTTCATGATTGCGCAAGTAACTGCAGCGGCATTGGCGAGCGAGAATAAAACCTACGCACACCCTGCGTCTGTTGATAGCTTACCAACATCGGCGAACCAAGAAGATCACGTTTCTATGGCGACCTTCGCAGCGCGTCGCTTGAAAGACATGGCGGAAAATACCCGCGGTATCTTAGCAGTGGAAATTTTGTCTGCGGTACAAGGCTTGGACTTCCGCGCACCATTGAAATCCAGCAAACGTCTAGAAAACGCTCGTGCCACTTTACGTGCTCGTGTGCCTTTCTATGATAAAGATCGTTACTTCGCGACCGATATTGAAAAAGCGAATGAGCTGCTGTTGGAAGCGGTTCATAACGACACCATGCCTGATGGCTTGTTACCAAGTTTGGTTGTGTAATCTGCTGAATTAGATTCAAAAAGCAGTTCTTTAGGAACTGCTTTTTTCGTTTTTACTATGATGCTGTTACATCAATAATCGTTATAAAAATTGAGCGAAAAAGAGGGGCTATGGCACACAGCATGACAGAAAATATGACTCAAGGTTCTTCTATGAAATTAGACAGTTTATGGCGCAACGCGCAAGTGGCGACCATGGCAAATGGTCGTTATAGCGTGATAGAAAATGCCGCGATTGGTATAGTCGGCGGCTGCATTGCTTGGATTGGCGAAGCGCATGACCTGCCAGCCTACGAGGCTCAGACTGAACACGATTTAGGCGGCGGTTGGATTACGCCGGGTTTGATCGATTGCCACACGCATTTAGTGTTTGGCGGCAACCGCGCAGGCGAATTCGAACAACGACTAAATGGCGTAAGTTATCAAGACATTGCCAAGCAGGGCGGCGGAATTGCTTCTTCTGTTAAGGCGACTCGTGACGCCAGCGAAGCAGAGCTAATTACCAGTGCATCCCGTCGACTGAAAAGTCTCATGGCCGACGGCGTGACCACAGTTGAGATCAAATCTGGCTATGGCCTGTCCCTCGATTCAGAATTGAAAATGCTCAGTGTTGCAGGAAAATTAGGCGATGTATGGCCAGTTACGATCAAGCGAACTTGTTTGGCTGCGCATGCGATGCCACCAGAATTTGACGATAAAGACGCGTATATCGATTACCTTTGCGAGACGGTGTTACCAAAAATCGCGGAATTGGGCGTAGCCGATGCCGTTGATGCCTTTTGTGAAGGTATTGCCTTTAGCACCGAGCAAGTAGCACGTTACTTTAAAACCGCAGAGTCATTGGGCTTACCGGTGAAAATCCATGCAGAGCAATTGTCTTCGTTAGGTGGTACTGCTATGGCATCGTCTTTCAAGGCTTTGTCGGCGGATCACATTGAGTTTATTGAAGAGTCAGATGTAAAAGCCATGGCTGAATCTGGCACGGTTGCCGTGTTATTGCCAGGGGCGTTTTTTACACTAAAAGAAACCCAACGTCCGCCAATTGACTTGCTGCGTCAATATGGCGTGCCTATGGTAATTGCCACGGATGCAAACCCCGGAACCTCGCCCGCGTTATCGCTTCGACTGATGATGAACATGGCGTGTACCTTGTTTGCATTAACGCCAGAAGAGTCTTTGGCTGGTGCGACAATTCATGCAGCAAAAGCATTGGGTATAGCAGATACTCATGGTAGTTTAGAAATCGGGAAAGTTGCCGATTTTGTGTGCTGGGATGTAGAAAGCCCTGGCGAGTTAAGCTATTGGCTTGGCGGCAATCTAGTAAAAAATAGAATCTATGAAGGCAAAAGTAGTTAAGAGGAAACATAATGACAACGCATGACGTATTAACCGTACCGGCATTTGATTTTATTCAGGGCGATTCGCCTTTGCTGGTCAGCATGCCGCATTCTGGTTTGAACTTAACGACAGAGGTGCAATTCGGTTTGACAGATCAAGCCAAAAAACTGCCGGATACGGATTGGTTCATTCCTGAGCTTTATGATTTTTTAGAGTCTCTAGGGGTAGGATTTATCAAGGCGAATTACTCTCGTTATGTCATTGACCTTAATCGTCCCTATGATGATAAGCCACTTTACGCGACGAAAACCACGGGCTTGTTCCCCGATATTTTATTTGAAGACACGCCTGTTTTTGCCGAAGGCAAGGTGCCAAGTGACGAACATAAAGCCTTTTGCAAAGAGCATATTTGGAAGCCCTATCATGGCACGATTGAGCAAGAACTCGCTCGACTCAAAGCCAAATTCGGCTATGCTATATTGTTCGATGCACACAGTATTGCCGCTGAAGTACCTATGTTGTTTGAAGGCACACTGCCAGATTTTAACTGGGGCACTAATGAAGGCAAAGCGTGCGACGCAGCAATCGCCAATGCCGTCACGCAAATATTGCGACCAAACTACACGCAAGTGCTCAATGGCCGTTTCAAAGGCGGTTACATCACTCGCTATTTCGGCCAGCCAAGCGATGGTATTCACGCCATCCAGCTCGAACTCTCTCAAGCAACTTACATTAACGATGAGTTAGCCAAGCAATCTGAGTATCAGCTTGATGAACAGAAACGCCCACTTATTCAGCAACAGCTTAAAGACGTGATTGAGGCCTGTCAGCACCTTAGTTTATAACCTCAGCTGTTTCATAGTTTAAGAGTCAAGAGTCCCCATGTTGTGGAAACGGCATGGGGATTTTTTTTTGATACGATAGTTAGCCTCTTTTTTCTTGACGATAGTGCAATGGAGCGTCATCTTCGGTTATCTATTACTGTTTGATTATTAATCGACAGGTCACGCCAATGGCGTATAATTTGGTGATGTAATAGTCGTTATTGAAAGGTGACCACAGTGAATGACAACATGTTTAATGAGTTACTTGAAAGCGTACAACAAGCCGATAACATCATAAAAGGCCAATCCACAGCGGCACGAATCGCAGAATTCGCAGACCCAGCAGTGAAGGCAATTCGCACTAAAACAGGTTTGAGTCAAAGTCGCTTCGCCAGTCTTCTGGGTGTTAGCAAACGCACATTAGAAAATTGGGAACAAGGTCGTCGTCATCCAACGGGGCCAGCTCGCGCTTTACTTAAAATCGTCGAGGCCGACCCAGAGTGTGCGCTAAAGCGCTGCATGGGTAGTCCTAAATCGTAAATGAACTCTGTAAACTTATAATTAGTAGAGCTAGTTTTAAGTTTAGCTATCTTATTTAACCTCTTTCAACTTGTACGTCTACAGATGTTACTTTTAATATACTAGGTTCATTAATGATTATATTTTCGTCTGAAAATAAAACAACATTCCTACCATTACCATATGAACTATTAAAAACTAAACCATCATATGACTTCAGTGTTCGAAGATATTCACAAATGAATTGAGTAGGGATATACTCTAAATGTGATTTTTCAGGTAGTACAGGCTTTGAAAGTTCTTCTGAAAATTGCTGGAGTAGGTTAAGACACTTTAAAACTAACTCAATTTCTTCTTCATCAAACTTTAAGAGTGCAATCTCTAGCTTTGGGTTTGTCAAATCTACAAGTTTTAATTCTTGTCTAGGTTGTATTTCAGATAAGTATATAGTTGATCCATTACTTGGTCTGACTTCTTTTAAACATGTTGTACAGTCTTCTGCGATATATAAATAAGGAATCCCTACAGGGTTTGCTCGACCAGCACTGGCTAAATCATAAGGAGGGGGACCCATCTCACGAGCACTTAGTACATTGTTTGATATTCGGGCTCTATAGAAAATGAAATTTTCATTTATAGTTTGACTCAATGCATCTACAGTTCGAAGAAAAATTGATGCTTCTTTAGATATAATTCCATCATTAGTAATGTTCGCTGTAAATATTTTTCTGAATAATGAGTTGCTTGGAAAAAACCTATTTTCTTTAATCAGGTTATCTTTAAAATTATCCCAAGCTGTTCGATACTCAGTGATACTTTCCAATAGTTTGAAACTTTTATTACGATAATTTTCACCCATAATAGATATCATAAGATCATTTGGATTTAAAACTGAATTGGACAGAATTTTTAGATCATTTTTATATATTGTCGCTAATGAATATCCTTCAGTATCCTCTTGAATACAATTAAGAATTAATTCGAATAAGCCTGTTAGGCTTTCTGGACTGGTGCATGGAACTTTATTAGACCCACAAAAAGAGCAACTTTTTACCGTAGCCTCTCTGTAAATAAGCTCTTGAATTGCAACATCCGTGAAGCAATTAGAACAGCAATATATCATTGATTTTTATCCAAATAGTTACAGATGGTTTCTATATGGTGTTCTATCGAAAGCTTTTTAACTTGTCCGAGTCCAGGGAAATGTTCGCTTTCATGTAGTTTTCGGAATTCCTTTATGCCGAGCGAATCATAAAATAAATCGGGTGCCTTATCCGCTTCATTGATAAATAATTCTAATGCTTCCGCAAACTTTCCTGCAGGGTTGGAAGGTGTTCCATCATCTGTAGATGAATAATGGCGTACAAACATTTCATCAAATCTCTCATAGTCAATGTATGAAACATGAATTGTAACAACGTATGCCGGTCCACCAGTTTCTGTGTACTCATTGCTCATAATGGTGTAATCACCGAACCCAATTACATTTTCTTGAGTTTTGTACGTTGAATGTAGGTATGAAAAAGTAGATTCAGATGTGTAGTCGGCATTTCTTTTTTGCTTCCTAAAAGAATCTTCTCCAAGTAATACTAAGTTTCTTATACGAGCTAATGCTGCTGGAGGTGATTTATAATCTGCTATGGTTAACTCGGCGTTCAAAGATAGCGAAATAGAAGTTTGATCTATTCCTTGGGTAATTTGAAGAGCATATGGACCAGAGATAGTTTGAAGTATCTTTTCTACTTCATCTGAATTACCACTCTTAATCTGAATACATGGTAAAAAAACTAAATTACTATCTTCTAGTTTTTCTTTTAGTGATGACCAAGCATCTTTATAGTCACCCACGGTGGGGTTAATAAGAATAATTGGAATGATTTCTTTTTGGTTTAGGTGATCAATTGTTCTTAAAAGAGGGGCAAGATTTGTTCTAACTGGTTCTAAGATAGGTCGAAACAATGAAGAAGAAATGATGTTAGAAAGTTCTCGAAGTGCAATTAATTCAAATTGCTTTCCTCGTAGGAAGGGGTAATACATATTCTCTCCATATCGTTGTTGAAAATGCGCTTCAATGCATTTATTTGACCACTAGAAAATTGATAGCTGATAGCCGCATTAACCAAAGAGTTAGGCAGAGACTTGATCAGATCCTCATCATTTCTTCGAGTCTTTTTTATCACATTTAGAAAAGCTTTAGAAAGCTTTTTAGGGTCAACATTTGTTAATAGTGATTTACACTCACTTTGTAGTCTGCTGTTTGGGACCTCTGGGACTGGAAACCCCATCGATTCAACAATGTCTAAATATTCTGCTTTTCGTAGAGATTTAATCAGAATTTCGACATCGATTGGTTCTTTTCTTGGTGTAGGAGTGCGCTTTTCGCTTAGATAGTTCTTTGACGTTAACACGAGAACTCCCACTCGTGGATCTGAGTTTTCTAAAACGCTCGCAAGATTTTTATTTGCGCATACAACATAAACTTCATCAAAAACCTTAAGATAATCAATTAGTTGAGTGTTAAGTCTGTTTAAGGTGTCGAACTCGGATTTTATTTCGTAACAAGTAGACTTACCATTTACAATGACACAATCAGCTTTACTTCTTCCTACTCTAAACTCCGATAGCATTGTTGCTGTCGATAAAGAATGTTTTCCTAGTAAGTGTCTTTTAGCAATTGCATTTTTGAAATAGTATTCAGAGCGGTATTCTTGGCTTAGTTTCTTGTGAACTAGGTTGAAAATATCTTTAATATCGGAAATATGATCAACACCCAAATACTGTTGAGCAACTCTTATAACATAAGAGAAGTCACCATCTGCCAAGGCGGATAGCTTAGTGCTTGTGAATAATTTTGACGCCTCTCTTGCTGAAAAAGTCATTACGATTAGACCTAAAAAATTTAAAGCAGACTATACATATGATAGGCGCTTTATTGAATAATATGCGTATAAAAAATTCATTTTTTTCCATAGTAGAGTCGGATTTATGACCTTCGCCGCTCTGATCATTGATGTACAAAGTATCTTATTCGATTCTGTTCCTCGACCTTTTGAGGCGGATCTTGTTGTTTAACGGATTTTCGTGTTGTGGTGATTCATGCAGCATGAACAAGCAGGTTCTGAGATCGAATTTGGCTCCCCTGATTGTAGTTGCAGGTGTGATTGAGGCTTTATTGGCTATTAAGCTTTAGTCTGCCTATGATATTAAAAATAGAGTGATTGGAATTTGCTGATTTTAAGCACTATATTTCTACTTACTCGGTAAATTTGGGGCTGACGTTATGTATCAAAATGTTTTGAAATTTTGGTTTGACGAGATAGAACCAGCGCAGTGGTTTGAGAAAGATATCGATTTTGATAATACAATAAAAGATCGTTTCGGTGCGCTTCATAGACAAGCGATTCAAGGAGAACTGTCTGTTTGGCGTCATTCCCCTAAAGGTGCTTTAGCAGAAGTAATTATACTGGACCAATTTTCCCGTAACATTTACCGCGATCAACCAGAATCCTTCGCTGCTGATCCTATGGCCTTGGCGCTGGCTCAAGTGGCAATTGCTAATGGTTTTGACGTCGAACTGTCTGCCACCGAAAGAAGTTTTTTATATATGCCCTTTATGCACAGTGAATCTGCTGTAATTCATGAGCAAGCGGTAACGTTATTTAGTGAACTGGGTATTGTTAATAATTTAGATTTCGAGTTAAAACACAAAAAAATTGTGGATCGTTTCGGGCGTTATCCACACAGAAACGCCATTTTAGGTAGAAAATCGTCTTATGAAGAGTTGGAGTTTTTAGCTGAACCAAATTCTAGTTTTTAAAAACAGTATATTTAAGCTTATTTTGCATGCGCTATTTTTTAAGTATAAAAAAGAGCAAGTCACTTTCATGGCTTGCTCTTTTTGCTTTTTAAATAAGCTTTAAAGTACGGTTACTACGTCTTTCATTGCTAGACGCGATTTAGGCAATGCGGCGTTGTAGTCTTCGTCTTTGTGGTGATAACCGATCGCGAGTGCGACGTCGCATTGGTAACCTTCCAGTTCTGCACTGAAGATTTCTCCGATCAATTCTGGGTCAACACCTTCCATAGGCGTGGAATCAATACCAAGGCGAGCGGCAGTGTGCATAACATTACCAAGTGCGATGTAAGTTTGTGACTTTGTCCACGCAGCGTTGTTACCATTTTCGTCCATGTTCATTTCTGCAAACACAAAACCGCCAAAAGCTTGTTCTCTGTTTTCGGGTTTGGTGCGGCCATCTTCAATGCCTTTATCCACAATATTTGCGTAGTCTTCACGGCTGTAGTGAGTTTTGTGTGCAAATAAAATAATGTGCGAAGCGTCTTTGGCGTGTTTTTGGTTGAACTGGAATTTGTTCGCAAAGGTATCGTGGAAGCGCTGTTTTGCCGCATCGCTTTCAATCACGATAAATTTCCATGGCTGCGAGTTAATAGAAGAAGGTGATAGGCGCATTGCTTCGTAGATAACGTCTAAATCGGCCTGAGGAATTTTCTGCACGGCATCGTAATGTTTTGCTGTATGGCGTTTTTCTAGATCAGTAATAATCTGGTGTGGCATCTTCTCTCTCCAAAATAAGTAAAACTGTTTGGCAACCTAGAAAGCTAGAGTCGCTCAATTCAATGGCGCTATAGTAGCGAGACTCTACTAAATGAAAAACAGGGTTTTCATTGAATTATTATCAAATATTAATTGATAATAAGCGGTGGTTTTCTTATCCAACAGGAGGTAGTTCATGCAGCTTGAAGATCTTCGAGTCGTGCTTAAAGTAGCGGAGTTTCGCAGTATTACGGCTGCAGCCACGCATTTAGACATGCAAATGGCCACAGCGAGCGCCGCTGTTAAGCGAATAGAGGCTGCGCTTGGTGTTGAGTTGTTTGTGCGTACTACGCGCCATCTACGACTTTCTAGTGCCGGAGAGCGTTACTTACCCCAGTGTATTGCAGCTATGTCTATGTTGGATCAAGCAAAACAAACTATTCATAATGATCTGGATATTATTAGTGGTGAAATTCGCTTAGCTGTTTCGTCTGACTTGGGGCGCAATATCGCGATTCCTTGGGTGGATGACTTTATGGTGCAGCACCCAAAAGTGACACTGCGGGCACATATTAGCGACAGCAATGTCGATTTTTATCGAGATGCGTTGGATATTGCTCTGCGTTATGGTGCGCCAGCAGATTCCAATGTCTATGGCTTTAAAATCTGTAACGTACCGCGTTTATTGGTCGCCAGTCCAAGTTACTTGGAATTACAGGGTACACCGCAAAACCCTAAAGACTTGCTGAATCACCAAGGTCTGTTTTATCAGCTACAAAATATCTTGAACGATACTTGGCACTTCTCATTTAAAGAATCAGGTGTAGAACGATCCTACAAGATTAAGCCGAAAGCCTATTGTGCTGCGAACGATGGTGATTTGGTGAGGCGTTGGTGCGTAGCAGGTAAAGGGGTCGCGATAAAATCTTCGTTGGATATTGCCAATGATTTACTCGCTGGTCGCGTAGTGCCTTTGTTAGCAGACTATAAAGTCCCTCAAGGTGAGCTGTGGTTGATAAGCCCAAGTCGGCAGTCTATTACGCCAACGGTGCGTTTATTGCGAGATATGTTTCGAGAGCGTACCAAGGTGCTTTTGACGCAATTGGTGGAGCAGGGATTTTTACCAGAAGATATTCTAGTTGACTAAAGGTTATGCTGAAATCGGTGAATCTCTTGCTACGTCATAAAATATAATTGCTATAGTGATGAGAGAAGATTATTTTCCATTGAAATGATGTCGAGGTAGGGATATGGCGGAATTTCTTGTATTAGGCGCAGGAATGGTTGGAGCGAGTAGCGCCTTAGCGTTGCAGGCGCGAGGCCATCAGGTAACCATTGTAGATCGTGCCGATGCTGGTCTTGAGACCAGTTACGGTAATGCGGGTATGATCCAAGTTGAGGCAGCAGAGCCGTATGCTTTGCCAAGGGATTTGGTGACGCTGTTTAAATATGCACTGGAAATAAGTAATGACGTGACTTGGAAAATGAGCGGAGCGTTACCTATGCTGCCTGCTTTATGGTCGTATTTTTGTCATTCATCAGCCGAAAAACACGCTAAGATTTCTCGTGTTCATTCCCAATTAACGATTCGTTCCACGGCAGATCATGCCCCTTTAATTCGTGACTCTGAGTCTGAGCATTTGATCTCTCGCTGTGGTCTTGTCATGTTGCACAGAGACGATGCTGAGTTTGAGAAAGCCTCTAAAAAAGCCAGTTTTTTGCTTAGTGAATATGGTGTCACCTCGAATATTTTTGACGGCAAAGGCTATTTGAAAGAAGAGCCCTCGTTGAAGAAAGCGCCAGCGGGCGCGGTGCATTATACGCAAAGCTGGAGTTGCACTTCTCCTGGAGCGTTAACCAAAGCCTACTGTGATTTATTTGTTAAGCGAGGTGGTCGTTTTGTCACGGGTGACGCCAATACCTTGCAGCATACAGCGAAGGGTTGGCAAATACTCACCAATGAGGGTGAGCTTAAAGCTGAGCAAGTGGTGGTAGCGCTTGGGCCTTGGTCACCAGAGTTATTAAAGCGCTTTGGTTATCGAATTCCTATGGTATACAAGCGTGGTTATCACGGCCATTTTAATGCGCCTAAAATACTGCAACGGCCATTTTTAGATGTAGCAAATGGTGTGCTGGCGGCGCCGATGGTGAAAGGTTTAAGGGTGACAACCGGTGCGGCTTTAGTTCCGCTGAATTCGCCAATGGACACAAGCCAGCTTAAACGCGGATCGGCTGCATTGAATGAAATTATCGAATTAGGTGAGCAAGTAGAAGAGCCGCAATGGATGGGGACTCGGCCTTGTATGCCCGACATGCTGCCACTTGTTGGTGAAGCGCCAAATCATAAAGGCTTGTGGTTTCATTTCGGTCATGGGCATCAAGGATTCACTCTTGGTCCAACAACGTCTGAGTTATTGGTTCAGGCGATTGAAGGGGAGAGGAGTGAGCTGTTAGATGCGCTTGCGCCAGTGAATCGCTTGTCCGGACACTCAAAATCATAAACAAAAAAGCAGACGTTTTTTCAAACGTCTGCTTTTTATTGGCCAATTCATTAACGCTTTGAATTAGTTGCTTTTCAAGTAGTTCAACATGGTGTCGGCATCAGATACTTCAAATGGATCGCTTGGAGCGTCGTCTTGGAAGCCCGCTTCGGAGAACATTTTCTTGATCTCGCCGTTTTCGACAAGCATAGAGTAACGCCAGCTGCGCATACCAAAACCTAGGTTGTCTTTCTTAACGAGCATGCCCATTTGGCGAGTGAAGTCGCCGTTGCCGTCAGGTAAAAGGAAAACGTTTTTTGCGTTCTGGCTTTTGCCCCATTGGAACATGACGAAGGCATCGTTTACAGAAACACAAATTACCGCATCAACGCCTTGTGCTTTAAAGTCTTCGTAAAGTTCTTCATAGCGAGGTAGGTGAGACGTTGAGCAAGTTGGGGTGAATGCACCCGGTAAAGAAAAAACAACGACTTTCTTGTTGCTGAACAAGTCAGCAGTGGTGACATCTTTCCACTCAAATGGGTTTGGTCCGCCTAACTCTTCGTTACGAATACGAGTTTTAAAAACAACATTAGGTACATTAGAAATCATTTTTTTTCCCTTCGGTTATTAACAATTCATTTTGTGCTTGCTAGCGTTTCAAAAAGCCACGCTGCTGCAAGAAGCTTAGCATATGTTCGCGTTTCTTTTTTTGCACCGCTGCAGCGGTTTGTTCTGACCAATTACTGCTTTTTTGATTATCACCACGACTTTGGTAGTAAGCCTGCATTTGTGCGTCGTAGGCTTTTACATCTTGTGCGCAACGGCTGTTGTCGTAGCTGTCTTTATGAAGGATAACATCCACGGGTAAGCGAGGTTTTAGATCCGGTTCCGCGTCGGGATAGCCGAGGCAAAGGCCGAAAATTGGATAGACTTGGTCTGGCAAGTTTAGCAGTTCAGCGACTTGTTCAGGGTCGTTGCGAATGCCACCGATAAACACGGCTCCAAGGCCAACGGATTCAGCACCTAGCATTAGGTTCTGGGCAAAAAACGTTGCATCGGTTGTTGCGGCAATAAAGTGTTCCGTATTGCCTTCTAATTCACCTAAGCCTTGTTCTAGGCTGCAATATTCAACACGAGTAAGGTCGGCACAAATAATAAAAAATTCCGCGGCTGATTCTACCCATTTTTGCCCGCCTGCGAGCGTGGCAATTTTTTGTCGATTGTTTTGGTCTGTTATTTGAACAAGAGAGTAGGCCTGAATAAAACTTGAAGAGGCTGCGCCTTGAGCGCTTTGAATAAGCTGCATCAGTAACGCTTCATCAATGGCTTGCTCTGTGTATTGACGAATGGACTTGTGATTAGTTTGGGCTTGAAGAATAGGGTTCATATGCGGCATCTTTTAAAAATGAGATGCATAGATACTAGAGATTTAGAAGAGAAGGGTCAAAGGCCAAAAGAGAACGATTGTTCATAAAAGAAGAAGGACTTACCCAATAGGATAAGTCCTTCTTTGTACTGAGAAATGGTTTGATTAGAAGCGGTATTCAGCACCGACACTGGCTTGGTTGAAGTCTGTTTCAAATTTAGAATCAGAAGAAACGTTATCCGCGTTTAGATCGACGTCATACCAGGTGTATTGCGCGTTTAACAATAAGTTTTCTGTTACGTTAAAATTAACACCGGCACCAGCGAACAAACTTCTATCGTCTGAGCTGCCTTTTATTGAGGCAACGTTGTAATCGGTTTCGTGCCATAGTTGACCTGCTTTAACAAACAATTCAGTCGTTTGAGTAATCGGCAAGGTTCCTTTTAGAGCAGCGGTATAACCCGTTGTGGATGCGCTAGCCGCACTGCCGCCATATTTACCAAAATCAATGTAGCTACCTTCTAATGCAAGGAAGGAATTAAATCGATAACCGACAATGCCTTGTACTACATCGTTGTTGTCGTCGAAGTCGTCATCACTTTCTACTTTAAGATAACCATAGTTACCACCCACATAAAGACCGCTGTTATTTTCAGACATATCTTCTGCTTTTACTACGCCACTTAGAGAAGCTAAAGCGATGCTACCTGCGATTACTGGGATAAACTTTTTCATTATATAACTCCTTTTAGTTACTTTTTTAGAACTTCGTGAGTTGCGTTATCAATGTGCTGTATGGACGGGGGAAAGGCTAGGATTTCGGCGCTACTTACCTATTTGCTTCATTTTCTATGCGCTTAACGTAGGTAAAAAACGCTTTGCTGATAGTACGAAAAGGCAGAACATATTTTGAACAGGTCGTAATCGATTGGTGAGCATGCTGGAATAGATGAATGAGATAGATGGCAAAAAAAATGAGGAGGGATGAAAGAACTCAGCCTAAAATAGGCTGAGTTCTTTTTACTTTTTTAATGGTATTTCTTACTAGCGACTTCGCCCCATAAATCTTCAATACGACTGTCACGACCACAGCTTGCGCGATAGTAAGCGTAGCGAATCGGGTTCTTTGTGTAGTAGCTCTGATGGTATTCCTCTGCTGGGTAAAACTTTTTGGCAGGTAGAATCTCGGTCACAATATCGTCTTTAAAGGGTTTTGACTTTTCTACTTTTGCCAAAGAGGCTTCAAAAACCGCTTTTTGTTGGTCATCTTGGTAAAACATCGCTGTCTTGTAGGGTGAGCCTTTGTCACAAAATTGGCCTGCGGCATCGGTTGGGTCGATGGTTTTCCAGTAATAATCTGCTAATGCTTTTAGTGAAACCACGTCATCATCAA
The DNA here is from genome assembly GCF_057180105.1 of Marinomonas sp. ATLA20. Classification (NCBI taxonomy): domain Bacteria; kingdom Pseudomonadati; phylum Pseudomonadota; class Gammaproteobacteria; order Oceanospirillales; family Oceanospirillaceae; genus Marinomonas; species Marinomonas sp. ATLA20. The sequence continues at coordinate 118,683 of NZ_JBXUKU010000002.1, forward strand.
AATTGATCACGACGGCTTCAAAATGGCCTGTATTTCCTGAGGAGACTTGTTTATAGGTTGGGTTGTCGGTGTGACCTCCTATGTAACCAGAGACAACATCGCTGACGCCTTGAACTAATTCAAAATCAGATTCTACACACCAAAAGCAGCCGCCAGCGACTATCATGGTTTGTGGTGCGGCTTGGGATAGACTACTAAAAGTAGCTGCTCCACTAAGCAGCAGTAAACCAAAGGTGTTACTGAATAAATGTCGAGTTTTCATGTCGGGTGTCCTTATTATCATGTGAGCGCGCCTGTTGGATAACGCGGTTAGCAATAGAGTCTTTCTTATGCTGCTGAATCTTTGACGTACAGCAGAGCTCTTTTCTTACAATGAATTTTACCTTCCTACTTCCTAACGTATTTGCTGTCCATTTGAATGACATACTTACCATATTATTGTTATCTATATATGCTTAGCATATTAAAGTCATTTAAAATATCGATTAAGTGAATATAAGAGCGTGCTGTAGTATGCAACCTAATCAGATTATTTAATTGGAGGGGCCATGAGTGCATTTGTTACTGAGCGTGTATTAAGCGTTCATCATTGGGATGAAAATCTCTTCAGCTTTAAAGTCACACGCAACCCAAGTTTGCGTTTCGATAATGGTCAGTTTGTGATGATTGGCTTAGAAACAGAAACGCGCCCTTTGATGCGTGCTTACAGTATCGCTAGCCCTAACTACGAAGAGCATTTAGAGTTTTTTAGTATCAAAGTCCCCAATGGACCACTGACTTCACGCTTACAGCATTTAAAAGTGGGTGATGATGTTTTGGTTAGCCGCAAACCAACTGGTACCTTGGTAACTCGTGACTTACACCCTGGTAAAAACTTGTATTTGTTGTCTACTGGCACAGGTTTAGCGCCTTTCTTAAGTGTCATTCAAGATTTTGATGCCTACGAGCAGTACGAAAAAATTGTATTGATTCACGGTGTTCGCCATGTAAGTGAATTGGCATATGCTGACTTTATTGAAAAAGAATTACCAGAAAATGAATTCTTTGGTGAGCAAGTAAGAGACAAGCTAATTTATTACCCAACCGTTACTCGTGAACCGTTCCGTAATCAGGGACGTCTGACAGATTTGATTCGCAGTGGTAAGCTAGCTGAAGATATTGGCTTGCCTCAGTTGAACCCATTGCATGATCGAGTCATGATTTGTGGCAGCCCAAGTATGCTTAAAGACACGTCAACCTTGCTTGATGAACTTGGTTTTACAGAATCACCAAAGATTGGTGTGCCAGGGGATTATGTAATCGAGCGAGCTTTTGTTGAACATTAATTGCGAGAGTGACTTTTTCGCTGACTAATAATTTTAGGAGATGTTATGAGTTCTGACTCTATTAAAAATGAAGAGTACGTCCCACCAAAAGTATGGCAATGGGATGCAGAAAGCGGTGGCAAGTTTGCTAGCATAAATCGTCCTATATCCGGAGCGACCCACGAAAAGGTTTTGCCGGTAGGCAAACACTCACTGCAGCTTCATTCTTTAGCGACACCGAATGGCCAAAAAGTCACCATCATGCTGGAAGAGCTATTGGCGCTAGGAATCAGTGCTGCTGAATACGATGCTTATTTGATTAACATCGGCGAAGGTAATCAATTTGGTTCAGGCTTTGTTGAAATCAATCCAAACTCTAAAATCCCTGCCTTGATGGATCACAGTACAACGCCACCGACTCGTGTATTTGAGTCTGGTTCTATCCTGCAATATTTAGCGGAAAAGTTTGATGCTTTGGTGCCAAAAGACCTAGCGGCAAAAACAGAATGCCGTAACTGGTTATTCTGGCAAATGGGCTCTGCTCCGTATCTAGGCGGTGGTTTTGGTCATTTTTATGCGTATGCGCCGACTAAAATGCAATACCCGATCGATCGCTTTACGATGGAAACCAAGCGTCAGTTGGATGTGTTGGATAAGCAATTAGCCAATAACACTTACATGGCGGGCGAAGAATACTCAATCGCGGATATCGCGATTTGGCCTTGGTATGGCAATTTAGTGTTGGGCAATTTGTACGATGCCGCAGAGTTTCTTGATGTTACTAGTTATAAAAACGTACTGCGTTGGGCTAAAGCAATCGAGCAACGTCCAGCGGTTCAGCGTGGCCGCATTGTGAATAAGTCTTTTGGTGATGGCGCGCAACTTCAAGAGCGTCATGATGCATCTGATTTCGATGGCCTTATCGAGTAAAAAAGAGTGCTGTAATGGTGCGTTTTTATGAAGGAATAAGCCTTTTACTGGCTTATTCCTTTTTTATTGGCGATAAAAAATACTTGTTCGAAAAATAAACAATTATTTACGCCTATTCAGTGTCGTGTCACCATTTTGTAAGGCGTGCATGTGTTAGAGTGGTGCTCTACGAAACCTGTTGGCCAGCATGATGCTGCAACCTACTCTTTGTTTTTGTCCATGTACGAGGCGATGTTTGCCTTTTTTTTGCAGCGGCAAGATAAAAGAGAACAGCTCTACGTCTCATTTAGAGAGCTTTACCATGCAAAATTTAACGCAAGATGGACAAAACCTAGTTAACTCCCTTTCCCGTCGATACAACCTAAGTTTCGATGCTGTCATGCATATGCTAATCGCCGTCAACAATGGTAATGGTTCAATGGCACAATTTAATTGCCCTGAGCTAGGCGGCGGCGGTCAGTGGATGCGTGGCGGTATGACCATGGTCGGTGATATGTTCAACTATGGTTTGAAATCGACAGTGGACAATCTGTGTAATGAATTGGCTAACGGCTTGGCTAATATGCAAGTGTTCATGCCGCTACCGAAAGGCTCAAAATCCAGTAATCAATGGTGGCCGGGCGATCTTGGTCAGCCTTTTAGCAGCGGTGCGCAAAACAGTACGCGTTACGCTATTTTTCCGAATCGTCTTGCAGTTGAAGTGAATGGCAATGTGACGGTTTACGATACGTTAGACAACAACATCGGTGGCATAAGCCAGCAGCAGGGTGGTAATTCATCTCTGACTTTTTCCAGTCAATACGGCACGATTCCGGTGAATACCTTACCTATTGTTTCTGGGGCTGGTTCTTCGTCTAACTCAAATACGAACAATCAAGCATCACAACAGTCAGCACAGCAAAACTTAGCACCACAGAATAACTTTGTGGCTCCGCCTGCACAAATGGCGTTTACGCCAGCACCTGCAATGCAAGCTCCTCAGAATTTGACTAATGCATCTTCTGTTGATGAAGTGATTCAGTTGATTGAAAAGTTAGCGAAGTTACGTGATATGGGTGCTATTTCGGATAACGAATACAATTCAAAAAAGACAGATCTACTGAATCGCATTTAATTAGCAGTGGGTTAGTGAAATATTAATTTAAGAAAGAGGCTCATGAGGAGCCTCTTTCTTTAGGCTTTATCTTCCTTTGTCTTGTCGGTGCTTTGATTGGACTCTATTAATGGCTTTGCTAAAGGTTTTCATATGCTGCTTCTGAGCATAGGCTCCTTGAGCTGAACGGGCATTAAATGCGTCCTCTTTTAGTAGCTTTTGGTAATTGTCCCAGTGAGATTGAGCTAATTCACCATTCCCTAAGGCATTTAAGATCTTGCAGCCAGGTTCTGTTTGGTGAGAGCAATTGTTAAATTTGCAGTGTTGGGCCAGTTGTACAATGTCGTGGAAGGCTATCTCTAAACCGTCTTGGGCATTAAGTAGCTGTAACTCACGAATACCTGGTGTATCGATGAACAACACGCCGTCTGCATTAATCAGCAGTTGCCGAGACGTTGTGGTGTGCTTGCCTTTGTCATCATCGTCACGAATGCCTCCTATGGTCTGAATGTCTTCGATCATTCTAATGCTGTTTTGATCAATTACCTCTATCCCGACCGCTTGATTGAAAAGCGCATTGATTAACGAAGACTTGCCGACACCTGAGGAGCCAACCATCGCAATGGTTGTGCCAGCAGTCAGGTAATGCTTAAGTAACAAAAGAGAGTCTGGCTGTAACATCGAAATACCGACTATGTTATGGACTTTTAAATCACGAATTTGATCTAAAAAGTCGTCGACATTATCGGTTAAATCGCTCTTATTAAGCACGATGACAGGCTCGATATTGGCATCATAAGCCATAGCGAGATAGCGCTCTAATCGTTTGAGGCTAAAGTCACTGTTTGCGCTGGTGACAATAAAAAGGTAGTCCAAATTCGCCGCCATGAGTTGCCGTTTCTGGTTGCTCAAGCGTTCTAGTTGGTTTTTCGCGTCTAATACTTCAATGATACGAAAGTGCTCATGAGCTTGTTCTACGATCACCCAATCACCGACACAAAAATGTTCGCTGACTGGTTGAAAGCTTTCTGGGCAAAGCAGTTCCACTTCGCCTTCTTCCCAATTGCCACCTAAGCCTTTGATGACCGAACGATGAATCGCACTGATTCGAAAGACCTGTAATTCGTTAGATTGTAGTTTTTCTAACGTTTGAGTGTCCGTTTGTTGCAGGAAAAAATGGCTCCAACCTAAAGGTTGTAATCTAGATATATTCAATGTTTTAGCTCCGGCTAAAGATACAAAAATTAGTTAGATAAAACTAAAAACGCCGGATGAGACAGTGCAAAGAAAGATGTCCCGAAAGAAATCTTATAAGAGGGGCAGTTCAAAGAAAAACGGTAAAACGTCTAGCGCTATTCTAAAGTCTGATACTCTGTGCAGTCTTAATCGGCGTTGAGTTGAATACAATCATCAATAATCTCCTTAAGTATTTAAATGAAGCTTAATATTGTGTGAGTTTTTGGGTTAGGTCAAGTTAATACGAGTGAGTGATTACGTCTTGCTGTATTTGAGGAAAGCGCTTTAGAGTGGCAGAGCAGCATCAGCCTGTAACATGGCTTGCATTTTTTCTGCCGTCATTGGCTTGGCGTAATAATAGCCTTGGCCATATAGACAACCCATGTTGATCAGCATTTCAGCTTGGAATTTATTTTCTATGCCTTCCGCTATGACTTCGCATCCAAAAGAATTTGCCAGCATGATGACAGATGACACGACGGCTTGTTTTCTAATATCCTGCTCTACGCCATCAATAAAAGATCGGTCAATTTTTATGTGGTTTACATTGAGATCGCTGATGTAAGACAAAGAGCTCATACCTGTTCCAAAATCGTCTATGGCTAATTTAATCCCAGCTTCTTTAAAGTCATTTAGACTTTGAGATATGAATTCTATGTTGATGCTGGTTGCAGATTCGATTAGCTCTATTTCCAGCTTATTTGCTTCAATCTTATGATTTTTAAGGAGCCGAAGGGTGAAGTCTAATAGACTCGGGTCAAGTAAATTGTAAGGAGATAGGTTAATCGCAATAGGTGTAAACAGTCCCTGTTGGTGCCAAAGGCCAAGCTGTTCAATTGCGTTTGCAATAACGTAACGGCCAAATTCTTGAACGCGACCACTTTGCTCGATTAACTCAATAAAATGTACTGGAGATAGAATGCCATCTGTTGGATGATGCCAGCGAGCTAATGCTTCTATGCCAATAATATGACCATTTATAAGTGACACTTTAGGCTGATAATGAAGCTTAATTTGCCTATCAAACAATGCGTTATCTAAATCAGCACGGAGCTTTAAGCGCTGTCGACCGCATTGTATATTTCTTTCACTGAACATGCTCCAACCACTGCGATTTTGCTTTGCTTCATCCATGGCTGTATCTGCATAAAGGATTAAAGATTCTGGATCTGTTGCTTGGCTTGGATAATGTGAAATGCCAATACTAGCGCCTGTACTAATTGCGAGTTTGTTGATCATTACTGGTTCATTACAGGTAATGATTAGCTTTTGTACAAGGTTTTTAGCTTGCTCTAGACTTACCTCAGGCGCCCAAATGATGAACTTATCACCACCAAATCGAACAAGCGTTTGTGTGTTATCTATGACTTCTTTCAGTTTTTGAGCGAATTTTACTAAAAGAACATCGCCTGCTGTATGTCCAAATGTATCGTTCACTTCTTTGAATTTGTCTAAATCGATGACAAAAAGGCAAGCTTGGGTGAGTGTTGATTCGTCTACATTTCGTGATTTTAAAGACTTTTTGTCTAACGGGTCAGGCAAGATGTCTTTCATCATGTTCTTAATAAAAAGTCGGTTAGGTAATCCGGTTAACGAATCATGGGTAGCCAAATGAGCAAGGGCATCGTTTTTATCCTGAACACGTTTATTCATCCAAGAGGATAGGGTGAGTGCAAACCAAGTGGCTAACCAGAAAACGATAATAGAGGTAATGATTAGTCGCTTCATCACAATGGCGAGTATGTCGTCGATGTCTTTCGACGTTTTAATAATTGTTATTTGGTGTGTGTCACCGTAGATTTTTTGCCAAAGGAATTGCTTGTTATCTAGTGTTTCTAATCCGTTTGGCATACCTTTCATTTGCCCATGTTGGTCAGTGTGCAATGACAATCTTGATAATAAACGCTCTAACTGAGAGGTGTTTATTTCATTGCTAATAGACCACTGTAAATCAGGTCCAGTGATGTTTAAGTAAAACTCGGAAGTGTCTAGGTGATCATTAAAATACACAAGCTCTACAAGCTCAGAGAGCTGCTTTTTTGAATTTTCTTTATCGTTTAAGAGAAGTTCTCCTTGCAACAACATGGCTTGACGATGCAGTGAGTCCAAGGCTGTTTTTAACCCTAAGTCTGCCGCTAGTCGATAGGACACAACCACATAAATAGTAGAGACAGTTAATGCCACGGTAAGACAAACGAGTATCAGCTTTAAGCGGAAGGATTTGTCTCTTTGTAGTTCTAATAGTGGAGGCATAAAAACCTTGAGTCTGTGGAAGACTTATTACTTATTTTTGCAGGAGCTAATGCCTGCAACGTGGTAAATTGGACACCATCCTGATAGAAGGGATATTAAGTTGAGTGCACCAAATACGCCGATTAATGCTTCTAATATAGGCTCTTCTAAGTAGTCGCCGTTGAATAGGGCAAAACCAGTAAACACAACCCCGATAACACCTCTTATCGCTCTATCAAAAGGGTGTAAATTCTTTTTCATTTTAGGATTGCCTCTTAATTCATTGAATTTACTCTAATAATTCAATAGTCGGCTTTGGGCAGATAAGAAGCAATATCAAGACTGTAAAGAATTGCATCGCAATGTAAGTCTGATTGGTTTAGGCGGACTTCATTAAATTATTTAACATAGCTAGAAAAATACAAAATATGTAAGCAGAGGTTTTTCTTTGTTGTAGATAAGTAGATTTCATTTAGCACGGGAAACATCTAAGGTAAACTTTAGCTTAAAGTTTAATGGAAAGGTCCGTTTTTAATGTTTGTAAGGTTTCTGCGTCCAAACAATCTCTCCCAAAAAATGATGCGTGTGATTTTTTCCATTTATTTGGTTGTTACCCTTCTAATCACAAGTTTACAGTTTTTGAGCGAATATCTGAAAACGCAGGATGCTATTGTCAGTGAATTACAGCAATTGGAAGCAACGGTTCGGGGTCCTATTTCGACTAGCTTGTGGCAGTACAACCGCAACCAGTTAGATTCGCTCACCTCGGGGCTGATTCAAATGCCAATTATTGAAGGTGTGGATGTTTTAGACCAAAATTCGCAAAGTATAATATCGAAAAGATTCTACGACTCTAGCTCTGTTCCACTGTCTATTTTTGATTCGACATCAGCATTAAGCTGGACTCTAAATCGCGAAAGTATACCTCTTGGTACGCTGGTACTTTATTCATCCTCAGGTGTGGTGCTAGAACGAGTTTGGTTCGGCTTTGCTTTAATTGCTATTACCGCATTCATCAAGTTAACTGTCTTATTCTGGCTGTTTATTTGGGCTTTTGACCGCTATTTAGCAACACCTTTAAGGGAGCTAATGTTGCAAGTGAATGAGGTGCAGTTAAGCACAAGTATCAGTAAGCGTATTCATTTATCGAACGCTGAAAATAACGAACTTAGTCAGCTTCAAGAACATATGAATAATATGCTTTCCGCTATGTCTTCGGACAGAGAACGATTGTTAGAAGACGAGCAAGCCAAGCGAGACTGGTTAGAGAATGCCGTGGCAAAACGTACCGAAGACCTACAAATTCTCAATGAAAAACTCAAATACCTCGCAACAAGGGATTCTTTGACGGATGTCTTAAATCGAGGGAGTTTTTTTGAAACAGCGCAAAAAAAACTTGTTCACTCCCGAGATAAAAAATCGACCGTATCCTTTATTTTGATGGATTTAGATTACTTTAAGCGGATCAATGATACCTATGGGCATTTTATCGGGGACAAAGTACTCATCCACTTTACCCAAACACTTTAGGGCTTTTTAAGAAAATCAGACCTTCTTGGTAGAGTGGGCGGCGAAGAGTTCGCTATATTTCTTCCAGATACCGGATTGGATGCTGCCTGCCAGCTTGCTGATAAAATACGTCAAACTATAAGTGATGCTGCGTTAGAAGTGGAAGATAAGACAGTCACTTATACTGTAAGCCTTGGTGTTGAATCATCGGAGCCTGAAGATCAGTCAATTGATGAATTGTTTAAACGTGCCGATTTGAAGCTCTACGGAGCGAAAGATAAGGGGAGAGATCGTGTTGAAAGGTAATAAACTAAGAATGCTATCCCTCCTTATGTTTGCCTTGGTAGCTGGCGTGTCGAGTGTTAGCCATGCGAAGACACTAAAAGTGTGTTACGACCAGTGGCCACCGATGACAATATTCCCAACAAAAGAAGCTCCTGAGCGTGGTGTCGTCATCGACATGGTTGAGCAAATATACTCTTCAAAAGGATATGCCCTCGAATACTTTGAAGTACCTCTAGCAAGAGGGTTGGACATGGTAGCCGAAGGGTTATGTGATATGTTGCCAGAATATCTCTATTCGAAGAATTCAGAGAAAGGCTTTAGCTACGCCGATGAAGCAACTTTTTCCTACGCCAGTGCTTTTGTTGTTCGAAAGAATGATCCTTGGCGTTATCAAGGTATCCAATCTTTAAATGGAAAACGAATCGCAACTGGTCCTGGTTGGGATTACAGCTCGATGAGTGCTGGCTATCAAAACTATATCGATGACCCGAAAAACGCTAACTTTGTTGAAGTCATCGCGGGTTATGATGATGTCGTTGATCGTATCTTTCAGATGATTAAATAAAATCGCGTCGATTTATATGCAGATAACGAGCTCGTCCTGCAGTATGTTTTAAACCAGCTGAACTTAAACGATGACCTCGTAGTCGTGCATCCAAGCTTAGAGAAAAACCTAGTTGAAATGCCTATCTTTTCAAATAAAATTCCCTCTAAAAAAAGACAAGAATTGATCAATGTTTGGAATCAAGGTCGCTTGGCGATGAAGGGCAAAAAAGAGCAAGCTCTGCTTAGCAAGTATAAGGTATCATTGGAAAAATAATGTAAGACAGTTTTATTCCTTTCGAATAGCTAGAAAACAACCGATAGATTCACTATCAGCTCAACTCATTGAAGAGTTGACCCACCTAGAATTGACTCGTTCGACGATCAGCCTGAGCCACTATTTGCATCAGCAAAGACATCGTCATGCACGGATATTGAAATGCTAAGTAATACAACCGAACTCCAGTTTGAACCTATTGATGCAGTGATCACTTGGGTGGATGGGAGTGATGCGAAACATAGACAAAAACGACAAAAATATATGGCAATGGAATCTTTGCCATTGAATGAAAATGCGTCGAATCCTCATAGGTGGATGTGTAACGATGAAATCCTGTATTGCATTCAATCGATTGAAAATCATGCTCCTTGGATAGGTAAAATCTGGATTGTCGTTGATGATAAAGGCCCTGATTTATCGAGCCTTTCAGAAAACATTCAAGCTAAAGTGCATCTGGCTTATCATGCAGACATTTTTGCAGGATTCACTCACGTGTTACCCACCTTTAATTCTTTGGCCATTGAAAGTATGTTGTGGCGAATTGAGGGGCTGAGTGAGCGATTCATCTACTTTAACGACGATGTATTCTTGGCTGCATCTTTAAAACCGACTGATGTGTTTGATGGACTAGCGCCTGTTTTGCGAGGCAAATGGGCTGATTTTAGTGAGCGAATTAGCGGCAGTGAAGCACGCGTTGATCCCGCGAAATTTCATTACTTTATGCAGGTGAATGCAGCTAAAATTATTGGGATTCCGGCTTCTGAGTTGTTCTCTGCTGCCCATGTCGTCCATCCTTTTCTACGTTCAAAGATGGCCGAATTGTTTGCTCGCTATCCCGATGAGTTCCTCAATAATATTAAATACAGATTTCGAAACTTAGCTCAATTTTTCCCACAGGGACTGCATAACCATGCCTGTATATTGAATAAGGAAGCCAAGCTTAGCGCCGAAGATGATCATCTTCACATCGTAAGTGGGCAGGGAAAAGGGCGACCTCAAGCCGACACACTGGCGTTACTGAAGAGAGCGACAGATCCAGACATCAAGTTCTTATGTGTTAATGACCTTCCTCAACTAGTAGACATCATTCCAAACGCAGCGGATTGGATTGCTCAAGCCGTTGGCGGTTTTCCGTTAAGCGATAGCAATTCAACCAGTGAGAGATTATGTCTGCAACCAGATAGCGTTGAGATAGAGTCAGTAGCGTAAGAGTAGAAAAGCAAAAAGCCGAAAATCCAATGATTTTCGGCTTTTTGCTACTAAGTGGTATGAGTATTAGTACTGAGAGTCTTTTAACACTCGTTCGCCATAAATGCCATTTTTTGGAATTGGCTTGTAGCTAGAGTTAGCCGCACGCATTACACGAATGCCTTCAGCGCCCGCATTACGGGCCGAAATAATGTCACCATCTGCATCACCATAATACATCTTGATGTTATTCTCTTTGATGTACTTGGTTTTTGTGTATTCAGTACGGCTTGATCCTGCAAAAATGACATCGTGCATGTCTTTGATATCAAACGCCTTTTTCAAATATTCCGTGGTGAAGTTACAGTCAGAACCGGTACGACCAGTGATGAAATAAATGCTATCACCACGTTCTTGGTGCATGGCAATCAACTCTTTAGCAATATTTTTAGGCATGCTGAATGCATCCCAACCACAGTTTGCTTTATCCCAAAAGTCTTGATTCGATAGGTAAGAGTAACCATTTGGGGAAAATTCTTGCTGACCACGATAAAAAACTGGTGTACTGAACAAGCTAGTGTCATCAATATCTAAACCAACGGCAAAAGGCGCTTTGCCTTGCAGTTCCTTCTTGATATCCGCAACAGAAATCATCTTCACATCTGCTGGCATGCCCGCAGAGGTCATATCGATAGTGGAGTAGCCTTTATGCGTACCTGGTGTTTTTGGATCCGCGTTAGCAGACAAGCTAGCGACACAAGCCAGTGCAATAGTAATTGAGCGTAGAGTATGGTTCACAGTGTTCCCTATAGGTTTCATTGTTGATGACTTGCGTATCTTATCGCTAATAAATACGACTTTCTATCATCTTGTTTTTTTGTCAAAAACTTTTGAGAGGTCTTGCCTCATTTAGCTTTAAGCTAGTCGTTCTTCTTCAATCCCAAGTAGTTCTCTATCCCTTTGATCTGATCTTCTGCGTGGTGGTTGACGTAGAGCACTGTGGTTTCTTTCCCTTCACAAATTTTCTCGATCAGCGCGAGGACAAGTTGGCGGTTCATGTCGTCTAGGCCGAGGCAGGGTTCATCTAGGATCAATAATGGCGGGTGTTTGACCATGGCGCGGGCGATGAGTAGTAAACGCTGGTCGCCGTATGAGAGTTTGTTGAAGGGCTGGTCGGCGCGGTCTTTCATGCCGAGTAGTTCAAGCCATTGATCTGCAATTTGCTTCTGGTTATCGGTAGATTTGCTGTACATGCCGATGCTGTCGTAGAAGCCGGAAATAATAACGTTTTTACAACTGGTGCTGACGCGGTATTCCCATTGCAGTGCCGTGGAAACATAGCCGATAAATTGTTTGATCTGCCAGATGCTTTCGCCGTTCCCACGCTGGAATCCGAAGACAAAAATGTCGTTGGTGTAGCATTGTGGATGATCGCCAGTGATCAAAGACAAGACGCAGGTTTTGCCGCTGCCATTGGGGCCGCTAAGTTGCCAATGTTGGCCGCGCTCAATGGTCCAATCCAGTTTATCGACAATCACGGTATCGCCGTATTTGATGGTCGCTTGGTTCAGCTTGACGAGCGGTTGGCTTGGATCGAGTACTGGTAGTTTGTTCGCTGGGTCGGCCTCTGGCACGCTGAGATCGGTGGTTTTCAAATGCAGTAATTGATAAAGCTCGTTGAAGGCGTTTTCGTCTTTTTTGTCTACTGTAAGAGCCAGCTTGCCATTGTCCATATAGGCGACGTGAGTGATGAAGTCTGGCATCTCGTCAAAGCGGTTTAGCACCAGGACCATCGGTGTGGTGTCTATGATGGACGCTAGATGTGCTTGCAGCATGGCAAGCGTATCCACGTCTAAGCCATCGAAGGGTTCGTCTAAGATAAGCAAATCTGGCTTGCTGGATAAAGCGCGAATCAGCATGACTTTGCGGGTTTCGCCAGTAGACAGCTTACGAAAGGCGCGGTCGAGTAGTTTGCTTAGGCCGAACTTTTCTACAAGAGAGTGAGCCAGTTCAGAGTCTTGGCAGTTGTCGAAGATCATTTCATGAACGGGGGTGCCGAGGGAAATCACATCCATGATGTCGGCGTCGTCTTTTTTTAGTTCTTTAGCGATCAATTCGGCTTGGGCTTCAAAAGACACCAATCCGACGTTTTTTGGAAGACCAGTGACTGTACCGTTTTCAATATCGCCCACTCCAGCAAGCACGGCGGCCAAAGCAGATTTGCCTGATCCGTTGGTGCCAGTGATCACCCAATGTTGGTTAGGTTCAATGGTCCAGTTAATCTCACTTAGCGTAAAGCGATCATCAAAGTTCACCGTTACCTTGTTGAAGAGAATATTGTCTAAGCGGATGCTGTCCATGGTATTTCCTAATGTTTTGTTGATAACAAATAGAGACAAAAAAGCCGAGTTTTGAAGCTCGGCTTTTATGGGTAAATTACGATGTTATGAGTCCGCCAATACTTGGTTTAACAAAGTATTGGCGAGCGCAATAATCGTATTAAACGATCTTTTTCATATCCGCCATGTGGCCACGAAGAACCGAACCAACCGCTTCTACTGGGTGAGAGCGAAGTGCTGTGTTTACTTCGATCAAGCGCTTGTTATCAACGCCAGTGTCTTCTAAAGAAAGACCTTTACCGATAACGTCGGTTTTGATGTCTTTCATGAAGTCAGCCAATAATGGAACACAAGCGTGGTTGTATAGGTAGCAACCGTATTCCGCTGTGTCAGAGATTGTCGCGTTCATTTCGTACAATTTCTTACGAGCGATGGTGTTCGCGATTAGTGGCGTTTCGTGTAGAGACTCGTAGTAAGCCGATTCAGCAATGATGCCTGCAGCAGTCATGGTTTCGAAAGCAAGCTCAACGCCCGCTTTAACCATAGCCACCATCAAGATACCGTTGTCGAAGAATTCTTGTTCAGAAATTTCTACATCGCCAGCTGGTGTTTTCTCGAAGTTAGTTTCCGCTGTGTCTGCACGCCATTGAAGAAGGTTTTTATCATCGTTCGCCCAGTCTTCCATCATTACGCGAGAGAAAGTGCCGTTGATGATGTCATCTTGGTGTTTGTTGTACAAAGGACGCATGATCACTTTTAGCTCTTCAGAAAGATCGAATGCTTTGATCTTAGCTGGGTTAGAAAGACGATCTAGCATGTTAGTCACGCCGCCGTATTTCAATGCTTCAGTGATGGTTTCCCAACCGAATTGGATCAAACGAGATGCGTAGCCAGCGTCGATGCCTTCTTCAACCATTTTGTCGAAGCAAAGGATAGAGCCAGTCTGCAACATACCACAAAGGATAGTTTGCTCACCCATAAGGTCGGATTTAACTTCAGCGATGAAAGAAGACATCAAAACGCCTGCTTTGTGACCGCCAGTACCAACTGCGTACGCTTTCGCTAGTGCAAGACCTTCGCCTTTAGGGTCGTTGTCTTCGTGAACCGCGATAAGTGTTGGAACACCAAAACCACGAACGTATTCAGCGCGAACTTCAGAACCTGGGCACTTAGGTGCAACCATGATTACAGTAAGGTCGTCACGGATCTGCATGCCTTCTTCTACGATGTTGAAACCGTGAGAGTAAGATAGGCAAGCGCCTTGCTTCATAAGAGGCATAACCGCTGTAACAACTGGAGTGTGTTGCTTATCAGGAGTAAGGTTCAATACAACATCAGCAGTCGGGATCAAATCTTCGTAAGTACCTACAACAAAACCGTTTTCAGTAGCATTTTTCCAAGACTGACGTTTTTGTGCAATGGCTTCAGGACGCAAAGCGTAAGAAACGTCTAGACCTGAATCGCGAAGGTTCAAGCCTTGGTTAAGACCTTGTGCGCCACAACCGATAACAACGAGTTTTTTGCCTTTAAGCGCTTCTACGCCGTCTGCAAATTCAGAGCTGTTCATGAAGCGACATTTTGCTAGTTGAGCTAGTTGCTCGCGTAGCGGCAAAGTATTGAAGTAATTAGCCATGGTAAACACACCTTTTAAATTAATGTACCGGCGATAAAAACACGCTGATATTAAAAATGGATGACACAGTCGCCAAGCAATGATTTTCCTGACGTTCTGCGAGTAGGGTTAATCTATCCTAGTAGAACCTTTTCGTAAATTGATATATTCGCAATATAGTATCCCATTTTTTGCAATCATGATTTATGATGAGTAAATAGCAATTGGGGGCAGGCTTCATTATGAATATAAAAACGCTTAAGCAATTTCTCGCCTTAGCGGAAACGTTGAATTTCGGGCGCGCCAGTGACGAATGTCACATTAGTATTTCTGCCATGTCACGAAACATCCGACACTTAGAAGACGAGCTCGGCGTGGCTTTGTTTAACCGTGATAATCGTACAGTGGCATTGACTCAAGAAGGGCAGAAATTTCTCAAATACGCTCGCGATACCAGCCGACAATGGAATTTGATTCGCCATGAATTGACGGATAATTCCGACCAACTGAGCGGTGAAATCAGCCTGTATGGTTCAGTCACGGCCAGTTATAGTTTTTTGTATGAATTGCTGCGTCGTTTTCGTATTGCCTATCCAGCGATTGAAATCAAATTGCGTACGGGCGATCCAGAACATGCGATTGCACATATTCTGGATGGCAAAGAGGATATTACCATTGCTGCCCGCCCTGCGAATTTACCACGAGGGTTGGACTTTAAGCAGATCGCCATCTCGCCTTTGTTGTTTATTGCGCCCCTGGAGCAGCAAGTGCCGAATGTTCCGACCAATACCCCAACGTCGCCAGAAGAGTGGGCAAATATCCCGATGATCCTTTCTGAAAGTGGAGTGTCTCGAACGCGTATTGATGAATGGTTTCGTCAACTCGACATCGCGCCAAGGATTTATGCACAAGTCACCGGTAATGAGGCGATTGTGAGCATGGTGAGCTTAGGTTTTGGAATTGGTGTAGTACCAAAAATCGTCTTGGATAACAGTCCGCTGGTAGATCGAATTAAGGTGTTGGATGTGAAGCCTGAGTTGGAGCCATACGACATCGGTTTGTTTACATTAAAGAAAAGCTTGAAAAATCCGCTGGTCGAAGCATTTTGGAATTTGATGGAAGAAGAGGCGCCGTAGCGCCTCTTCTCTTTTTTGCTGTGAGGTGGAAAGCTTAATTTATTTCCAGCCACCTTGGTCCATTAGTTTAACCGCTTGGCGGTTGTTTTCACCTAATACACTCAAAGACACTTTATCAGCTTTGAATTCACCAAACGTCGCTAGGCTTTTTGGTGGCGCCACGCCTTCAATCACGGCGTATTCGTTGTTCACGTTGGCGTACCATTCTTGGCTTTGCTTATTGGTTAAGAAGTCGATTAATTGTTTGGCGTTGTCGGTGTTTTTAGAAGATGCTGTGATGCCAATACCGCTGACATTGACGTGAGCGCCACGCTCGTTGGCCGCTTGGTTTGGCCAGAACATTTTTAGCTTATCAAAAACAGCGCGTTCGTCAGGTTTGTCACTTAAACCTAAACGGCCAAAGTAATAGGTATTTGCGACAGCGATGTCACAAACGCCTGCGGCAGCTGCTTTGATCTGATCTGTGTCGCCGCCAGCTGGTGGACGTGCGAAGTTCGCAACTAGACCTTTGATCCATTCTAACGTTTGTTTTTCTCCATTAGCGTCGATCATGGAAGCAACCAAAGATTGGTTGTAGATGTTGCTAGAAGAGCGAATGCAAATTTTTCCTTTCCACTTAGGATCAGCTAGGTCTTCGTATGTCGATAAATCAGCAGCGGAGACGGTTTCAGGATTATAAAGTATCACGCGAGCACGCTGAGACAATCCGTACCAGTAACCGTCACGGTCTTTGAGATGATCAGGTACAACTTTATTTAAGTTGCTTGTTTCAAACGCCTGGAGCACACCGGCTTCTTTTGCTCGATATAGACGTCCGGCATCCACAGTGATAAATACATCCGCTGGGCTGGCATCTCCTTCTGACTGCAGGCGGCTCAATAAAGCATCTGCACTGCCGGTAATTAGGTTTACTTTGACGTTATTTTCTTTTGCATAAATGTCTAGCAAAGGAGCAATTAGCGCTTCGCTGCGCGCTGAATAGACATTGACCTCGCCACTGGCTTGGGCAGAAGTGCTGCTCAAAGCGAGCATAGTTGTTGCACCAGCTAGAGTGAAAAGCGATGTTTTTATTGTTGGACGTTTCATTACAAGTACCTATTTACGTAGTGGGAAAGTCTGTTAATTGGTGAATTACTTCCATTATGACAAAGGGTAATGGAAATCGTTCCCGTTAATGTTAATTTTTAATATAAAAATATGCTACGTAAATACTGGGCAAACGCAGTTTCGACCGTCAGACTTTGCCTCGTATAAAGCTTTATCTACCTTGTCGAGAGAGCTTTCTAGATCTGTTGTTGGGTCTAATTCAATTACGCCTGCAGATAGTGTGATGTGAACAGCTTGTTGGTTGATCTGGAAGGTGTGAGTTGCCATGTCTTTACACAGTCTCTCTGCTATTTTGAAGGCATTATCCATATCAGTTTCTCGCATCAAAATATAAAACTCTTCGCCACCAACCCGAAATAAGGTATCCGTTGACCTGAGCTTTTTTTGCAGCCAATTAGCTATTAATTGCAGGGCTTGATCGCCTCCGCTATGACCAAATCTATCATTGATTTTTTTGAAAAAATCGATATCCAGAGTTATTAAACAGAGTCTTTTTTCAGCGTGTTTTTGCTGATTTAGCTCATCATGAATAATGAGATTAAATTCTCTGCGATTTGAGGTACCTGTTAGAGGGTCTGTACGCGTGGCTTTATCTAATTGGCTAATAAGTTGGTTGCGTTCGGTTACGTCTAACATAACACCAACTTGACCTATGGCTTGCCCATTTGAATCTGTGAAGACGGCTTTATTGAATTCGATTTCATGAATAGACCCATCACAAAGAAGAACTTCTGCTTCATAGCGTTGAGTACCACCTTGGGCTAGTAGCTTACAGTCGGCTTCATAATATGTGTCTGCAAGGTGCTTAGGAGCGATATCATAGACGGAACACCCAATAATCTCTTCTCGTGAGTGTCCTATAAACTGGCAAAATGCATTGTTGCAGCCTCGGTAAATATGCAAATGATCTTTGAAAAAAATAGGGGCTGGAATCGCATCTATGATGACTTGCAAAGTATCATCTTCCGTTCGATTGGATCGACTCAATGCAAATTTTGACAACTCAGATATTAGCCAAGCGGCAAGTTGTTCGTCATTGCGAGCAAAGCAGTTTGTTGCACCTCTTTGTATCCATTTAACGCTACAATCCAAGTTCCATTCATCGACAATGATAATAGCTTTTCTGGACGCCAATAATGGCCAATCTTTTTCCCTAATGTCTTTTTCTTCAATCAACACAATGGATGAAGTAGGAGATTGATCGATATTCTGTATAGCTTGCCAGTCGACAACTTGTCCACAAGTGGATAAAAGTGTGTCGAATTGAAACTTCCATGATGCTAGTTGAGGTGAAAAATATAAAATAGCAGACGTCATTTGTACTCGTAGGTATTTATTTACTAGTTAATATCGTCTCATAGCTGATTTGGAAGTACTGTAAAAAAGTGTAGGAGTTTAACTAAGCCGTGTCGGATTCTGTGAGGCTATCGTAATAGAAAAGAGTAAATGGGTAAGCCGTTAAAGCACCTGACTGTTTGATAACGGTCAGGTGCATACGATATTGGATATTGTTCGGCCTAACGTTAGAGTTTGAAGAAGCTTAGCTGCTGCTGCACATCAACACTGCTTTCGGCCATATTAATGCCAGAACGTTTGGCCATTTCCGCGCTTTGATTTGTTAGGCTTTGTACTGAATGCATTTTCTTGGTGATGTCTTCGGATACTTCCATTTGTTCTTCTATGGATTGGGCTATGTGTTGAGCTTGTTCAGATACTTGCTCAATGCCTGCTAAAATATTGCCAGTGAGCTCGTTGGTTTTTTCGACTTGTTCTTTGGAGGACTCTACTAGTTTGAAGCTGACTTCCATGCGGTTTACTGCTTGACCACTGGCTGTGCTTAACTGCGCTAGGAGGGTTTCAATTTCATTGACACTGTCTTGTGAACGTTGTGCTAGTGTTCGCACCTCATCAGCTACCACGGCAAAGCCTCGACCTTGTTCACCAGCGCGTGCTGCTTCAATAGCGGCATTTAGAGCAAGTAAGTTAGTTTGCTCTGCGATACTACGAATCACATCTAAAATGGTTTCTATGTTGCTTGTTTCTTGGCGTAGTTTAGTAACAACGTCACCCGTTTCTTTTAATGAAGAAACTAATTGGTTAATCGCATCTAAAGTGCCATTGGCCGTTGTTAAACTATTTTGTGCAACAGTGCGAATGTCACTGGCGGCCTGAGCAGATTGCTGTGTATTGTCAGCAATGGTGCGGTTATTAGCAGACATCTGATCTAGTGCTACGACCACTTGAGTTGTGTTGTCCATAATATGGACGGAATATTCACCAACTTCTTGGTTTACTTTTAAGACATCTTTGCTGTTTTCATTAACCTTTTCTACCGAACTAAGCACACCCGTAAGGACTTTGCGTAAGTTTTCAGCTGACGTATTTATCGCATTGCCAAGCTCTGCTATTTCATCACTGCCTGATACTTTCACGGGTTTATTGAGGTGGCCTTGTGCCATATTTTGCGCAGCGTCACGAACCGCTAAAATACCACGTACTATATTATTGGATATTAAATAGCTAAGCGTCATGGAAATCACCAAGGCGACTAAGATAGAAAGCCAGAAGCTCATATCTATTTCTGCAATCAGGTCTTCTGTTTGTTGTTTGGCATTGATGACTTCTTCGTTTGTTTTGTCTGTGAGTGCAGTGAAGTATGTCATTAGATCATTATAGGAGCCGATGAAAGCAGAAAAGACTGGGAAGGGGGCTTTGTGGTCAGCTGAATTTTCCATTGTGCTAACAAAAGTCTTTGTCTTGCTTTGAAAGTCTTTGACCAGAGTATGAAGCTTTTTCGATTCGTCTGATTGCTTAGGAAGACCTTTATTTAGCTCATTCATGAGCGATGGTGTTGTATTGTAGCTTTTCGAAATAGCGTCTAGATAACCTGGAATTTGTTTATCGAGTGAGAGTAGATAAGCAATTTGTAGGCCTCGTACATTGAGCACGATATTTACTTGTGCTTCTTTCACTCGTTCCAAGTTTAGTGAGACATTATGGTTTTCTTCGTAAAATTGGTCAAAGCGGTCAGCTAATTGCGTGCTTTTGACTTTTATTAAGCTTAATGCCACCAAAAATATAACAATGATGGATAAAGTAAGAGTAATGAATTTCGCTTTTACGGATAAGTTATTCATATTGGTTCCTTCCACACAGGTTAATTGTAATGCATGGGGGTTGTGCGATTTGCATCACTTTAGATGCACTGTTGTATGGCATTTTTTGTAAAAAATCAAAACAATTTATAGGTTTAGAAAGCGTATTTGAGTATTTTTTTCTTATAAACCTATATGACGTGTTTTAAATATTTTATTTATCCAATTCAGTATTAACGAAACTATCAAAATACATTCATATTTCACTATTCCGTTATGCTTAAAAAAGTGGAAAATAGTCGCCTTTCTAGTCTCTCACATTCCTGCAGGACACCATGATATCAACCTCTTCTAATGAGGATACGGCTTCTCGTCGTGTTCAATACTTGCGCGTTTTTGTGCTTGGTTTCAGTGCTTTTATTTTTAATACCACAGAGTTTGTGCCAGTTGGGTTGTTGACGGATATCGCTGAGAGTTTTTCTGTTTCGCCTGCTCATGTTGGTTGGATGTTGACTGTGTATGCATGGATTGTGGCGCTGATGTCGCTGCCAATGATGCTGATGACGCGTAAATTAGAGCGCAAGACGTTATTGCTAGGCTTGTTCGCTTTGTTTATTGCGAGTCATATTTTGTCGGTCGTTGCGTGGAGTTTTACGACTTTATTGATAAGTCGTATCGGAATTGCATTTGCTCATGCGGTGTTTTGGTCGATTACTGCTTCTATTGCGATTCGTGTTGCGCCGCAAGGAAAACATACCTTTGCATTGAGTGTACTGGCAACAGGTACTGGCTTGGCCATGGTGCTTGGTGTGCCTGCGGGCCGTATTATTGGTCAACTTTTGGGGTGGCGAACTACTTTTGCGGTGATTGCGGTCATCGCATTAATTATCATGCTGGCCATGTACCGTTTATTGCCTAATCTACCTAGTTTGTTTTCGGGGTCACTGAGTAAAGTGCCAGAGGTGCTTCGTAATAAAGTATTGCTAGGCATGTATTTGTTTATCTTCATGATATTTTCTGCACATTACACGGCTTACAGTTACATTGAGCCCTTCTTAAAAGAGGTCGGCTCAGCCAGTGGTCAATTCACTACGTTACTGTTGCTGCTATTTGGTATGGCTGGGATTGTCGGCAGTATACTGTTTAGCTACTTTGGTGAAAAAGCCAATACTTTGATGTTGGTTTGTAGTGTAGTTATTGCATCCTTGTGTATGGGGGCTTTGTATTTTGTGTCACCAAGTTCCTCTTTACTCATTACCAGTGTTCTTCTTTGGGGCGCGTCTCTGATGATTATAGGCTTGAGTATGCAAATACGAGTGTTGAAAGTAGATGATACGGCAGCGGATATTATTATGTCGTTGTATTCGGGCATTATTAATTTAGGAATTGGTGCGGGAGCACTGGTGGGTGGTCAGGTTATTCAGCTTGTTGGTTTAGAAAGTGTTGGCTTTACTGGCTCTATTCTTGGTGTTTTTGCTTTGGTGATCATTTTGATACTGCTGAAGCGCATAGGAAAAGCCAAAGCCTAAACGTTACGGATAATTATGTTATGTCATTGAAGTGAGTCGCTCTGTTACGGCCGTGATGTTTAGAATGATACAATGCCGTGTCCGCTTTTTTCATTAATGTGTCTGTGTCAGTGGTTTCTCCTTGATGTATTGTCACTATGCCTATGCTTACAGTAATGGTTTGATAAAGTTCGCTACCTTTATGCTCAATATTTGCAAGGTTTAGATTTTGTTGTATTTGTTGCGTAATCTGTTTGGCTTTTATTACATTTTTATCCGTTAGTACGATGACAAATTCTTCTCCGCCATAACGTGCGGTCAAATCCGTTTTTTTATCAATTGAATTGTCCAATATAGCTGCTATTTTTTGTAATGCTTCATCGCCACTAATATGACCATAATAGTCGTTGTATTGCTTAAAATAGTCGATATCAATCAATAAAATTGACAAGTCGTATTGGGTATTTTTTTGAGTAGCTAGCTGCGCGGATAAATGTAGATCGAAGGCCCGCCTGTTTGCTACGCTAGTCAAGCCGTCGGTAAGTGAGAGTGTTTCTAAGCGACGTGTTTGCATATCAATTGTTTCGGAAAACGCATCAAATGCTTGAAATAACTCATCGATCTCATCCATGTACAATGTATTATCATTTGAGTCTTCTGTCATACGATGGATTTTTCGAGTCAATTTTTTCAAACGCTTAATCGCATTAGAGTAAAAAGCCAATGTGGCTATCACCATTCCTGCCAATAGAAGAAATCCGCTAATAAACCAAGTTTTTTGATTATGCATTCCTTGGTCAAGTTCAGCCGCTTTGATCTGTAAGTTTTGATGTTCATTAAGAGAAAGTTGGTTGGTTATATTGCTGTAATCACTGATCATATTGCGAATAAAATGCTCACGGCCGCGTGCTCGCCCCATGACGCGCAAGTAATTGGCTCGCAGCTCTGTTAGGTTTTCTGGATCCGATAGTATATCTCTTAGGTTTGCGTTTATTGATTGGATTGTTACTTTATTTTTTTTCGATAGGTTTGTCTCTACACTATCTAAAACATTAAGGTGACGTTCAAGGTTGCGATGTATTTCTTGTAAGTCGCTGAGTCTTTCTGTTGTGGTTATACGATAAGCGAGCGATATCACTTCTAGGAAAGCAATTTTCCATTGTGTTAGTTGGTTGCGATCTTTTTCTTCTGATTTATCTTGTTTAATCTTAATGTATTCTGCGTGTTTTTTTAGATCCCATAAGGAACTTAAATCGATATTTATTTGGTTAGCTAGATCAAGCTTCTGGTCAATCAGTTGATTGAGGCTTATGGTTTCCTCTCGAATGGATTTGAGTAGTAATATTTCTGTTTGATTTTTATAACCAATATCCTTAGTGGATTCATCAATCTTTTTTTGAACTTCTAGCTCAGCAATTCTTCTTTCCGCTGGCGATCTTGCAGAGGTCAGCGATTCAAGTGCTAATAACAACTCACTGGACTTTAATACGCCTCGTGTCGAACTGTTCATGGCAGGTATAGTCGTCAGGGTCAAATCATTAAGGACTAGCTGAGTTTGCTCTAAACGAGTTTGTAATACGAAGCCAACAGAAATGAAAAGCAGCAGGACGACGAGCATTAATACACTCAGCTGCTTACCTAAGCTTAATCGACGACCTTGTTTCGCATTCGGTATCGGAAAAAATGTCGTTCGGTCTTGTTTATTCATAAGTCCATTGATACGTCTTTTAAGCGCCCATCTACTTTAGGTTCTATGATTTCTTGTTGTTGTATTTCAACCGTCATAATGTCTGAGAGGATTAAGTTTGAGGTTTGCGAGTAGGTTAATATCTTGCTGTATTTGAACATGGTAAAGCCATCTCCGCCCCTTAATAAATAATCGAGAGTCGCTACCCTGTAAGTTTGTGTGGGATTAAGTGGTTTATCGTTTAGAGTGACAGACAATAATCTCTGTCCAACTGGCAGTGTTGAGTCATATGTTACCTTAATACCAGCCACCTGTAGAAATTGTCCACTGTGTTGTTCCAATCCATCCAGTCCGTGCTCAAGAGCCTCACTGATCTGTTGGCCTGTTGCTTCTATCAGCTTAACTGTGTTCCGGTAGGGAAGCATTAGTCGCATGTCTTTGATGGTTATTTGCTGCCCCTCTTTGATTTGCTTGTTTCCACGAAAGGTTCCGCTATTAATAAGGGTGATTTGAGCGCCAGTAAATCGCTTAAAGCTATCCGCGACGAAATTTGCAAAGTTATTTTCAGAGGTGCGCAGTGTTTTTCTATCCAGATCAATGGACGTATTGGTCGTGCCCACAGCTTCGTTCAACAAGGAGTTAAGTCGATTGTCGTATTGTGCTTCTTGCTGTAAAACCTGTGGTTTCGAAGGCAAATCCGTAATGTTGACTGTGGCGCTTTTAATGGTGAGGCTATCGCTTGGGCTACCTTCTTGCCAAGCAAGCCGAATGACGGACGCGTAGGATTTTTCCGTAACCTGTATGTTATTTTGGTGTTTTGAGCTCCTTGAGTGGACGCTTGAGTCAAAGTTTTGATCTTTAAAGAGTGCAACATCAATCACGCCTTCGGCCAGCAGCTGGTCAATAAGAGGGGTGTAGGTGGAGTAATGCATAACGATCAAGTCGACATTTTGCTCTCTGATTTTTTTAACGGTCTCTCTGATAACGCTTTCAGGTTCAGCGACTTCGAGCCTTTTCGTAGGGTATTTTTCTAGAATGATGGGATCTAGGATAGACATAAAGCCCAGTTTCACTTGGCCTTGTTGAAGTATGGCGTAGGCTTTAATACCTTCAGGAACTTGCTGAGTATCAGGCTCGAATAGATTGCTTGATACAATAGGAAAAGCAGCTTCATAAGTGCGCAAAATAAGTTCGTCTTCTTCATAGCTCAATTCACGTTTTGAAACGGCCATGACATTAGGCGCTAAACTGTTAAGTACATCAATAATATGGGCGCCTCTATCCATAGAGGAAATCATACTCGGCCCGAGGCTATCTCCACCGAAAATAAAAAATGTACTTGGGCTTTGCGCTCTATATTTATCAATTAAACTGGCTAATTGGGCGTAGCTGCCTTTTGTGGGATCGTTTATTTGAGGCATTTCAGCATCATAGATAATGGTTGCCTGCTTTTCAGCAAGAGCATCTTTTGTTACCAATACGCTAAGAGTGAGAAATAAGGTTAAGATTAATCTATAGAGCATTCGTTGAATATCCTTGGAGCATTGTTCATTTTACGGCTGATTTTGCTCGTCTATAATCATTTATAGCTAGTTTATTCTGTTCTGACCAATACTTTTACGTTATTTATTTGTTAGTTTTTCGAGCCCACTGTAGCAAGTCTATGCTTGATTCTTAATTGCATTAAATTTTGTAACTTTATGTTAAAATGCATGTTTTAATGTTTCTTTCACTGAGCGGGTTGTTCTGTCACTAAGCTCTTCCCATGTTCATCTCATTTATTAAGACCTCTTCTATGTTTAGTTGGTTAAATATCTCAATGACACGAAAAATAACGAGTCTATCCTTTGTTCTTTTGTCTTTTCTTTTTGTGGTGATTCTTTATTCAGCGTATCAAACGCAGAAAATCTACAAAGAAATGCAAGAGGTCGCTGAGATCGATATTCCGCTTTCTCAGATCATTGCTGATGTAGAAATTTTACAGCTCAAACAGCATTTACTTATGGAAACTATTCGTCAGCAAGGTGAAGCTTTTTTTACTAATGAAGCGTTGCAAGCGAAAAGTATGAAAGGTTTCGATGAATTTAGTCATAAACTGTCGGCACAGCTCGATAAAGCAATGAGTATTCTTCATGTGGGCATGAGGTTTGGCAGTGTGCGTATTAATGTGGCTGATCATCAGGCCTTAATCCAGCATATTAAAACACTGCAGGTACATAGAATAAGTGTGGAAAACGCATTTTCGCTATTTTTAAAGCAAGCCAAGGAAGGCTTAGGCCACCCCTGGGATGAACTAGAAAAGCAATATTATCTGCTGGATAAAGAGGCTGATGATTTGCTCGTTAATATTGATCAAATCACTATCAAAGTGGCGGCGACGGTTGAACAACATGAGCAGCATTTTATGATTGTTAATGCCATTCTCGGCTTTTTGGCGTTTACAATCGGTGGCTATTTGACGATTTACACCATCTTGTCGTTTCGTCGTAAAGTTGGCTCTTTGCGAGGGCACATCGATTCTCTCCATCGCTCAATTTCGGCTGATGAAAATGAGCGAGTTGTATTCAATAAGGGCTTTGATGAGCTAGATGAGCTGGAAAAAGATTTAAAAATCTTAATGACGCGTTTGTGTCTAGAAAAAGAAAACCGCGATGAAGTAGAAACCCAGCTGCTTGAGCTGGCAACACGAGACAAGCTGACTGGCGTATTTAATCGCCATAAATGGGATGAACATATTAAGGATGAATTAGCATTGGCGAACCGTGGTCATTATTTTAGTTTGATCTTGTTGGATGTAGACAATTTTAAAAAGATTAACGATAGTCACGGTCACGATGTAGGCGACGGTGTTTTAAAGCTATTAGTTAACTGTCTAAGAAGACGACTTCGTGAAACAGATATCTTGTTCAGAGTGGGTGGAGAAGAGTTTGCTATTTTGCTGAGAGATACACATCTTGCTGATGCCACTAAATTAGCTGAAATGTTGCGCAAAAACGTTGAGTCTTTACATGAAAACAAGGTGCCTGCTTTTACCGTTAGTTTGGGAGTGACTGAGTATCAAGACTCTGATGATCAAGATGGCATCGTAAAACGTGCAGATGTCTTGTTATACGAAGCCAAAGAGGCGGGACGAAATCAAACCAAAGCTGGCTAAATGCTGGCTTTTTGAGCCCTATATCCTCATTTTTAGGGCTTTTAATTATGCTAGTATGTAATTCTACTAAGAGAGCCTCTATTCCCTTTCGCTCTTTTTAACTTTATTAACGTTGATCAAGAACCCTTTATGTTTAATTGGTTAAATGCCTCTATGACACGAAAAGTTAGCAGCTTATCGTTTATTCTTTTGTCATTTCTGTTTGTGGTGATTCTTTATTCAGCCTATCAAACGCAGAAAATTTATACCGAAATGCATGAAGTTGCCGAGATTGATATTCCGCTGACTGAGCTTATTGCTGAAGTAGAAATGTTGCAGCTTAAGCAGCATATTTTAGTCGAAACGATACGCCAGCAAGGTCTAGCATTTTTTGACAATGAGTCGAATAAGGTAAAAAGTCTGAAAGGCTTTAACGACTTTAGCGAGCGACTTTCTGCTGGGCTTGATAAAGCTGTCAGCATACTTCATAACGGCATGCAGTATGGCAGTGTTCGTATAAATCAAAGTGATCATCAGGCTTTAATCGAAAAAGTGAATGCACTGCACAACCACCGATTGAGTTTTGAAAACTTGTTCTCCCACTTCGTACAGCAAGGTCGTGACCATTTTAAAAGCACATGGGATGCATTGGAAAAGCAAGATACTCTTTTAGATGCTCAAACGGATCATTTTCTTGCTGATATCGACTTACTAACCATTAAAGTTGCTGCCACAGTTGAAAAGCAAGAACGTGATTTTATGATCATCAATGCTCTATTAGGTGTTTCGGCGTTTGCTATTGGTGGTTATTTAACGCTCCATACAATTTTGTCTTTTCGTCGAAAAGTAGGTTCTTTAAGAGGTCAAATAGAGACACTGCATCGCTCTATCTCTACTGATGAAAGTAACGAGACAATTCGTCATAAAGGTTCTGATGAACTCGAAGAGTTAGAAAAAGACTTAACGCTTTTAATGGGGCGATTTTCCATGGAAAAAGAAAGTCGTGATGAAGTGGAAACGCAATTAATAGAACTGGCGACCCGTGACAAACTGACTGGCGCTTATAACCGACACAAATGGGATGAACAAATCAAAGATGAGTTGGCGCTAGCTAATCGTGGTCATCATTTTAGTTTGATTCTGTTAGATGTCGACCACTTTAAAAAGATCAATGATACCCATGGTCATGATGTTGGCGATAACGTGCTTAAGTTATTGGTTAACGCATTGCGAAAACGCTTAAGAGAAACCGACGTCTTGTTTCGAGTGGGTGGTGAAGAGTTTGCCGTTTTAGTAAGAGATACCAATCTAGAAGATGCTGGTATGTTGGCAGAGCAGCTTCGTAAAAAGGTCGGGGCCCTTAATGAAGGCAACTTGCCGCCATTCACCATTAGTTTGGGCGTGACCGATTATCAAGATTTTGACGATCAAAATAGCATTGTAAAACGTGCCGATGTTTTACTTTACGAAGCTAAAGGTGCGGGGCGAAATTGCGTGATGGCTGGTTAGCCAGTCGATAAAAAAAAGCTCTTCTTGGCAACCGATTGGCCATTGATAAGAATTTCCACCTCATGGAGACCATCATAATACACACGAGTCGTGATGTTTTTGAAAGGGTGTTTTTTACTAATAGAGAGGTTTTTATTGGCCCGCAAAGTTGTGTTTTTCCACTTAAATACTTTAGGCGTGGTTTTGCCTGTCTTTTTTTGGTGATGAATAACGTAATCAATCATTAAGGATTGATCCTCTTCGCTGGTGGACTCAAGCTGCAATGAAAATTCTAGATGACTGTTCAATCTTACCTGTTCGTCATGTATTTCCAGTTTTATATGGCCGAGCTTTGGTTGAGTATAGCCAAAAACGATAAGTGCCTTAGGGTTGCCTTGTTTTAACAAGGTACGACAAGCATGACGTATCAGCTTCTGACGGTTTATATCCGCGCCTTGCATCCATACACTTGCAATATCGGCCACACGGTCTGGGTGATCCTTAGCGATGTCATTGAGGTTATTTGCCACCGAGCGTCGCACGTATTCTTCTGGGTCGTCTTTCAGTTCTTCAAGTAATTCAATTACTGGTGTTGGATTCTCAATAAAGCGCGGTAACTGCATGGCCCAAGGTAAGCGAGGTCGAGTGCCCTCGGAGATAAGGCGTCGCACGTGTTTATTATCATCTTGAAGCCAACCTCTGAGTGTCGAGAGGGTTTCTTCCTGTGATGCTAATAAGAAAAAACGAATGCTAAACTCAGCCGTGAAGCGACGTGTCATTGCATTCAGCAAGCGCATGGAAAGTTCGTGATGATCAAGACCATGAATACCTACATAATCTCCCATTGGCATTACTGCCCAGCCAGAGATACCACTATTTTCGATCGCGTTACCTTCTTCGAATTCTGGCGCTAAAGAGTCGAGTAAAATTTGACCCGCGTGTTCGAAATCTTTTGGCAAAAATTGGCTCATGGCGTCGGTAATTTGTTGTGAGCGTGCTTTTAGTTCTAGGGTCTCAAGCTGATGGCACGCAGTAGCAATAAACCCCTTTTTATCGAATGCTTCCCAATGGAGCTGAAAGTGTTCTGCCATGCTCTTAATTACGCTGTGATTAAAGAGATTTTTAAAAGGTTCTGTCATGTTTGAATTTCCTTACTAATGGGGAGTGGGGGCATTTTATCGGAGTGTTATGTCAGTTCTTGTCAGTATACGAGGTCGTTAGTTTGCCTGACTATTATTTCGGTGAATCATGTAGATATGCGTTTCTTCAACATGAAGTGAAGAGTTTTTTTGCTTTGCTTAAATGCCAAGGATATTATTTCAAAACTCTTCTTTGTAGGTGTCTTCATAAAGATTAGTGTGATTAATCTTCACTTCCCAGCAGCGGCGGTGGATTTTATAAGAATGGAATCGCATAAAAACAACGAGAGCTAATTATATGAATTTTTTTACAGAGCTGTTTTCTTCTGTTTTTGACCGTCGTTATCGCAAGGCGCGATCTAACGAAGAAGATAATCGAACAGTAAAAGCCATGTGTCAGGATTTGCTCACTCGTCATGGTGAAGTGTCTGGTGGCGCGTTAGCGAGGAACATCCTCGATCGATATGATCACATGTCCAGTGATGAAAAACGTGAATTATTCGAGTTTATGACCCACGGTTTAGAAGTCGTCTCTGATGATGTGATTGCTGCTTTGGCAGAATATCAACAGCAGCCAAGCAAACAGACTTATAAGGCCTTTGCTTCTGCATCCGAGCCAAGACGACAAGAGCTTATTCGTCGTTTTAATCAAGTGCCGGGAGCGACGCCTAAATTAGTAAAAATGCGCGAAGACCTATTAAAGGCCACCAAAGAAGATGCTTCATTGGGCATTTTAGATGTAGATTTTAATCATCTATTTACCTCTTGGTTTAATCGTGGCTTTTTGGTTTTACGTCCCATTAATTGGGATAGTCCCGCCAGTATTTTGGAAAAAATCATCGCCTATGAAGCTGTGCACGCCATTGATAGTTGGGATGATTTACGCCAACGTTTAAAACCCTCAGACCGTCGTTGTTACGGTTTTTTTCATCCTACTATGGCGGATGAACCATTAATTTTTGTCGAGGTTGCATTAACCAAAGGCACAGCAAACTCTATCCAATCTTTATTAACTACCGATCGCGACGTCATTGAAGCGGATGAGGCTGACACGGCGGTTTTTTATTCTATTTCCAACTGTCAGCCAGGGTTGGCAGGAATATCGTTTGGTAATTTCCTCATCAAGCAAGTCGCAGCGAATCTTGCTAAAGACTTGGAAAACCTAGAAACCTTTGTGACCCTGTCGCCAATACCCGGTTTAGCTAAGTGGGTTAATAGTTCTGGTGTGGGGACGTTAGGGCAGGGCAAAGACCAAGCTTTAGCAGCACATTATTTGCTAAATGCGAAGCATTCGGACGGCAAACCCTTGGATCCAGTGACGCGTTTCCATCTCGGTAACGGTGCGATGATTCAGGCTGTCCATGCGGATGCAGACATATCGCCGAATGGCTTGAAACAGTCAAATGGAGCCATGGTTAATTATTTATACGACCTAGATAAAGTATCAAAAAATCACGAAAAATTTGTCACTGAACAGAAAGTAGTAGCATCGGATGCGGTACATGCGATGAGTGCTTCAATCGCAACTAGAAAAAAAGGAGAGTAACAATGACAAACCCACTTTACGATCGCTTATTTGGTAAGCATAAAGGCAAAGCATCGGTTTTTTTACAACAGCCTGATGGCTCGACCATGACTCATAATGAGTTTCTTGAATTGGCCTCGCAATACGCCCATACATTGGTTCAGTTAGGATTACAGCCTGATGATTGTCTCGCCGTACAAATTGCGAAATCTCCACAAGCCTTGGCTGTGTATGCCGCCTGCGCGCAAGCTGGCGTGGTTTTTTTACCTTTAAATACCGCTTATACCGCGGATGAAGTGTCTTACTTTGTCGAAGACAGTCGCGCGAAAGTATTACTTTGTGACGAGAAACATGCGGTGTCATTGCAACCTGTCGCTGCCGCTTGTGGCGCGATATTGAAAACGCTGAACGAAGACGGTTCCGGCGAGTTTTCTGTATTAGCGCTATCTATGCCGACAGAGTTTGATACTGTGCCTCGTGAAGAAGATGACTTGGCTTCTTTCCTTTACACCTCTGGTACGACAGGTCGTTCAAAAGGGGCGATGTTGACACAGGGTAACTTGTTGTCCAACTCACAGGCGCTTGCCAAAGAGTGGCGCTTTACTGAGCAAGATGTGTTGCTTCACGCACTGCCTATTTTTCATACACATGGTTTGTTTGTCGCGACCAACGTGTCATTGACGGCAGGCAATAAAATCATATTCTTGCCAAAATTTGATCTCGATGTCATGTTGAATTTAATGCCTCAGGCGACCGTTATGATGGGGGTTCCAACCTTTTACACGCGTTTATTAGGTGATCCTCGTTTCACTAAGTCACTTGCTCAACCTATGCGTTTGTTTATCTCAGGCAGTGCGCCTTTGTTGGCTGATACTCATATTGAGTTTGAAGAACGAACAGGGCATCGTATTTTGGAACGTTATGGCATGACGGAAACCAATATGAATACCTCTAATCCTTATGATGGAGAGCGTCGAGCCGGCACTGTTGGTCTTCCTTTACCGGGAACCGAGGTAAAAATTACCGATATGGATACAGGGGAAACGCTACCTCAAGGTGAAATTGGGCTTATCGAGGTTCGTGGACCTAACGTCTTCAAAGGCTACTGGCAAATGCCCGAAAAAACGGCTGAAGAGTTACGAGAAAATGGTTTCTTTATTACTGGTGATTTAGGGCTTATCGATGAAGATGGCTATGTTCATATCGTTGGTCGCAATAAAGATCTGATTATTTCTGGTGGCTATAACATCTACCCTAAAGAGTTGGAATTGTTGCTCGACGAAGAAGAGGGTGTATTAGAGAGTGCTGTGATCGGCGTGCCGCATACAGACTTTGGTGAAACGGTTGTAGCGGTTCTCATTGCAAAACCTGGTGTGGCATTAGATGTAGCTTCAATAGAGAAAAATATTGCTCAATCTTTGGCGCGCTTTAAGCAGCCGAAGGAGTTTGTTGTCATTGATGAGTTGCCAAGAAACACCATGGGCAAAGTTCAGAAAAATCTATTGCGAGACCAGTTTAAACATTTGTTTGCCGCATAAAGAAAACTCATCAAGGTGGCACTATGTGCCACCTTTTTATTGGTAATGTCAGGATTAACCACTTATTGACTGGCTTTGGTGTTACCATGGTTTGTCTCCGCATTGATCCATGCCCGTCATGATCGACTAGCGTTTACCGCTAAGAATTTATATCAGACCACTTCATATCTTTTATCCATCAATAGATGACACAACCATTTCACTCTAAGCATTAACATCAGTTTGTCAGCGTTTTGATCGTGCGTTTATGAACTCAAACAGGTTTTATTTTTTTAAAGGAAACAGTATGAGTCAATTAACTTTCGGCGTGATCGGCACGTCTAGAAAAACAGATGAACGTCGTTACCCCATTCATCCTGAGCATTTAGGGCGTATTCCTGAATACCTTCGTCATCGTTTGATCTTTGAAGAAGGCTATGGCACCGCGTTTAATATTTCTGATGATGAAATCGCTGCGCAAACAGGCGGTATTGCCACAAGGCATGAAATTTTGGCCGACATTGGTGCCGTGATTATTGCCAAACCAGTATTGGCCGATTTAGAAGAATTACGTGAAGGCGGTATTCTGTGGGGGTATGTTCATTGTGTTCAGCAACGTGAAATTACTCAAGCAGCGTTAGATCGCAAACTCACTCTGATCGCTTTTGAAGATATGTTTGTCTGGTCACCATCAGGGCAAGTTGGTCGTCATACCTTTTATAAAAATAACGAGATGGCTGGCTATTGCGCGGTGATTCATGCTTTGCAGTTAAAAGGCATTGATGGGCATTATGGCAATCAACGTAAGGTCATCATTTTTAGCTTTGGCGCAGTCAGCCGCGGTGCGATATACGCACTTAAAGCTCACGGATTTCGTGATATTACTATTTGTATTCAGCGACCAGATCATGAAGTACGTGAAGAAGTGCTCGATTGTCATTACGTGAAAGTTCGCGAAGGTCAAAAGGACGAAGCGCGTATGGTGGTGGTTGAGCACGATGGTACGATTCGTCCTTTGACGGAGTTGATCACTGAAACGGATATCATAGTAAATGGGACTTTCCAAGAAACAGACCATCCGACTAACTTTATTATCGAATCCGAAGCCGAGTCGTTGAAGCCAAATTGTTTGATTATCGATGTGAGCTGTGACGAAGGTATGGGCTTTTTCTTTGCCAAGCCGACCAGCTTCCAAGAGCCAATGTTTCAGTACAACACTATCGACTATTATGCGGTCGATCATACGCCAAGCTACTTGTGGGAAAGCGCGACACGCTCGATTTCTGCCGCCTTGATTGTCTACTTAGAAAACGTCTTAGAAGGCCGTGAGCATTGGCAGCAAAACGAAACCATTCGCCGCGCTATAAACATCGATGAAGGCGTGATTAAAAATCCACTGATTTTATCCTTTCAACATCGAGAAACCACACCGCCTTATGCCGCTTTAATGGCCTAATAAAAACTATATTGGCTCACCTAACGGGCTATTTTTCTTAGTCACGTTAGGTTTATGCCATGATATTTTGATCAACGGTTTACACTATTTTTAACTAGTACTAGATGCTAAAACGATTTACTAATTTGCTTAGCTGTTGTAAATCGTTGATTGAAAGCTTTTTGATATCGACGGCATCTTCTGAGCCTTTCTGGATACGTTCTACATCGAGCAAAAATGAAAAGTATCTACTATGCCCCTAGAGTAATTGATCTAAACCAACTGGGCTCTATTTAAAGTAGCCACATGTTTGAGTTGCTTGAATATATAATGTAACAAAGTGTTAATGTTTGTTATTATTTGAAATGCTATTTTAATGCATAAACACTATACGAAATGTCAGTGACCAAGGGGTAAAAGATGTTCATCGCTGTTTATGAGTTTGAAATCAAAGAAGGGACAGAAACGTCTTTTCGTGCGGCATGGCTTGAAGTGACAAAAGCGATTTATAAGAACTGTGGCAGCTTTGGCTCAAGGTTGCATACGTCCGATAAATCCAATGTTTTGGTGGGTTATGCACAATGGCCAAGCCGAGAGCAATGGGAAAAAATTAGCGACCTTGATGACGAGAGTTACCAACGTGCCCGTAAAGAAATGCGAAATTGTTTAGTTAAGTCGAAAACGGTTTATGAGCTAGATGTCTGTGATGATTACCTACAAACCTCTTTGGCGCAGAATTGATGGCTATCGTGTTTTTGGTGGTCTTGGGTTAGAAAAAGTTAATAATTTATATATGTCATTTGGTTGTGCCGATCCCCTAGATTTTTAAGTGGTACTTTATCGGTTTTTGTTCGGTGTAGAAGGATCTTTATTTGAGAAGTCTGTGTAGTAACCTCTCCCGTCTTGTGAAAGACGATATATCTAAATGGACGCCGAGAGGCCGCCATAATAAACGAGTAAAGAACCTCATTTTATTTGGTGGTTATGCGACTGTTTTTTGCAGCCTTATTTGGGGCTTATATTATTTGACCCAAGTAAACCTACCGCATTTCTTTATAAATCTGCTTTCATTTATTATTGGAATCACAATTCTTGTGCTGGCTTATGGTAATCATCTGCGCAGTGCTGCAATTATTATGTGCCATGCTCTATTGTTTGTGGTGGTGCTCGCGTCTTTGAGTGATATTCCTATGAATGGCGTGCCTCGTTCTGTTCATATGAACTTGCTACCTGTGGTTGCTGCGACCTTTCTTATTTTTCACCGAGAAAGAATCTATCTACGCGTTCTCTTGCCTATTGTTGGCCTGGTTATCTTTCTTGCTTTAGCGCTTAATGTGATGCCAATTCCTTCGACTGACTTGGCAGCTCCTATGGAAGGGCGCATGGTTGGTGTGTGGATAAACCATCTTACTGGCGTGGTGGGTGTTAGTGTTGTTATTGCCATGATGCAGGCGAATATGAATGCTCGAAGCGCATTGGAGAGCGATATGCGTCAAGCCATTGCCCGTGGTGAATATCATTTTCACTATCAGCCTCAGGTTGATATTACGGGTCGTATTTTTGGTGTAGAAGCGCTGTTGCGTTGGAATCATCCCACTAGGGGAAGTATTTCTCCGATGGAGTTTATTCCATTGGCCGAAGAAACAGGATTGATCATTCCTATTGGTGAATGGGGCTTGCGTACCGCCTGTGCTCAGTTAGCGGAGTGGGCACAGTCACCGCAGACCAATCATCTTACTATCGCTGTGAATGTCAGCGTTACGCAATTTCGTCAGCCAGACTTTGTTCAGGAAGTGAAGAGTATTTTGTTCTTGAGTGGTGCTGCCCCATCGAAATTGAAGCTGGAACTGACTGAAACCGCATTGGTTGATGATATCGACCTTGTGGTGAAAAAAATGCAAGCGTTGAAAGAGGTTGGCATTACGTGGTCACTTGACGATTTTGGAACGGGTTATTCTTCGCTAAGCTTACTCAAGCGTTTACCATTGGATCAGTTGAAGATTGATAAGTCATTTGTTAGCGATTTGTTGTCTGATAAACGCAGCCTTGCCATTATTAATACGCTTCTTGACCTCAGTCAAAACTTAAAACTCTCGGTGATTGCAGAAGGAGTGGAAAGTGAGGAGCAGTTAACATTGCTTCATTCTGTTGGCTGCTTATCTTACCAAGGGTACTTTTTTAGCCATCCTTTACCTATATCAGCACTTAACGATTTTATTAGTAATAAAGAAGTATCAGGGCACGTCAATCATCACCCGGAAATTAGCAGTGTAGCGACCAATTAACTGGTTGTTATTACATGCCTTCCGTAAAAAGGTTTAACGATGATGAAGACCTTCTGCGTAATTTATTCCTTCAAATGAATCTCTGTTGAGGATTTCACCGTTCGTAGCGATACCGAGGTTTGGAATTTTCGAATATTAGCTTCGGTATGAAGCACTCTATCGACAAAGCTTTCAAAAGCTTGGATATCTGGCACAGTGACGACCATCATAAAATCATAGCCGCCTGTGATTTGGTAGCAGTGTCTCACTTCTGGCGCTTTGCTAACGACGCGTTTAAAAGCATCGTACACATCTTTTCGATCCCGCTCCATTTCTACTGATACTAGAAGAGTCAATTTATTGCCGCTCAGTTCGGGGTTCACAATAGCAACGTCACCGATGATGATCTTGTCATCCCTCAGTCGTTTTACTCTTTTATGGCAAGCTGGTGGCGATAGTCCTACTTCTTCGGCCAGTTCAACATTTGCGATGCGATTATTACGCTGCAAGATAACTAGGATTTTTCGGTCTATTTTGTCTAATTCCATATATTTCTCAAAATATTAGTTATACGAATGGAAATTTCTTAATAGCTTTTATATTAAAAATATTAGGCGTTATCAATTATTAAATTGATCAACATATTTCTTCTTATCTCAATAGACTTCATCCATACATTGTTTGGAGCAAGAGAAGTGAATAAACGTATATCCCGTTGGATTGGACTTTTGTGGAATGGTCTCTGGAACGAGATCATTGATGTCACCTGGACGCTTTATAAGATCATGATTCCGATGATTATCGTGATCAAGGTTATTGAAGAGTTTGGTGGTATAGAACTGCTAAGTGGCTGGTTGAGTCCTGTTATGTCTTTGGTTGGCTTGCCCAGTGAAATGGGGTTGGTGTGGGCAACAACACTGGTTACCAATATGTACGCTGGGCTTGTGGTATTTATGAGTATGGATGCCGACTTAACCGTTGCTCAAGTCTCTATTTTAGGAACGTTATTGCTGCTCGCACATTCATTGCCAGTAGAGGTGGCGGTGGCTAAAAAAGCTGGAGTAGGTATTGTTGCGACACTAGTGATTCGTCTGGGTGGTGGTTTATTAATGGGTTGGATACTTCATCACATTTATCAAAGTGGAGATCTATTAAACACAACTGCGCACACTGTGTGGAAACATACACCAACCAGTGATCCTAGCTATATGGCCTGGGCGGTTGACCAACTTCAAAGTCTTGCGATGATTTTTGTGGTCATTGCTGTGTTAATGACACTGTTACGTTTGCTGAAATTGCTTGGCATCGAAAAACTCATGGGAATGTTACTTAAGCCTGTTTTGTCTGTGCTTGGAATCAGCCGAGAGGCAACAAACTTAACGGTTGTTGGGATTACACTAGGCCTTTCCTTTGGCGGCGGTTTGCTTATTAACGAAGCAAAACGAGGTCATATTTCTCCCAGAGATATTTTCGTCGCCATGATGTTGTTGAATTTATTGCACAGCTTGATTGAAGATACTTTGCTGGTTCTTTTAATTGGCGCTGACTTTATGACGATCTTTTGGGGGCGAATTGTTTTTTCAGTGGCCGTGATTAGTGCATTGGTCTTTGTGCTTAACAGAATGGATGAGAGAACATGTCGTAAGTATTTGTATAAGGAAATAGGCTCTTAAAGAGAGGTATTATCGTGTTTCTAAGTTAGTGTGCGTTGAAGCCAGTCCTTAAAGCTCTTTACGGCTTGGTTGGCTTGTAATCGCTTGGGTATTACTAAGTAGTAATGTAAGCCAGTAATAGTTGCCGCCATTTCTTCTTTGCCTTGGGTTAACCAAGTATTTTTGACTGAGTTGGCGACAGCAAGTTGACTTATGAGAGCAATACCTTGACTAGACAAGGCTGCCTGTGCGGTTAGGTTTTCATCATTGAAATAACGGATACTTGGTAGTGTATTAGGAGTGGTTTTTTTTATTGCCTCTTCTATCCCTAACATTGGTAGTTTTGGGTTTTTCCATTGAGTGCAGAAAAACACCGACGCGGCTGGATTTTCACTATGTTTTTTCCAATATTCTGGGGTCGCAAAAAAGCCAAGATATTCTTGAAACAAGGGTTGGTGAATAAGCGCTTTCCTTTCATCTTCTTTAGGTAGTTCACCGTAGCGAATCGCCATATCAACACGTCTATCATGCTCTATATCTATGAGTGATTCTTCGGCTCTAATTTGAATGTTGATGTCAGGAGACTCTGCTTGAAAGTCAGCAAGATTAGGTACTAACCACATAGCAGCAAACGAACTGGTTGTGCTGATGGTTAAAGTGCGAGGTGAGCCTTTCAGCTGATTCACTGTTGATAGTAAGTCTTGTAAAGATTGGTTGGCTGTTACTGCCAGTAATTCTCCTTCTCTCGTTAATGTGACTGCTCGCGTTTTTCGCTCAAATAATCGTATATTTAAGGTGTCTTCAAGTGCTCTGATTTGATGTGAAATCGCTGTCGGCGTCACATTCAATTCATTGGCGGCGTCTTTGAAGCTGTTTAATCGAGCGGCAGCTTCGAAG
The DNA here is from genome assembly GCF_057180105.1 of Marinomonas sp. ATLA20. Taxonomy (NCBI): domain Bacteria; kingdom Pseudomonadati; phylum Pseudomonadota; class Gammaproteobacteria; order Oceanospirillales; family Oceanospirillaceae; genus Marinomonas; species Marinomonas sp. ATLA20. The sequence goes on from NZ_JBXUKU010000002.1 coordinate 156,817, forward strand.
GCTTTTATAGCATTCAATGAGGGTAGAAGCTGGAACATAAAACACTCTATAGATGAGAATATCTACTTTATAAGAAAAATATTGCCCTTTGTCACGACAATAATTACTGAACACACTGTGCCTACTACTTATGAGTTAGAAGAGGCATAAAATATGAAAAATATCTTACATATGGATTCTAGTGTACGTCGTACTGATAATTCGACGGCAAGCTATAATTCGATTTCGAAGTCATTCGGACGGTGTTTTATAAAAGCATGGATGAATAAAAATCATCAAGATAAAGTGGTCTATCGCGATCTAGGTCTTAATCCGCCAAGCTTTATTTGCCAAGATTGGATTGCTGCGGCATTCACCCCAGAGCAAAACAGAAGCGAGTCACAGCAGCTAGTATTAGCTGAGTCCGATAGGTATTTTGATGAAGTGGCTCAAGCGGATATCATCCTCATTACCGCCCCCATGTATAACTACGGTATGCCAGCAGTATTGAAGGCATGGTTTGATCAAATGTTGAGAGTGAATAAGACTTTTACCTTTGATTTAGCGCGAGGAGACTTCCCTATTGAGCCTATTTTGTCAGGGAAAACCCTAGTACTACTAACATCATCCGGAGAGTTCGGTTTTGGCTTTGGTGGTGTTCGTGAACAGATGAACCACTTAGGCCCTCATATTAAACAATTAGCCAAGTATTTGGGGGTAGATCGGTTTTATGAAATTGGTTCTGAGTACCAGGAATTTGCAGATGATCGTCATGCTGCGTCGCTCGAAAAAGCGAAGCAAGAAATTGTGGACTTGATTAAGCAGATAGGTTGAATCACTGGCAAGTGATTGGCGATGCCTGTGTTGTCTTGGTGAGCAATCAGTTATTAGGCTTTGCTGTAAAAGGAGGGCGGATTAGGCGGATAAAATCCGCCTAATCCTTTTTGTAGCTATTTTCGTTAACTATTTTTGTAGCCTAGCTTCTCAGAAATACTGCTTGCTGCATCTTGCAGCAAGCTAACATATTGATCAAACTTTTCGCTAGAGTGGCGCAATGTCGGAAAGGATACGCTGAGCCCAGCTATAACATTGCCCAGTCTGTCGTATATAGGAGCCGCGATGCAACGAAGTCCTTCTTCTTGTTCTTCATTATCGACGCCATAACCTTGTTTTTTTACGTCGTTTAGCTCTTCCAACAGCGAATCAACAGAGACATGGGTCTTTGCAGTGGAAGGAATAAAGTCCACTTTTTCAAAGATTTGTCTGATATCGCTTTCAGAACGTTCTGCTAAAAGCACTTTACCAATCGCCGTTGAATATAATGGGTTACGCCCGCCAATGCGTGACTGCATTCGTAAGTTATATTGCGCATCGACTTTGTAGATATAGATAATACTATCCCCATCACGTACGCCCAAATGCAGTGCTTCTTTTGTCTTCTCGCCAATGCTTGCCATATATGGCTCGGTCAAAGACACTAGATCAACGTATTCTAATGCTTTTGAACTGACTTCAAATAGCTTAAGCGTGAGCCAGTAGCGGTCATCGTCGCCTTCTTGGGAAACAAATCCCAGCATTTTCATGGTTTGTAGGAAACGATAGACAGTGCTCTTTGAGCTCATGACTATTTGAGATAATTCTGTAATACCAAGCGACTTGTGTTCAGCTAAAGCCGTGATAATGGCGAACATCTTCATCACAGATGAAACAGGTTCAATTTGCAGGGCGTTTTCTTCGTTCTTCATAAGTTTCATTTTTTTTGAAATGGGATTTTGTCTATTTACTATATGACATTTTTTTATTCAACAACACCCCATCCCATATAAATGCACGTTAACGTGCAAGCCAACCACCATCGACGGCAATGGTATAGCCGTGAACATAACGAGAGGCTTCAGATGCTAAAAAGACGATAGGGCCGGCCATATCTTCTGGTGTTCCCCAGCGGGCAGCAGGGATTCTGCCTAAAATTTCTTCGGACCTGCTCTCGTTGGCTCTTAATGCTTCAGTGTTGTTGGTCGCCATGTAGCCTGGTGCAATGGCATTTACATTGATGCCATGTTTTGCCCATTCATTAGCGAGTGATTTTGTTACGCCCATAACGCCACTTTTCGATGCGGTGTATGAAGGTACTCGAATACCACCTTGGTAGGACAACATAGAAGCGATGTTAATAATATTACCAGGTGTTCCCTGAGCAATAATTTGTTTAGCAAAGCCTTGGCACATGAAGAAGAGTGATTTGATATTGAGATCCATGACCTCATCCCAGTCTTTTTCGGTAAAATCTAATGCGTCATTACGACGAATGATGCCAGCATTATTGACAAGGATATCGACTTTTCCAAAGGCTGCAACGGCCTCTTTTATAACATGATCAACACTGTCCATCTTGCTCATGTCTGCATTTACGTTGTGAAATTTCCGACCTGCTTTTTGGATCAAATCGATTGTTTCTGCAGGGTCGCTTCTATTAACACCAACGATGTCTGCGCCTGCATTGGCTAGTGCTAACGCCATGCCTTGTCCCAGACCTGTATTGCATCCAGTGACAATGGCTACTTTACCCGTCAGATCGAACATAGTACTTCCTCTTTATTATAGTGATAGCAGCATGCATCGCGGCTGTTTTTCATATTGTAGAGCTATACTAGAAGAACAATTTTCAAATGACAATGTTAATTTTATTTTATTGAAACATCATTTCATTTTTATTTTATTGTATTGTGAAAAATATTGAATATTGTTTTTCTATTGGTATAGTTGAGTGGTATGACTTATTAATTCAGGACTGCGACACCGTAGCCTCTACAACAATAATTGCTGATAATTATTCAGACAAAATTAGGAGAGAATGATGAAAATTGCATTAATGATGGAGAATAGCCAAGCGGGTAAAAACGCAACGATTTTGGAGCAGCTCAATACAGCTGTAGAGCCATTTGATCATGATGTATTTAATGTCGGAATGGATGGCGAGAACGATCATCACCTAACTTATATCCACTTAGGTATCATGGCTAGCCTTTTGTTGAATTCAAACTCAGTGGACTTTGTGGTTTCTGGTTGCGGCACAGGACAGGGCGCTATGATGTCGTTAAATGCTCACCCTGGCGTGGTATGTGGCTATTGCTTAGAACCATCTGACGCGTTTCTGTTTAATCAAATTAACAATGGCAATGCTATTGCTATGGCGTTCGCTAAAGGATTTGGTTGGGCGGCAGAATTGAATGCTCGCTACATTTTCGAAAAAGCATTCTCAGGTCCTCGTGGGCAGGGTTATCCAGTAGAGAGAAGAGAGCCGCAAGTGAAAAATGCGGGTATCCTTAATCAAGTGAAAGCGGCGACAATGAAAGACAGCTACTTGGATGGGTTAAAAGCGATGGATCAAGAATTGGTTCGCACCGCCGTAGCAGGAAGTCGCTTCCAGCAATGCTTCTTTGACAATAACCAAAATCCAGAGATCGAAGCTTACGTACGCTCACTGATTTAACCCAAGCAGTATTCACCAGCTTCCAAAAATAAAGGCGCTTCAGTAATGAAGCGCCTTTATTGTTTCCCATTCTTTTGTTTCAAACGATTCTTAATCGAGTTGTTAGTTTTATATCCTCATAGACCGAAGAACTTCGGTAAGAATAGCGTGATGACAGGCACGTAAGAGATCAGTGCGAGTAAGCTAAATAGAACGAAGTAGAAAGGCGCGAGTGCGACAATGACCTTTTCGACTTTCACCTTGGCAACCGTCGCCCCGACGAATAAGCCGGTCCCGACAGGCGGTGTGATCGTGCCGATAGCAAGGTTAAACACCATTACGACACCGAAGTGAACAGGGTCGTAGCCTACTTTCATGGCAATCGGTAGCAAGATCGGCGTGAAGATCAAGATTGCTGGTCCAATGTCCATAAAGCAGCCTATCACCAGTAATAAGATATTGATGATCAGCATAACCATGATCGGATCGTTAGAAATCCCGAGGATCAAAGCGGATATCGCTGCAGGAATACCCGTGAATGCCATGGCAAAAGACAGAGTGGCAGATGCCGCTAAAAGCAACATGATGGTGCCAGTAATGTGCGATGTTTCGATTAGGAACTTAGGCAAGGCACGAAGTGGTGTGGTTTTATGGATGAAGAACGCCAAAATCATGGTGTAAATGACCGCAATACCTGAGGCTTCTACCGGCGTCACCACGCCCATAACAATCCCACCAATAATAAAGACGATGAGAAATAAGCTAGGAATTGCATCAAGAGTGATCTTAACAGCTTCTTTAAAAGGCACTCGATCTGATAAAGGGTATTTGCGCTTTTTTGCAATAATAATTGTGACCAACACCAAGCCCAGCGCCCAAATAACACCCGCTACAGCGCCACCCAAGAACAAGGCCGCGACAGAAGTACCACCAGAAATTAACGAGTAAATGATAAAGGCTGTGGTTGGTGGTACCAACATGCCCGTTGGGGCCGAAGCGATATTCACAGCCGCGGCAAAGGATCTGTCATAGCCTTCTTTGGCTTGAATCGGCACCATAACACTACCAATTGAAGTAGACGCCGCAATGGCCGAGCCTGAAATACAGCCAAATAATACGTTACCCGCGATGTTGGTTTGCGCTAAAGAGCCTGGAATACGTCCAGCCATGAGTTTTGCGAAGTTAACCAAGCGAATGGCAATGCCGCCGGAGTTCATGATGACGCCAGAGAGAATAAAAAATGGTACGGCTAATAGAGAAAAACTGTCTAAACTCGCCACCATTTTTTGGGCAGAAGTAAAGAGCGCCATATCCACTGGCACCATCATGGTGACTGCTGCCAATGACGAGGCAACCAAGGAGATAGCCAGTGGTAACCCTAAAAGAGACAGGATAGAAAACGTAATAATGAGCACAAGGCTCGCTTCACCCGCCATGTTTATTCTCCCATGCTTAGTGGTTGATCGATATCAGAGCCAGTCTTGCTGTTCATTGGCTCTTTTAATACATCAATCAAATTCAAAATAGCGTACAAAATCAGCAATACTCCGCAGACGGGTAAAGCCGCGTAAAAACTCGACATCGGCATTTGCAGTACAGCGGAGAGTTGTTTCGAAGCGATTTGCATGCTGTGTAAACCACCCAGAATCAGTACGTAAATGCTGAAAATAATAAAGCTGATAGGGACTAACATCTTAAGGAGTTTTTGAAATCTACCGCGCGAAATATCGCGCAGTAGATCAATGGCCATATGAGAACCGCGGCCAGCAGAATAAGCCGCTCCTAATAGAGACAACCAGACCAATCCTAACCTTAGTAACTCTTCGGTGTAAGTCGAAGGGTCGTTGAATACATAACGGCTGATTACCTGCCAGCTAAGTATCACGACCATACTAAGGAGTAAGAAAGAACACGTTGTCCCTAGACAGATGTCTAGGAAACGTCTTATTTTGGGCATTATTTTGACTCCGCTTGCTGGCGGATTGCCTGATAAACCTTATATTTTGCCGGATCGGATTTTAGCTCTTCATACATTGGCTGAACGGCCGCTTGAAACTCGCTAACATCTGGGTAATAAAAGGTCACACCAAATTTTTCTTCGCTCATGGTTTTTGCGTTGTTAACGGCTTTTGTCCAGGCTTTCTTTTGGAACTCAGTAGACTCTTTTGCCGCTTCTTTAACCGCTTTACGCTGGTCTGGTGTTAAGCGATCCATGGTTGCTTTAGAGATCAACACGATATCTGGCACACGAGAATGTACGTCATAAGAATAATGTTTTGCGACTTCGGCATGACGAGCAATCGTTAGGGCAAACTCATTGTTCTCCGCACCATCTAATACGCCTTGTTGAATTGACGAGTAGACGTCAGCTTGTCCCATAGCGATAGGTGAGCCTCCGAGCATTTTTACCATTTTGATAGACGTTGGGCTTTGCATTACGCGAATTTTGAGACCTTTTAGGTCGTCCACATTACGGATGATTTTTTCTGAGGTATAGAAACTACGAGCGCCACTGTCGTAATAGGTTAGCCCCAAAATCCCTTCGCCTTTTGAAGATTCATAAATCGGTGTGGTGATTTTTGGATTATCCATCACATTGTAGAAATGCTCTTGGCTATCAAATAAGTACGGCATGGAAAAGACACCATAAACAGGAGCAAAGCTTTCCATTAGGCCGCCACTGACTTTGGTCATGTCTAGCAGGCCTGCTTGTAGTAGCTCGACCATTTCACGTTCGCCACCTAATTGGCTGTCAGGGAAAAAGGTGACAGTGACATCGCCTTTTGTTTTCTGATCAACCAACTCAGCAAATTTTTTCATCGCTTCAACGGTGGGTGTCGCGTTGCTCGCGTAGCCAAAACGTAAGTTCTCCGCATAAGCGGATGCCGATGCTAGCCCTAAGCTGATTAGGGTAAGTGCCGTGGTAAATAGTTTATTTTTCATTTTCTTATCCTTCTTATGTTTATTGTTTTTAAGAAATTGATAATGGTTTTTGCTTTTTTAAAACATAGCTAGATATAGCGACGTAGACTCTCGCTAAGACATAAAATCGCCATGGCTTGCCCATAAGGCATAGAGGTGATTTTGATGTTTTTGTAATACTCTAAATCGTCACCCATGGCGGTGCCAAAAGAGGTGTTTTGTAGTTCACCTTGTGCGTCAATGTTGCCATAGACCGCTTTGATGGCTTTTTCCGCAATAGGTAAATAGTCACTAGAGAGATAACGTTTGCGTACGGCTTTTAAAATGCCATAGGCAAACCCTGCAGACGCGGATGCTTCTAGGTAAGTGCTGCTATCGTCTAACAAGGTGTGCCAGAGACCATCGCTGTGTTGTAGTTCGCTCAGGGCTTTGACTTGGCGTTCTAAAGTAGACAGCAAGAAACGGCGAATCGGATCGTTCTCAGCCAAATCTAGCAATTCGATGAATTCTGGAATCACAATGGTGACCCAGCTATTACCGCGAGCCCATAAAGCATCGGCAAAGTTGTGGTTACCTTCGAACGTCCAGCCGTGAAACCACAGGCCGCTTTTTGAATCCATTAGATATTGGATATGAGTCAGAAACTGGTATTTTGCTTCTTCCACATAATCGGGTTTATTAAGTAATTTCCCTATCTTGGCGAGCGGCAGGACGCTCATCATTAAGGTGTCGTCCCACATTTGGTTGTGGTTTACGCTGTTATAAACGATGTGCTGAAGGCCGCCTTCTTGCACGCGTGGCATTTCGTACATGACCCATTCCGCCCATTCTTCCAAATACGGCAGCCAAGACTCTTTTGGCGTACGTTCATGCAAACAAGCCAGCGTTAAAAAGGGCGCAACCGTGTTAATGTTTTTGGTTGGCGTGCCTTCACTCAGGCGTTGTTCGAACCAGTCTTGGATGATTTTTAGAGTGTCTGGGTTATTGGTGATTTGCCAATACTTGAACAAGCCATATAAGCCAATGCCATGAGTCCATTCCCAGCCAGCCCAGCCTTTGGTGTCGATCACTCGACCGTCCTCAAGGCGCAGCAGAAAGTCACCAGTAGTGTCTTCAATATTAATGAGATTTTGAGTTAAAAGATCGATTGCTTCGACGACTTGATCGCGTGAAACAACATGCTTCTTTTCTCTTAGTAATTCATGCATTGCTAATCCCTTTCTATTTTTGGGTTTTGTAATGGTTAGACTCAATATAGATCACAAAATATCAACTTGAAACGAATGTGTAAATTTTATTGGAAGTTTTATCACTTTTAATAAAATGGCGTTTCTAAAATAAAATTGATTAAAAAAATATAGCCTCTACGAAAGACTATATTTTCTGACAGTGACTTTATTTTGTGTGCGCTTTTGTCCGTTAGTTACACAATCCCTGAGCCTGTTTTATTCGGATCTGCAGGTCGAGATTTGGCAACGGCAGCGCGGTATCCGCTTTCACGGTAGCAGCGGACAGGGTCGATGGCACCACCTGCTTGTAAACGAGCCATTTGTAAGATTGGCTCGACATCCAAGTTATAGGCTTGCTTCAAGCTGGCCTGTGCCATCATGGCATCGTTTTCGTTCTGATAATGCGTTAAGGCTTTGCGATCTACTAACAAGCTTTTTACAAAAGCGCGTTGCACTTCGGCCGCACTGTACATCAAGCTTTCTACAGGGTCGGTCACGTTGTGAGATTGATCCAGCATGTAGAATGGGCTGTAGGCAGGATCTTGCGCTCGAATGTCTGTTAGCTCGTTGAAGATCAAGAACAGCTGATAAGGATTGATAGAGCCGCTGTCTAAATCGTCATCACCGTATTTACTGTCGTTAAAGTGGAATCCGCCAAGCTTGCCGAATTGCGCAAGACGGCTAACGATCATTTCAATATTGACGTTCGGTGCGTGGTGTCCCAAATCCACCAATGACATACAACGCTCGCCCGTTTCTTTCGCTGCAAGGTAGTTACTGCCCCAATCTTGAATTACGGTAGAGTAAAACGCTGGCTCAAAAATTTTGTGTTCTAACAGCATGTGCCAGTCGTCTGGTAGGCTTTTGTAAACTTCTTTGATGCTTTCTAAATAATGCGTGAAGCTGTTTTTAAAGTGTTGTTGGCCAGGAAAGTTTGAGCCATCACCCACCCACACAGTAAGTGCTTTTGAACCTAGTTTTTGGCCAAGTTCGACGACATCGATATTGTGAGCAATGGCTTGTTCGCGTACGGCTTTATCCGTATGGGTCAAACTACCGAATTTATAGGATTCTTCTTGGCCAATTTGATCTTGGAAGGTGTTGGAATTCATCGCGTCAAAATGCAGGCCGTATTGTTCGGCATACTGGCGAAGTTCGTTTGGATCTTTTGGACGATCCCAAGGAATATGTAGAGACACCGCCGGTGTAGCTTGTGACAGCAATTGAATAACAGAACAATCATCCAGCTTTTCGAAAATATTGCGTGGTTCGCCTAAGCCTGGGAAGCGAGCGAAGCGCGTGCCACCTGTGCCTACTCCCCAAGATGGAACAGCGACGGTAAATTGCTTAGCTTGCTCTAAAATAGTGTCGATTTTGATGCCGGAGCGATCCAGTTTTTCCGCCAACGCGTTGTAATCACTTGTGACGGCGGCTTCCTGCTTGGCGTTGTGTTCTTGCAGCAAGTTTTGATCAATGAGCTGTTTCATGGTGAATCCTTTTTTATTTTTAGGGACTTTGCGCGAAGTTTCTATATGCGCAAAGTCCTCGTTACTCTTTGGAGATAAGGTTCTTTTCACTGAACTAGCGAGTAAAAGATGGCGCATGCCCCGCATCAACATTCAGAATATTACCTGTCGATTTAGACGACGCGTCAGACGCAAAGAAGTAAATGGCCTCGGCGATGTCTTCAGGGAAAACATTCAGCTTCAGCATACTGCGTTGGCGATAATGTTCTTCTAAATCATCGGTCGATAGTTTGTAAGCGCTGGCTCTTTCTTCTTTCCATTTACCAGTCCAAATTTTTGAACCACGCAACACTGCGTCTGGGTTAACTACGTTTGAACGAATACCAAGTGGTGCGCCTTCTAGTGCAACGCAGCGCGCAAGCTGAATCTCAGACGCTTTTGCTACGCAATAGGCGCTGGCGTTTGCACTGGCAACCAAACCGTTTTTACTGGCAATAAATACCATGTTTCCGCCCATATCCTGTTGTTTTAACAGACTAAAGGCTTCGCGAGCAACCAAGAAATACCCTGTAGATAAGATGCTTTGGTTTTTATTCCATAGGGCAAGAGACGTTTCTTCTAATGGTGCGGAAGAGGCGATGCCTGCATTGGAGACAACAATATCCAAGCCACCAAAGGCGACAGCGCAATGTTTCACTGCACGGATCACATCGTCTTCGTTGGTCACATCCATCTTGATGCTAGACGCGGAATCTTTCCCAAATTCACCGATGATGTCTGCCTTTGCTGTCGTCAGAGCGTCTTCGTCGATGTCCATCAATACTATGTTGGCTCCTTCTTTGGCTAGACGTTTTGCTGTAGCAAGACCAATACCGCCAGCCGCACCTGTCACCAAGGCGATATGACCCGCTAAGGATTTTGGTTTTGGCATACGCTGCAGTTTGGCTTCTTCCAATAACCAGTATTCAATATCGAAGGCTTCTTGTTCTGGCAAGCCAACGTATTCGCTCACGCTGTCTGCGCCGCGCATTACATTAATCGCATTAACATAGAACTCGCCAGCAATTCGTGCCGTGGCTTTGTCTTTTGCGAACGACAACATGCCAACGCCTGGAATTAGATAAATGACTGGGTTTGGATCGCGCATAGCTGGGCTGTTATCGCGTTTACAACGGTTATAATAGCCCGCGTAATCTTCACGGTAATCAGCAAGGCTTTTATCCAGCGATTCGATGACTTCGTCTAGGTTGTCTTTTTGCGGATCATAAGCCACAACAAATGGACGAATTTTCGTGCGTAAGAAGTGGTCAGGACAAGAGGTGCCAAGTTTAGCAAGACGGTCTAAGTCTTTCGAATTGACGAACTGCAACACTTCTTCGGATGCATTGAAGTGACCAATTTGACGTTGTTTTTCGCTGGTTTTGCCTCGAATGAGTGGCATTAAGCTCGAAACGACTTGTTGGCGTTTGTCATTAGGCAGAGTCTTGAATAGCTCGCCACCAAAGGCGGCTTTGCCAGCACTTTTTTGTTCTAGCCACGTTTGCGCTTTGTTAATAATATTCAGCGAGTTTAGGTAACAATCTTTGTTGCCATTCGACCACGTAAACAGGCCGTGGCTTTCTAGTACGACACCTTTTAGGTGTGGATTTTCAGTGGCGATTTTGTGTAAATCCATGCCCAGCTGAAAACCTGGACGGCGCCAAGGAAGCCAGCCAATCTCACCGTTGAAAATGTCTTCTGTCAGTTGTTTGCTGTTTTTGCTTGCCGCAATAGCAATCACCGCGTCTGGGTGAAGATGGTCAACATGAAGGTAAGGTAAATAAGCATGAAGCGGTGTATCGATACTGGCTGCGCGGGAGTTTAGGTTGTAAGTACAGTGTGGCAGGTAAGCCACCATTTCATCTTCAAACTCTAAGCCGCGGTAAAGCGGTAAAAGCTGATTCAGCTTATCCATATAAAGTGTTGAAAAGCCATCTAACCCCATAGAACCAATGTCGCCGCCAGAACCTTTTACCCACAATACAGTGGCTTTTTCTCCGGTAAGCGTGTCGTTCATTTCGATTTTTGCTGAGGTATTGCCGCCACCGTAGTTGGTCACGCGCATGTCAGAACCAAGCAAGTTTGATCGATATTGCAATAATTCTGGTTCGCTTAGAAGAGCCGCTTCAGCATCGTTCCAAAGATTGGGGAGTAAATTAGTAGACATCGTTTAACCTCAAGTTTTGTCTTATTTAACAGCCTAAAGCTCTGTTTTATGGCCATTTATCAAAGACTTAAATTTTATTTTTGTTATGAACAATCAGCGGGTTAGAATGATTGATAGATTTCATGTTAAAACAAAAATAATCATTTTCAAGCATTTTTTATCTTTTTATGTGTTTTTATGATCAATAGTGCTTGATAATGATTGAAAATTAATTATATTGATTATCGAGGGATTTAATCGATGCACGAAATTGAAAGGCATAGAGTGATCTTGTCTGAAGTTGAAGCTCGACCGATTGTGACGGTAGCGCACCTAGCCGACGTGTTAGGCGCTTCAGAAGCAACAGTTCGAAGAGATATCAGCTTTTTAGACAAGCAAAAGAGACTGCGTCGGGTGCGAGGTGGGGCGGAAGCCATTAATCCTCCATCTGATGTGAGTTTATTGGGAAGGCCTTACTCGGTTAGTCAAACGATTAACATGGACATAAAGCGTTGTATTGCGAAAGCGGCGGTGGATTTATTATCGGACAATATGTCAATAATGATCAGCGGCGGCACAACGACAGCGGCTATGTCTGAGTTTATGCGTGGCTTAAAGCTGCAAGTGCTGACCAATTCGTTTTCCATTGCCGATCAATTGATTAAAAAGAGTAAGTGCAGCGTGACCGTGCCGAGCGGAAAAATCCATCGGGAACAGAACATTATTTTGAGTCCGTTCCCAGATGATATTTCCAACCACACGTACGCGGATGTTCTTTTTATTGGTGCATATGGCATTAATTCTCACGGTGTGATGGAGACAGATCCACAAATCGTACAAGCGGTAATGAAATTGATAAATCGAGCAGATCAGCGGGTGCTTTTGGTTGATAGTACAAAATTTCAAAACCGATCAAGTATGATCATTTGTCCTCTTTCACAGATAGATATCGTCATCACGGACGATGGAATAGATAACAAGAGTAAAGAAGTGATCAAGGCGGCAGGGTGTCGATTAATCATAGTAGAACAACAAAAACAATAAACCGCGTCTCGGATACGACAACTTCTTGTTGTGTGACGATGAGCGCGCTCTTGGAGATAATTATGAAAAACAAACTCATCACGGCATGTGTGTTGGCTTCTGCAACTTTATTTGCTTCTGGTACGTATGCAGCGGATCAGGTTCGAGTGGCGTTGTTAGTGAAAGCATTAGGTATTGGCTTTTTCGAAGCGGCGTACCGCGGTGCAGAAGAAGCTAAAAAAGAGTTAGGCGATGTGGAGATTATCTACACTGGGCCAACTTCGACCACAGCTGAAGGTCAGATTGAAATCATCAACTCGCTGATCGCGCAGCGTGTTGATGCGATTGCCGTGTCTGCAAACGATGCGGATGCCTTGGTTCCTTCCTTGAAAAAGGCCCAACAGCGAGGCATTAAAGTCATTTCTTGGGACTCTGGTGTTGGCAAAGAAGGTCGCCAAGTTCATTTAAACCCTTCTAGTAATAGTCTGATTGGCGAAATGAATGTGCAGCTTGCTGCTGACGCTATTAAAGCCAAAGGCAAAAAATCTGGTACTTTTGCCATCCTGAGCGCAACGCCAACCTCGACCAACCAAAATATTTGGATTGGTGAGATGAAAAAATCCCTTAGCAAATTCCCTAACCTAAAACTTGTCGATACGGTTTACGGTGATGACTTAGCGGATAAGAGTTTCCGTGAAGCCACCGCCTTAATCAAAAACCACCCTGATCTAGATGTTATTGTGGCACCAACGACTGTCGGTATTTTGGCCGCAGCGCAAGCTGTTAGCGATTTGGGATTAACAGGCAAAGTGTACGTGACTGGTTTGGGTCTTCCTTCTGAATTAGCAGGTCATGTGCACAGTGGTGCAATTCATAGCTTTGCTATCTGGAACCCAATCGATCTTGGTTATTCAGCAACCATGCTGGCTTACAACCTTGTGAAAGGCAAAGGCACGAAAACCGAAATTCCAATGGGTCGTATGGGCACGCTTGAGCTAGACAAAAATGGCGACGGCGCAATGGCGAAGCCCTTTATCTACGATGCTTCAAACGTTGATGAATTCTCTTCAATTTTCTAGTAGCTATTGACCCCCTCCCAGCCTCCCCCTTAGCAGGGGGAGGAGCTAAGAGTTTTTATTCCCTCCTCTTATGAAGGGGAGGGCTAGGTTGGGGGGCTTAGAACAGAGCCTTCCCAACCTCCCCCTTAGCATGAGGAGGCACTAAGAGTTTTTGTTCCCTCCCCTTATGAAGGGGAGGGTTAGGGTGGGGTTTTACTCGTTCAATAATTTCATAATGAATAACAATAAGAGCAGCCGTTATGAACAATGCAATTTTTAGTCTAAAAAAGGTGAGTAAGGTTTTTCCAGGTGTGAAAGCACTGGATGGTGTCGACCTTCATCTTTATCCTGGCCAAGTGACCGCTTTGATCGGTGAAAACGGCGCAGGTAAATCGACTCTAGTAAAAACCATGACTGGCATTTATCAGCCGGATGGTGGGGAAATTATTTTTAATGGCAAGTCTGTGCAGTTTCATTCCCCTCACGATTCTCATGCTTTAGGCATCACTGCGATTCATCAAGAAACCGTGTTGTTTGATGATCTGACGGTGGCCGAAAATATCTTTTTGGGTAATTACCCAATGAAAAAAGGCCCGATGAGCAAACATTTTTCCATTGATTGGCCTGCGATGGTGACTCGTTCTCAAGAAATTCTGTCGTCAATCAATGCTCACATGAACCCTAATCAAATTTTACGCGAATTAAGTATTGGCCAAAAACACATGGTCGGTATCGCTCGCGCTTTGTCTGTTGATGCCAAAGTAGTGATTTTGGATGAGCCGACGGCGGCGTTATCTCATCATGAAATTCACGAGCTTTATGAACTGGTAAATACGTTAAGAGATCAAGGCAAAGCGATTCTTTTTATAACCCACAAGTTTGATGAAATTTTCACCTTGGCAGATCGCTATACCGTGTTTCGTGATGGTAGTTATGTGGGAGAAGGTTTTATCAAAGACACCAATGAAGCGCAGTTGGTGGAAATGATGGTGGCGCGTAGCATCGAAGCAACGTACCCCAAAAAAGACGTAGAAATTGGCGAAACACTTTTAAAAGTTAGTAACTTATGTCACACAACGGAATTTGCCGATATTAGTTTTAGCCTTAAAAAAGGTGAGATCCTTGGCGTTTATGGTCTGGTAGGTTCTGGCAGAACGGAAGTGATGCAGGCTTTGTTTGGTACCACGGATCATGTGACTGGCTCTGTCAAAATGAATGGTAAAGAAGTGATTATTCACTCACCCAAAGAGGCTATTGATAACGGCATTGTGTATGTGCCAGAAGAGCGTCAGAAACAAGGCATAGTGCTTGAATTACCCATTTATCAGAACGTTAGTTTGCCGCAGATGGAGCGTTTAGCGAAGCACGGGCAAATCGACCAAGAAGGCGAGATGGCGCTGGCTCGCCAATATTGTGAGCGCTTGCAGGTTAAAGCATCTTGTTGGGACGAAAAGGTGATGAATCTCTCAGGTGGTAATCAACAAAAAGTCGTTATTGCTAAATGGCTCGCCACCAACCCGAAAGTCATTATTTTGGATGAGCCAACCAAAGGTATTGATATAGGCTCGAAAGCGGCTGTGCATGAGTTTATGTCTGAGCTGGTGGATTCAGGCTTGTCTGTGATCATGGTGTCGTCGGAGTTACCAGAAATTCTTGGTATGTCAGATCGTATATTGGTGATGAACGAAGGCCTAATTGTCGGGGAATTATCTCGGGCTGACGCGACACCAGAGAAGGTGGTTTCTCTTGCAACGGGGGGAAGTGTGACATGTTAAAACGTTTAATTTACTCCCGTGAAGGCGTGCTCAGTATCATTGTGCTGGCGATGTTTTTTGGTGTCGGAGTGATCAGTCCTGATTTTATTAGTCTATCGAATAGTGTCAGTATTTTTAATGACACCTCAATTCTGATCATGCTAGCTCTGGGGCAGATGTTGGTGATTCTAACCCGTTGCATTGATTTGTCTGTAGCGGCCAATGTGGCTTTTACTGGCATGTTTGTGGCCATGGTGAATCAATATTTTCCAGAACTTCCTATGGCATTACTGATATTTTTATCCTTGTTTATTGGCGCCTTGCTAGGGGCGATTAATGGCTTATTTGTTTGGCTATTAAAAGTGCCTTCTATTGTTATTACCCTTGGTACCATGAGCATTTATCGTGGCGCGACCTTTTTGTTATCGGACGGCGCCTGGGTGAACTCTCACCAAATGAGTGAGTCTTTTATAGGTTTACCCCGCTATGAAATTTTATCCATGCCCGTGCTTGGCTGGATGGCCGTCGCTGCCATTATCTTATTTTTCTGGGCGATGAAGTTCAGTGTATGGGGACGTAATTTCTATTCTGCCGGCGGCAATCCAATGGCCGCATTTTACTCAGGTGTAAACGTGGGTAAGGTGCAATTTTATGCTTTTTTAGTGTCGGGTACCTTGTCTGGATTATGTGGTTATTTGTGGGTTTCGCGCTTTGCAGTTGCCTATGTGGACGTAGCCAATGGCTTTGAACTGCAAGTAATCGCGGCGTGCGTGATTGGTGGTGTGAGTATCGTTGGCGGTTTGGGCTCTGTGGTGGGCTGCGTGATTGGCGCCTTATTTATCGGCGTGGTGAATAACGCCTTGCCAATTATTGGTGTCTCACCGTTTTGGCAAATGGCGATTTCTGGTTTGGTCATTATTATCGCCGTCATTGCCAATGCAACATCTGGCAAAGATAAGGCGAGGATTATCTTACGTAACCCCAATGCAAATGACGAAATACGAGCTAATTAGAGGCGCATATGGATACAACAATAAAAAAATCAGCAACGCCGGATTCAATGTTTACCAGCAAACTACAGGGCTTGCTACGCTGGGAAAGTTTTTTGGTCTTAATCGTCTTTTTAGTGTGCGTGATGAATTCTTATTTATCCCCTTACTTTTTAGATCCTTGGAATTTATCTGACGCGACCTTTAATTTTACCGAAAAAGCCTTAATCGCTTTGCCGATGGCGATGCTGATTATTGCCAAAGAAATTGATATTTCTGTGGCGGCGATTATTTCGCTTTCCAGTACCTTGATGGGGTTAGTCGCACAAATGGGCGCACCCGTTTATGCGGTCGCATTTCTTGGTATTTTGGCGGGTGCGGCTTGCGGTCTGTTTAATGGTGTCTTGGTGACGCGTTTCAAAATTCCCTCCATTGTGGTGACAATCGGTACCATGAGTTTATTTCGTGGTATTAGCTATATCTTGTTGGGCGACCAAGTTGTACGTGACTATCCAGATGGCTTCGAGTTCTTTGGGCAAGGTTATGTTTATTGGGTGTTCTCGTTTGAACTGGTTCTATTTGCTTTCTTTGCTTTGGTGTTTTATTGGTTGCTGCATCGCACTACGTTTGGTCGTTACACCTATGCGATTGGTAATAACCCGACGGCATCTTATTATTCGGGGATCAAGGTGGATAAACATCGTTTGATCCTGTTTACCTTGGTCGGTGTGATGTCTGGTGTTGCCTCTATTCTGCTTACTTCACGTTTGGGCAGCACGCGCCCAAGTATCGCCATGGGTTGGGAACTCAGCATTATTACCATGGTGGTTCTAGGGGGCGTGAGCATCCTTGGCGGCAGCGGAAGCATTGCTGGCGTGGTGTTGGCGGTGATTCTAATGGGTTTGGTCACCTTTGGTATGGGGCTGTTGAATATTCCAGGCATCGTCATGACGATTATCGTTGGCGTGATGTTAATCACTGTTGTGAGTTTACCAGTACTGATTACTATGTATAAAACTTCCCTAAAACGAAAAGAGGCAAAAGCGTTATGAGATATGCCTCAGTAATGTATTTACACAAAGGCTGTGAAGAAGAATACAAAAAACGTCATGATGAACTTTGGCCAGAATTGGCGGAGCATCTTAAGCAACATGGCATCCGTAATTATTATATTCACTTGGATGCTAATGAGAGTGATCGAAACGAAAACCGATTGTATGCCACTTTCGACGCAGACGATCTGGATTCACAAGCCTTAGCGGATCATCCTGTGATGCAGCGTTGGTGGGAATACATGGCGGACATTATGGAAACCAAAACACCATCGTTTGAACCTGTCGCCGATGCGTTGCAAGAAGTGTTTCGTTTTAATGTGTTGCAGCCTGATAAAACGCGCGTGGTGGCGGTTTTAGATATTGGTAAAACCAACATTAAAATCTGCCTAATGGACGGGCAAACTGGCGCGTTATTGCATATTGAAAAGCGTGTTAATGGCGTGGTTGATACGCCGCCATATCCACATGTGGATGTGGATTCAATATGGCAATGGATCAAAGACACCCTTGCCGATTTAGCCCAGCGCTACTTTATTGCCAGCATTGCGATTACGACACATGGGGCTACCATTGCCTGTATGAAGGGCGACCAACTTGCCTTGCCGATTCTGGATTATGAATACGATGGTGTGTCTGAGTTAAAAGAAGAATACGACGCTGCACGCCCAGATTTTAGTGAATCTTTTAGTCCGAGATTGCCCCAAGGCTTGAACTTAGGGGCGCAATTGTTCTGGCAGCAAAAACGCTTTGCAGATGAGTTTGCAACAGTCGATTCACTACTTTTGTATCCGCAATATTGGGGTTATAAACTCAGTGGAAATAAAGCCGCTGAAGTCACCTCGTTAGGTTGTCATACCGATCTGTGGAATCCGACCAGCTGTCAGTTTTCTACTTTTTGTGAACAACAAAAATGGGCGGAGCGCTTTCCTGAAGTCATAGAGACTGGTGCCAAGCTTGGTACCATTTTACCTGGCTTAGCCAAAGAAATTGGCTTGCCTACGAGTTGTGTCATTTTCAATGGCATCCATGACTCCAACGCCTCGTTAGTGCCTTACATCGGTCAGCCGATGGAAAAACTCACCGTAGTGTCTAGCGGCACTTGGACGGTCATCGCCACCATCAATGGCAAGCTGGATTCATTACACGAAGACAAAGACATGCTCGCCAATGTGGACGCTCTTGGCCGTGCCACGCCGACGATTCGCTTTATGGGTGGACGTGAATGGGAGCAACTGCGCAGCGACAATAAAGCGACCTTGAGCGATGTGAACTTCATTTTAGAAAACGGTATTTTGGCTATTCCTGCCTTTGCCAAAGGCGGCGGGCCATTTGCCCACTGCGAAGGGCGCATTATTGACCGAGGCATTGAATTAACGCCTGCTCAGCAGTCTGCTTTGGCGGATGTGTACGTGGCCTTGATGACGGATTATTGTTTGGATCTAATGGACAGCAGCGACACCGTGATTGTCGAAGGCGCATTCAGCAATAATGTTAACTTCCTAACCTTATTGGCCTGCATGCGCAGCCAAAACGAAATTTACGCCTCTCGGGATGTTACCGGCACCTCCGGCGGCGCAGCCTTGCTGTCTAACAAGAGCCTAAAACTAAAAGGCCGCCTCAGCCTTGCCCTGTGTGACGCGCAAATAAAACCACTGCTTAACCTTTATCGTCAGCAATGGAGAGACTTAGTGGGAGATTTGTAGTTTTAGCTGTGTGACAAAAGGCTGCAAACAATGTCTCACTTTGACACTGGCGCGAATATGTTATGTGGCGTTGTTGGTGGTTTTCTGTTGCTTTGCTGATGAAAAAATCACGCCAAGCGAACTTCTAGTTTTTTCCCCAGAGCGTTAGTAAAACGCTCAAGAGTCGATGGTTTCACATTATCCGAATGGTTCTCAATGCGAGATATAGCACTTTTTTAAGGAGTGTGACTTGCGCATCTTGATGCAAACGCTACAATAAATGTTGCAACCGCATCATAATTTGGAGGTTTTATGGCAATTCGAGCTTTTAAACCCAGTAAAAAAGAAAAAGTAGGGCTTCTGCCTGCATTAGCTTTGTCTAATGATCCAGTGAGTGCGTCAAATCAATTAGCAGAAGGGTTCGACTTTGCTTTTCTTGGACGCATTGTTAAACAGGCACAGATCAAGCAGGCTACCGTGCTGAAAGCGGCAGGAGTTGATAGAGGGACTTTAAGTCGCCACACTAAAGCGCGTACAAAATGGACGGGGGCTTCTGCAGTCAAAGTTTATAATGCTGCTCGAATCATTGATGCCGCATTAAATTTGTTTGATCAAGACAAACAAAAGGCCGAAAACTGGCTTAATACACCAGCCATTGCGCTCGGTGGCATAAGCCCTGCTGATTACGCGAAATATCCGCTAGGGCAAGAAGCGGTGATAGACCTTATCGGTAGAATTAAACATGGGGTAATCATCTAATGAAGCTCTATCGTTTGTGCAAAATGGAGTTTGCTGATACGGCGTTTGATGGTTATGGCGCAAGAACTTATGGCGGTCGCTGGAACCCAAAAGGATTTGATTGTGTGTATTTAGGTGAATCAAAGTCTGTCTGTCTACTTGAAACAGTTGCGCATTTAACGGATGCAAAAGCCTTGGATCAGTTCGCGATGTTGTCCATCGATGTTCCAGAAGAACTGATCATGGCGTTTCAAGAGAGTGATTTACCAGACAATTGGAGAGATTATCCAGCTCCGCAAGAATTAGCCGATATGGGGGCGGAATGGCTAGAAAGTGCTGAAAGCCTTGTATTATTGGTACCCAGTGTTATATCGGGTGACTTTTGTGCGTTACTAAATCCTAAACACCATAAATGTCGAGAATTTACGGAGACTGCTCAACGAGTCGCCTTTTCTATTGATCCAAGATTAGCTCCACGATAGTCGTTGCAGAGCCAAATCTATTAACCAATATGTCGAAGGCTAAGACCTAAACCGCAAGTTCTCTTTTGTTAGTTGATCAATTGATGTTTTGCCCATGAGTTTCATGTCCCGTTCGAGTTCGGCTTTCATGAGTCCAAGTGCGCGTTCAACGCCAGGTTGTCCAGCGGCGGCGAGTGGGTATAAGTACATGCGGCCGATGCCGACGGCTTTGGCGCCAAGAGATAAGGCTTTGAGTACGTGAGTACCCCGTTGCACGCCGCTGTCGAAGATGACATCTATTTCATCGCCCACTTCATCGACAATTTCTGCGAGTTGGTCGAATGAGCTGCGCGAACCATCCAGTTGACGTCCGCCATGGTTGGAAATGATCACACCAGTGCAGCCAATTTCCACCGCTTTGCGGGCGTCTTCTCGGCTCATGATGCCTTTTAAGCAAAACTCTCCGTCCCAGAATTTCACCATTTCCGCTACGTCGTCCCAGTTCATTGATGGGTCGAGCATGTTGGTAAAGTAGTCGCCAATCGAAGTTGCACCTGATCCCATGTCGACATGTTCGTCGAGCTGCGGCAAACGGAATTTCTCGTGGGTTACGTAGTTAATGCCCCACATGGGTTTGAGAACAAATTGCAGCATGCCTTTGAGGTTCAATTTAAAAGGAATGGCGAAACCTGTGCGAAGGTCGCGTTCTCGGTTGCCTCCAGTAATGGAGTCAACTGTTAACATCATCACTTGCACGCCTGCGTCTTTGGCGCGTTGCATCATGGCGCGATTGAGCTCTCGGTCTTTATGAAAGTAAAACTGATAGACCTGAGGTGTGGTGGTTTGCTTTGCGATTTCTTCCATGCTCACTGTGCCAAGAGATGATACGCCAAACATGGTGCCGTATTTTTCCGCGGCATTGGCGACGGCTCTTTCACCATCGTGATGGAATAATCGCTGTAAGGCAGTAGGCGAACAGTATATTGGCAGGGCGAGTTTTTGCCCCATAACGGTAACTGACAAGTCCACGTCTTTTACGCCAGTCAGGACGCTGGGCACTAGATCACAAGTTTCAAATGCGGCTGTGTTGCGGCGGTAAGTTGTCTCGTCGTCGGCGCCACCATCAATGTAATTGAAGATCGGGCTTGGTAGGCGTTTTTTGGCTAGGGTGCGAAAGTCTTGGAAGTTGTGGCAGTCTTTGAGACGCATGGATTCAGCTCCTTTTATTTTTTGTTAACTATAGACTGTGTTCTATTTATAATAAATACGACATAAACTAATAAACTCTTTCTAAAAACGTCTTAATAAAAAAGGGGCACGACATTGAACGCAGCCGATTTAACGCTTTTCGTGAACGTTGCCGATGCGGGTTCGTTTAATAAAGCAGCGCAGCAAGCGGGTCTATCGACGCCAGCGTTGAGCAAACGCATCAGCAAGCTGGAACAAGATCTTGGTGCTCAGTTGATTCATCGCACCACAAGACGGCTCAGTTTGACCGAAGCGGGGGAGAGCTTATACGTTCACGCCAAAAATATTGAAGGCCAAGTGAGCGATGCCATTGCTTCGGTGTCGGCGTTTAGCCAAGGGGTAACGGGCACAATAAAAATGTCCGTGCCGACGATATCTGGCGAGTTGCTATTGGCGGAAGCAGTGGCGGAGTTTTGTCAGAAATACCCCAATATCAACGTGGATATGCGTCTTGAAAATGATTTTGTGGATTTGGTTGGCGAGGGGTTAGATCTGGCGATTCGAACCGGCAAGTTGGAAGATTCAAGCCTAATTGCCAAGCCTTTGATTCAATCAAATTGGGTAGTCTGTTGCTCGCCAAGTTACATCGAGCGTCGTGGTGACGTCAGCAGCTTAGAAGCACTTAAAGATCATAATTGCTTAGCTTACACCTACCAAGCCCAAGGCTCGTTTGATTGGCGCTTTACTCGAAACAACATTGAAGAAAGTGTACGCATCAGCGGTAGTTTCGCCACGAATAACGCCCAAGCATTACGCAAGGCTGCCTTGGCTGGTTTTGGGATCGTCTATGTGCCGCGTTGCTGTGTGTATGAAGATTTGCAGCAAGGCAAGTTAGTCACCATTTTACCGGATTACCAACCCCGGCAACTGGGCGTTTACGCTATTTACCCTTTTACTAAATACCTTCCGGAAAAGTTGAGGCTATTGATAGAGCACATCAAACAAGCCTATCAGGATAAGAAAGCGTATTTTTAGGGAAGGTGCGAATAAGTCTACTAAGCCTCAGTCTTTCAGAGAAATCGTCAAATAAGGCGCGACTCTGAAGGAATGTAGGTACCTTTCAAAGAGTCGCAACGATATGTGGCCTGTTATTTTTAATAGTAAGCTCTGAAAGACCCGCAGGGCATGGTCTAAAAGCCTGTATTCTTTGTTGAGCACCTCGAAAATAGAACCACTATTCACATTCGGCACTCTCCTCGAACAACAGGCTTTTATCCACATGCTGAGACAAGAGGACTTGTTCGCATCTTCCCTGGTAATGGAAGTTGCTTTTCATTTATCTGTTTTGTCCTTATTCTTAATTTTTTAGTGGTTTTATGATGGGAGCTCTTATGTCTGGTCAAGGTTCAGGTGGCAATGTGATTGCTGCACTTTGTAATGTTTTTATTCCTGGATTAGGTCAGTTGGTGCAGGGACGTATCTTTATGGCGCTGTTCTTTTTTGTAACCGTCTTTGTGAGCTATGCATTAGGGGCAACGGTGATTTTGTTCTTTATGTGGTTAGTTGGCGGAATTTTACATCTTTGGTCAATTATTGATGCCGCGCGTTTTTCTCGATTTCGTTCGGTTTTATAACGGGGCGCAGGTAAAGTATAAGCTGATAAAGAAGAGCTTTATTAATGATTGAAGGGAAGCAAAACGTAAAGAAAAGAAGCCCTATTTGGGCCTTGATGTTGTCGATCTTATCGCCGGGATTTGGACATGTGTATGCAGGGAATTTGAAAAAAGGGTTATGGCTGTTTTTTCTACAATTTGGTGGGTTATTTGTATTTGGTAAGCTTGGCTGGCTTTCAACTGCCTATGGTATTTGGTTTTTCATAGCCTTTTTACTGTGCCTTTATTTGTATGCCATGCTCAGTGCTGTGAGACTTGCCTTGGCAAATAAAACCTACGAACTGAAGCCTTATAACCGCTGGTATTGCTACCTGATTATACTGGCTTTGATCTTGTTTCTTGGTCAAACGCTTATCTCGTCTCGTGGTGCCTTGTTGGGTTTTGAGCTTTATCAGGTTCCCTCCCGTTCTATGATGCCGACGCTTCAGCCTGGCGATTACATTGCTGTTGATACAAAAAAATTGTCTTTAAACGTGGGTGATGTCGTGGTGTTTCGTTATCCAAATAACAGACAAACCTTGTTTACTCAACGAGTGGTAGCCCTAGGGAATGATAGAGTGGCTATTGAAAATGGCCAAGTGATATTAAACGGTAAACCCGAGCTTATTGCTTCAGTTGATGAGCGCTTTAGACGCAACGAAGTCTCTATGTCTATGTCCGAAACTGTGGTGCCAGAAGGGCAAGTATTTGTCTTAGGTGATTGGCGAGATAACAGTAATGACAGTCGCTATTGGGGGGCTTTTTCTGAGTCTGATATTATTGGTAAAGTGACTTATATTTGGCTTTCTAAAGAGTTTAGTCGTCTGGGCAACAAGATTAATCTGTAAGAGGTTCAAATACAATTTTGAGACTCAACATAAGGAAATTAAATGAGTAGTGATATTAGGGACGTTCTTACCCAAGCAAGAGAATTAGCAAAAAAAGAAAAATACTCGGAAGCTCTAGTCCAATACGAGTATTTCTTCGATCATGCCTTAGCTGAAGATATTTCATTAAGTGGCATTCGTGCGTCTTATTGTTTGTCTGAATGGGCTGCTCTTGGGAATAAACTGCCTGAGGCCAAAATCCATTTAGAAGTGAGAAAAAATGAAGCGCTACGCTTGTTCGAAGAAACAAAGAGCTTTGATTTTTTTCGCGATTATGTCTCTATTTGCCGAGCGCTAGATTGCGATGATGCTATTGCTACATTCGAGCGCTACTCTCAAATCGACAAGTCATTGGCTGAGAAGGTATTTTCTTCACTGGATGAGCTTCTCATTGATGCTGAACGCTGGGACCTTTGTAAACCGTATGTAGAATGTCGGTTGAATAAATACGACCTTTTGGTTCGCGCGCTTGATACGGATATGACATTGAGTGAACCCCTAATAACTGTATTGAAGGGGAACTTGATTGGGGTGGTTAATCGTACCTTAGTGATGTTACATCATTGCGGGGATGGCGATAAAGAATCGACGTTCTTTAATCACGTATCTAAGAGTTTAGATGAGCTTGGCTTTTCTGAACTAAAAGACAAGATGGTTGTGCTTTAGTTTTTTATTTAGAAAGACAGAATAAGAGTTAATGAAAGGAAGAGGTGGTATACATCTCTTCCTTTTTTATGGAATAAAGCCTTAGAACTGTTTCTTAAACAGGCGGTCTAGCGAGAAATAGCCCCCGCCAAACGCGGCAAGTAATAGGGCGCCAGCAGTCCAGAAGATAGAAGCCAGTTCTGCTTTTAGTTGTACAGAAGAAAGAAACGCGCCACCGCCATCAGCCAAACGTTTTATACCATTTTGTGTGAAGAAGTCACTTCCAGCGTTTAGTGCGTCTATACCAGCTTGAGTTAATAAAGCGTCGCCATAAGGGTGAGCAGCATGGAACCATAACGTAATGGCCAACATAACCGCGTTCGCGATTGCGATTGGTCGGGTGATTAATCCCACGGCAATGAACATACCACCAAAGAACTGCATGCCAGCTAACATGGGTGACCAAAGCCAACCTGGATAAAAGCCTAGGTTTTCCACAAAGCCCACTTGAGCAAAAGGAGCAATGATTTTTGGCCAGCCTTCCACAACCAGCATGCCGCCGATAATAATGCGGAACAGCGCCCAGCCAAATGGTTGAGCGAAGGCATTATAGAAGCTGCTCATAAATGGCAAATAAAGATGATCTTTTTCGTTTTTAAATACCGGTAAGTTAGACATTTTATCCCTCTCGACTATAGTGGTTTCCATAAGTGAAAGAGTAGCATTAGTCATTTTTATGGCTGCTGACTTTGGTCAAGTTATTGTTCTTAGAAGGAGAAATAGAGTAGGTATGGGGCTGTAGATAGCCAAAAGGCTATCTACTTAACAAATGTTGATTGGCGCAGTTCTGCGAGATATCACCATTGAGTGCATTGATCAGGTTGTCGACTGCACAGGTAATCATAGCAAGACGTGTTTCTGCCGTTGCTGATCCTATGTGTGGGAAAAGCACCGCATTGTCCAGTTTGCAAAGCGGTGAGTCGCCAGGTAAAGGTTCGACTTCAAAGACATCTAAACCCGCAGCGCGAATGGTGCGTTTACTGAGAGCGTCGATAAGCGCTGCTTCATCAATAACTTTGCCACGAGACCCATTAATGAAAATGGCATTTGGCTTCATCATAGCGAATTCTTTTGCGCCGATTAATCGTTCAGTTTCCGCGGTTAATGGCGTCATCACGCAAACAAAATCGGATGTTTTGAGTAGTTCTTCCATGTCCATGTAAGTAGCGTTTAGATCTTGCTCTGCGTCTGGTTTGCGACTGCGGTTGCTGTACTGGATCTTCATGTCAAAACCAAAATGTCCGCGTTTGGCGATGGCATAACCAATGCGGCCCATGCCAATAATACCAAGGGTTTTTCCATGTACATCAGTGCCGTAAAGCGACTCACCTATGTTGCTGTTCCAGCGACCTTCTCGCACCATGTTAGATAATTCAACAGCACGTCTTGCAGTACACATGATCAGCGTAAACATAGTATCGGCGGTGGTTTCGTCTAATACGCCTGGCGTGTGCATTAAGGGAATGCCACGCTCGGTGAGGTAATTCAAATCATATAGATCTGTGCCAACGGAAATCGTCGATGCGGCTTTGAGCCTAGGTGCAAGGCTCAATAGCTCTGCACTCATTTTAGTGCTGGTGCCTATTAAGCCTTCTGCATTGGCAAGAGCACCTAAAAAAGCACTACGGTTGTCTTCGTTAATACCATCAAAAAAAATGACGTCGAACTCTTTTTCAAGCCGTTGGCGTTCCTGTATTGGAATGTCTCGGTATAAAATGACTTTCTTTTTCATTCTACGAGCCCTTCTTTAATTACCTACTTCCAAATTGTCTAGGGTGCCGCGAGTTGGTAAACCTTCACTGTCACCACGAACTTGTACCGTTAAAGAGCCTAGCAGATTTCCGCGACGAGCAGCTTGCTCCATGGTTTTACCATCGAGTAATGCCGAAATTACGCCAACGGCAAAGCTATCGCCAGCGCCCACTGTATCGACCACTTTTTCCACTGGGAAGCCTGCAACCGTTCCTGATTCACCTGTATTGGTTTTGAAGTATGCCCCTTGGCTACCGAGTTTAACTATAACCGTTTTGACGCCATGTTGAAGGTAAAAGTCAGCAATCTCTTCTGGTTGATCGCTACCCGCGAGGATTTTACCTTCTTCTATACCTGGCAAAACAATGTCGCTGGCAAAGGCAAATTCATTAATATTCGCAATCATAGTGGCTTCATCAGGCCACAAAGTAGGGCGTAAATTGGTGTCAAAAGACACGCTGCAGCCGTGTTCTTTGGCTAGGCTTAAGGCGTGTTTTGTCGCTTCACGCATGGTGCTAGATACTGCTATCGAGATGCCAGTTAGATGCAAATGGGTACCGGCTTTAAATAGTGCGCTGTCTATGTCTGCTGTACTTAAAGTTGAAGCCGCTGAGTTACGACGGAAGTATTCTACTTTAGGGTCGCTGCCATCGGTGACATTGGTTTTCAGCATAAAACCAGTAGCGTGATTGGCGCTTTCAGAAATCCAATCGGTACGAATGTTTTCTTTGCTAATCGCTTGGCGGATAAATTGACCAAAGCTGTCTTTGCCTACTTTACTGATGTAGCTGGCTTCAAAGCCTAAACGCGCCATACCGATAGCAACGTTAACTTCCGCCCCAGCTAAAGAGCGGTGGAATTCCTCAATGTCAGCAAGTTGGCCTGGTGTTTTGGCCACAAACATAGCCATGGCTTCGCCAAGTGTGACAAAAGAATGTGATTGATTATTTTGCATGTAGATTGCCCCTGAGGTTTTTGTGTTTATGGAGGTCAAATAGTATTCGATGAAAGTATCATGGAATCGATTCCATGAATAGGGTTTGTGAATTGCTTTTAAAAAAATATATGGTTGTTTTTTAATCATATAATTTTTATTTAAATGTTTTTTTGTAAAGGCGCTAGGTGGAATGACGAATAACGAGTTCGGCTTTGAGCTTTATGTGCTGTGGGGCTTCGTTGTTGCCTTGAACTCTAGCAAGCAATCGCTCGCAAGCGGTTTGACCTATGAGTTGCGTTGGCTGGCGCATGACGGTAATACCGCCTTCGAACAATTGAGCCCATTCTGGGTCGTCTATGCTGATTAAGCCTATTTGCGAGCCGATACGAATGTCTAACTGTTTCAAGGCTTTCGCGGTACTCATCATAGCGACACCATTGGTGGTGAATATGGCTTTTTTGCGCTTTGGGTGAGCGGCGATGAAGTCTTCAATGACCTTGACTAACAAACTAACGCTCATCTTTTCAATTTCAATGACATCGCACGTAATGTTGTCGTTTTCTTTTATGAAGGCTTGGATCGCATCGACCCTTGCTTGGCGAGGATCAATCGCGATGGATTCGGTCACCACCAAGATGGATTCGTAAGCGTTGGCTTGTAAGTGCTCGCACGCATCGTTTGCGGCGGCTTCGTTGTCGAGTCCGATAGTATCGAACCCTAAAGACGTATTGATTCTATCAACCAATACCAAAGGGCAAGATAGACGTTTTAAATTGTTTACTTGTTTTTGTGCCATGCCAGCAGTGTTGACGATGATGCCATCGACTCGGTGAGCTTCGAGTAAGGATAAATAGCTGTCCTGTAAATCTTCTTTGTTGTCAGTATTACAGACCATCAGCATGTAGCCTTCGCGACGGCAAATATGTTCAATCCCTTGCAGTACATCGATGGAATAGGGGTTAGTCACATCCGCGAGTAACAGACCGATGAGTTTTGAGTGTCCCGCTCTGAGCATTCGGGCCGAATGGTTAGGACGAAAATCTAGGTGAGTGATGGCTTGCGCAATTTTTTCTCGTAGCTCATCTGATAATTTGTCTTGTTCCCCATTGAGGTAACGTGAAACACTGGTCTTACCCACTTTGGCGTATTTTGCAACGTCTGAAATCGTTGTGAAGCTCTTGTTATTTTTCTTCAGCAATGTGTCGTCTCAATAGTTGTATTTAGTGGGTATAAGAGTAGGTTATTTGACGTACTGTAAACTATGATCCTAGCAGGGCGCAATTATAGACATTTTTTTAATAGCAGGAGTTTTATGAAAATTTTTAGCTGCCAGCAATGCGGACAAACGGTGTTATTCGAAAACACTCACTGTGAGCAATGTTCCTCTTCGTTGGGTTTTTTGCCTGATCAGTTGGTGATTAGTGCGCTAAAGTCAGTTGATAATGCTTGGTATGCTATGGCGGACAAATCCATTCCCGCAAAGCGATGGTATTACTGCGAAAACCATCAGCATCAAGTCTGTAACTGGATGGTGGAAGAGGGCGGCAGTACGTTTTGTATGGCTTGTGAATTGAACCGCCATATTCCGAATTTAGAGAAAATTGAAGAACGTCAGGCATGGCAACAACTGGAGTTTGCTAAGCATCGCTTGGTGTATTCTCTGCTGCGCCTTGGCTTGCCTTTAGTGAGTAAAAAAACAGAACCAGAAGACGGTTTATCGTTTGATTTTATTTCTGAAAATAACGTGGTGCCAGAAGATGTGAGCGCAATGACAGGCCACGCTTCTGGACAGGTGACGATTAATGCCGCAGAAGGCAACTCGGTTGACCGTGAGCAAATGCGCGAAGACATGCAAGAATCCTATCGGACCGTAATTGGTCATTTTCGTCATGAAATTGGCCATTATTATTGGGATTGGTTGGTGTTTGATGATGAGCAGGTTTTGGCTGACTTTCGATCTGTTTTTGGCGATGAAACGGTTAGTTATGCAGATGCATTAGAAGCACATTACAAAGCGCCCAATCCAGATTGGCAGCAGTCTTTTGTGAGTGTGTACGCTTCTTCTCATCCTTGGGAAGATTGGGCAGAAACATGGGCGCATTATCTGCATATTGTCGATACTTTAGAGATGGCAAGCGATTTTGGTTTGAGTCTTCAGCCCGCAGGGGCGAATCGCCAGAACCTTGCTGTGATGGTGAATATCGACCCTTATCGACACGATAATTTCGACGATATTCTTGCGCAATATGTGCCGTTAACGTTTGCTGTAAACAACTTGAACCGTGGCATGGGGCAGCCGGATTTGTATCCTTTTGTCTTGGTTCCAGCGGTGCGGGAGAAGTTGGCTTTTATTCATCGTTTGTTGCGATCTTATACGGCAGAATAATTTGCGTGGCAGAGATTTTATCGACTTATCCATGGCGGCAAATAAGTCGATCCGTTATCATGCTCGGCAATTGGAGCATGCAACAACGTCTCCTGACTTTTAATCCTTTAGGATCCCAATGAAAAAGACATTTAAACTATCTCATCCAACCATCAAATACCCACGTTTAATTGAAGCGACAAAGAACGAAGTTAAGAAGTATCTAAAAAGAGAGCGCAATAAAAAATTGCCAGAATACGCTGACTTTTGGGGATTTGATTGTCGCTTTGGTCAAACAGAAGCGCTTGCTGAAGAGATTCATGTCGCTCAAATTAATGAAAAAATTAGCTTTGCTGAAAGCCAAGAATGGACTGAGTTCTATCTTGAAATTCTAGCCGCACCAGCACAACGCACAAAACGTGATGCGACTGATGAGCAAGATGAAGATATAGAAAACCTAGAAAGCGACGAAGAGCTCTAAGCTCAGCAACTAGGTTACTGACATTAAAAAACGCCAGATCAAGCTCGCTTGATCTGGCGTTTTTGTTTGTTGTTCTTTAGATAATCCAATTAAGTAAAAATCTCAATCTTCCTTCAAGCCTTGTTTCCTTTTTCCTGACTCTTTAATCACTTGTTCGCGCATTCCCTAGCCTTATCATTAAGAGATCGCAGGCCTCTTTTTTTCATTTGCCTGCTGACTATTTTTAGTTGGAGACAAGAACATGAGTAACGACGCAAACGGTTTAATTGATAGTTTGTTTGAGCGTATTAATACGGCAGAGAAAAACACTGGTGAGCGAGACAAAGCAGCAGAAGCACAGATTAATAAACATCTCGTGGCGAATCCCGCAGCGCCTTACTACATGGCGCAAACGATTATTATGCAAGAGGCTGCGTTAAAGCAGTTAAATGCTCGTGTTGAAGAACTGGAGCGTAATGTATCAGCTAAGCCTAGTTCTGGCGGTTTCTTATCTGGGCTATTTGGTGGCGAGCAGGCTTCTTCTCAAGGATCTGTTCAACAAGGTTCAGGTTGGGGGAGAGGTAATGGCTCTCAACAAAGCTTTGGTCAATCAAGCAACCAACAGACAAGAGGGCAACAATCAAGGAATCAAGCTGACAGTCAATCGCAAAGTGTTGGTCGAGGTCGTTCCGGTGCTGGTAGCTTTTTAGGTGGCGCCTTGCAAACCGCTGCTGGTGTGGCTGGTGGTATGGTGGTTGGTAATATGTTGATGAACATGTTTAGCCATCACTCCGAAGCAGACATGGCCAATGTTATTAACGAAACACCTGCGGCTTCTGATATTGGACCTGCATCAGATGCTGGGCAGGACAGCTTTGCCGATAGCGGTAGCGCAGACCAAAGTGGATTCGGTCAGGCAGGTTTTGATCAATCAAGTGATGGTTTAGATCCTAACCGAGGCTTTGGGCAGGCCGGATTCGACCAAGCCAATATGGATCAAAGCGATATTGATTCAGGCGGCTTTGATCAAGGAGGGTTCGACGATATGGGCGGCTTTGATGATTTTGGTAGCGATGACTTTATTTAGTTATGAGTACTGATTAATAAATACCAGATCAACTTTTGTCTAATTGATCTGGTATTTATTGTCTGTTTTACGTCACTTCAACAAAGCTCATAAAGCCTGTCTTTAAGTGTTCGATGATATGGCAGTGATACATCCAACGCCCCGGATTATCGGCTACTAGGGCAGCAAGTACGGTTTCATTCTGACCCAGCAAGACGGTATCCGAATGGAATGGTGTAATGGCTTTTTTGTTCGATTTCAAAACTGTGAAAGTATGACCGTGGATATGAATCGGATGGTGATATTGGGTCAAATTCGACAGCTCGAAAATATAGGTTTTACCACGCTCTAATGTGGCAAGAGGATCTGGAATATGGCCTTTTGACATGCCTTCCCAAGAACGGCGATTCATCGTCCAGAAGTTGTAGCTCACCTTGCCATCTTTCTCTATCGGCGTGATGTTGGCGTTCCATTCAAACGCAAATTTAATGGTTTCCGCGTTCTCTAAATCTAGCGCAGGGATGGGGTTGAGTGGCAGCTTAGGTAAACCGCGGTCTTTAAGTTGGCTCGCCACGGCTTTGATGGTCACCATTGGCTTGTTCTTGTGTTTAAAGGTGACAGTTTCTCCGACCTTGCTCGGAGCTATTACACCAAGATCAAGGCGCATCCCCGGTGCGGCCATGTGATTGGTTAACGCTGTGGGCTCTGCAATTGGGTTGCCATCAATAGCAAGGATCTGAGCGGCTGGATCGGTTGAATTTATTTGGTACATCACTGTGTTATCGACGTTTAACAAGCGTACTCGAATCGCTCCGCCAGCAGGGACTTCATAAGTTGGATGGATTTCACCATTGATGGTCATGACGCGACCGGGTGTTCCCATGCGAAAGGCATTCTGTGGCGTCGTCAAAGCGGTGAAAGAACCATCGTCTTTGATGTGCCAGTTCTTCATACAAAGCACCAGATCTTCATCAAAGTCTGGCTTCTCAGCTTCATCTACGATCAATGCGCCAACCAAGCCTTTGCCAAGCTGTTCGACGCTGTTCATGTGTGGGTGATACCAGAAAGAGCCTGCATCGGGTGGCGTGAACTCATAGTCGAAGGTTTCGCCGGGCATGATAGGCGGTTGGCTTAAAAACGGCACGCCGTCCATGGCAATCGGGATTCTCATGCCATGCCAATGGATTGTCGTCGGCTCGTTTAACTTGTTGATCACACGAATACGTACGGGCTGATGCTGCTTAGCGCGAATCACAGGTGCCGGATAACCGCCATTAAAGCAAAGTGCTGGCGTGCTGCCGCCAGATACGATATTCACATCGGCCGCTTCGACGATTAATTCATAGTCGAAACCAGCAGAAGGCGTAGCGGCAAGAACGACTCTCGGCAGTGAACTGCTCATGGCGACTAAAAGGCTAGATTTTATAAAGTTACGTCGGTTCAAAACGGTTTTTCCTGTGAGTTACTTGGTGATTAGGCGCTGTGGATGCTCTGTTGAATCATCTGGGTGAAGGCTTCTAACGCTGGAAAATGACCACCATCATTACGCCAAACAAAGCGGTTTTCAATCGTATCTAGTTCTGCGAATTCATAGCCAACTAATCCCATGCCCGATTGATATTGCTCGTAGACACCTTTGGGAACCAGAGATATGCCGCTTCCAGCGCTAACGCAGCCAATAATGGTGCCATAACTGGCGATACTGCTGATGGGCGATTTTACCTTGTTTTTACTCAGCCATGCTTCTAGTGCAGCTCGATATGGGCAAGGTTCTGGCCACATAAAAATGGCTTTTCCTTCGATGTCTTTTGCAGATTTGATGGGATCAGCAGAGGCAGAGGAAATAAGCACCAGATCTTCATTGAAGAACGTCGTACTGTCTACAAAGGATCGGTCAATATCAACGGCGACAATTGCACCATCCAGTCTGTGATGTTGTATATCGTCTAAAAGTTGTGACCAAGTGCCGGTTTTAAATTGCAGTTCAACGTTCGGATATTGCGTGTGAAACTTTGTCAGCATAGGCGGTAAACGACTGGTTGCCGAAGACTCAATGGCACCAATTCGCAGTGGGCCAGATGGCTCTGACGTTGGGTCAACCGCGCGCTTGGCTTCTTCGGTTAGCGATAGAATTTTATCCGCATAGGTTAGAAATACTTCTCCAGCTGGCGTAATGCGCAAGCCGCGTCCTTCTCGGTAAAACAAGGTGGTTTTTAGCTCTGTTTCCAGGGCTTTAATTCTCGCCGTGACATTAGAAGGAACGCAGTGTAATGCAACGGACGCTTGCGCCACACTGCCAAGATTGGCAACCATTTTAAACATTCGAATTTGAGCGAGTTCCATCATTCATTCCAAGTGAATACTGGATGCAGTATTCGTTAATTGTCGTATTACGCCTTTCTCTTAATACTACCCTCTTCTTTGGTGGTGAGTGAATGTAAAAAGGACGATATATGCAAAAGGTGAATATGGCGGTGAAGGCTAAGCTGTTTATTGCAGCGATGTTTGTGGTGGTGTGTTGGGCGTACTCACCCATTGGCATTCATATCGGACTTGTGTCTTATTCCCCCGGTCAGCTAGCATTATTACGCTTTATTATTGCCTCGATTTTTATGGGAATAGTGGCGATTTGTCAGGGAGTACAAGTACCTAAAGTTAAGGATATTCCCTTGTTGTTTGTTCTTGGCTTTTTTGCCGTGGCCTTGCATCACATTGCGTTAAATTTTGGCCAACGTGGCGTGAGTGCGGGAGCTGCCAGCGTGTTAGCGCAATCGACACCGATTTTCACCGTGATTATTTCGCGCTGTGTGTTAAATGAGCGGATAAATGCATGGCGCTGGAGCTGTGTATTGATTGGTATGATTGGTGCGCTGATTGTGGTTATTGGCGATAAAGGCATCGGCAATTTTAGCCTGAATGGCTTGTTGATTTTGGTGGCAGCTTGTTCTTGGAGTGTGTATTTCATTCTGCAAAAGCGCTATTCGCAGAGTTACAGCACATTAACCATGGTGTGTTATACAGTCTGGACTGGCACAGTGGTTTTGTTGGTATTTTCTCCAGGCTTATTGAACTCGATGCAGGCTTCCCATTTTAAGGTGAATGTTGCTGTGGTGATTTTGGGTATCTTCCCAAGTGCTTTGGCGTATGTGGCATGGGCCTATGTGTTGTCGCATTCGGAGGTGAGTAAAATATCCATTGTGTTGTATTTGATTCCGCCAACCGCCATGGTGATGGCATCGTTTATTTTGAATGAATTACCTTCTGCTTTGGTGCTACTGGGCGGCGGCATTGTTGTTTTGAGCGTGCTGGCAATGAGTTTAGAAAAGCGTTTATCACTATTTATAACCTTGCGCCTGCAAGGTAAATAAATGGGCGTATTGGCCTTGTTGCGCTAATAGTGAATTGTGGGTGCCGCGTTCTTTAATTTGCCCATGTTCCATGACAATGATCTCGTGCGCGAGACGCACAGTGGAGAAACGATGTGAAATCAGAATCGCCATTTTGTCTTTGGTATGTTCTTGGAAATGCTGGAAAATATTGGCTTCGGCCTGAGCATCCATTGCCGCTGTTGGTTCGTCTAACACCAAAATATCGGCGTCTTCGCGCATGAAAGCGCGTGCCAAAGCGATTTTTTGCCATTGCCCACCAGACAATTCTTGTCCGCCACGGAACCAGCGGCCAAGTTGGGTTTGGTAACCTTGTTCCAGCTCATCAATAAAGTCGGTGGCCTTGCCAAGTTCGGCCGCTTTTTTCCAGCCGGTTTGATCGTTAAATCTGTCGTTGTCGCCAGCGCCGATGTTTTCACCAACAATAAATTGATAGCGCACAAAGTCTTGGAATATCACCCCAACACGTTTTAGTAGTGCGCTTTCTTCCCATTCCAGCAAATCCAAACCGTCTAGCAAAATGCGCCCTTGTGTTGGGTTATACAGTCGCGTTAATAGTTTGATTAGTGTGGTTTTACCTGAACCATTTTCACCGACAATCGCGAGGCTGTGGCCGGGGCGAATGTGTAAGTTGATATTGGCAAGTGCGGGTTTTTCATTGCCTGGATATTGGAAAGAGACGTTTTCAAAACGAATACCATCGTTTGGAATGGGTCCTTTCGTAAGACCAGAAGTCGAAAGCGGT
This sequence comes from Marinomonas sp. ATLA20, assembly GCF_057180105.1. Classification (NCBI taxonomy): domain Bacteria; kingdom Pseudomonadati; phylum Pseudomonadota; class Gammaproteobacteria; order Oceanospirillales; family Oceanospirillaceae; genus Marinomonas; species Marinomonas sp. ATLA20. The sequence goes on from NZ_JBXUKU010000002.1 coordinate 191,973, forward strand.
GTTTCTTGTTCTAGGTATTCGTAGAGGTTGGATAGGTATAAATTGTCTTCGTACATGCCACTAATAGAAGTAAGTGATGCGGAAACAGAGCTTTGACCTTGTTTGAATAACAGTAAATACATGGTCATTTGACCCAAAGTAATCGCGCCAATAATGGTGTCACTGACGATCCAGCCATAGGCGCCATAAAACACCAAGGTACTTATCACGCCAAGGGCGAAGCCCCAGCTTTCACGGCGCAAAATCAGTCGCTTACTTTCTCTGAATAGCTTGATGAATATTTCGGTGTAGCGTTGCAAAAAGCGGTCGCCCAGTTGGTACAGACGAACTTCTTTGATGTTGTCTTCCCGAGCGAGCAAGGTTTCTAAATAGTTTTGCTGGCGCACTTCGGGGGAGCGCCAACGAAACATCAAAAAGGCATCGCCAGAAAATTTAGCCTCGGCGATAAAAGAAGGCAAAGCCCCACAAATTAATAACGCCAGAGCCCACGGTGAAAAATGCCACAGCAAGACTGCAAAACTGGATAACGTAATGGCATTTTGCAGCAGGGCAAAGGTTTTATTCACCAGAGCAAGCGGGCGGCTGGAGGCCTCACGGCGAGCACGAACTAATTTGTCGTAAAATTCTGAATCTTCAAAATGCGAGAGTGTTAGGCTTTGGGCTTTCTCTAAGATCAGTAAGTTGACTTTTTGACCTAATAAACCTTGTAAAATGGCCTGCTGAGCGGTTAATGCGCGTTGCGCGGCAGCAATGACCAAAACCAAAATGCCTTCCAATAACACGTAGCTTAGAGCAGTTTGATAATGCAAGACTTGGTCTTGTTTGTAGCTTTCCATAGCGGCAACAACCGCATCCACGATCAACTGTCCCACATACGCCATGGCGGCTGGCGTGACACCGGCAACTAGAGTTGCCATGGCCAAGCCGATGGTTAACGCTGGGGAAGTTTTCCAGACCAAATCAATGGCGCGACGGCTGTAGCGAAACACGCCAAGCATATTTTTATCGACAGTATTATTTGGCGAAGCGGCAGGTTTCATTAAAGGCCTTAAACGTTATGAAATACATGTAGAGGAACGAATAGTATAAGTCATTCTGCTGACGTTTTATCCATTAAAAAAACCGACCCTTAGTGCTTGATAAGATGATTTCTCGCGTTTTCCTCATTTGGCTATAGTGGAATCTAATTGAGTCTGTAATGGCTGTTTAGTTGTTGAGCGTGAGAGATGTGTAATGAGTAATAAAGTGGCGAAGCCTACCTTTGATCAGGCGGGAAGTGGAACGCGTTCGGTGTGGAGCGGCGAACAAGTTGAGCATCCATATCGTGCGACGCAAACTCCGATTGTTGCGAGTGCCGCTTATGGCTACCAAGATATTGATGAATGGTACGACGTTGCTTTGGGTGCTGCCCCCGGTTTTATTTATAGCCGCATGAGCAATCCAACCGTAGAAACATTAGAAGCAAAAATTTGCGGTTTAGAAAATGCCGAGTCGGCGGTGGCCTTTAGTACGGGCATGGCGGCGATCAGCGGTGTGCTGTATACCTTTTTATCGAATGGCTGCCGCGTGGTATCGACGAAAGACAGCTATGGCGGCACCAATAAAGTTTTTGAAGAGTTTTTACCGCGCATGGGTGTGAGCGTGACGCTTTGTGAAACGCACAGCCACGAGCAAATAGAAGCCGAAATCGCTAAAGGTTGCGATGTCTTGTATTTGGAAACGCCAACTAACCCGACGTTGAAAATTGTTGATGTAAAGCGCCTTGTGGCGGCGGCTAAAAAAGTAGGCGCCTTGGTGATTGCAGATAACACTTTTGCGACGCCAATGAATCAAAGTCCTTTGGCGTTAGGTGTCGATATTGTAGTACATAGTGCAACCAAGTTTTTGAGTGGTCACGCCGATGCCATGGGCGGTTTGGTCTGTGGCTCGGAAAAATTAATGACTAAAGTTCGTCATTATCGAGAAATTAATGGTGCGTCATTGGATCCGTTTTCGGCTTATTTGATTATTCGTGGCATGAAAACCTTGGCACTGCGAATGCGTCAGCAACAAAGCAGCGCACAAGCAATTGCAGAATACTTATTAACGGAACCTTTGGTTGAAGCGGTGAATTACCCAGGGCTGGTCAGTCATCCGAATCATGCTATTGCCTGTGAGCAAATGCGAGGCTTTGGAGCGATTGTGAGTTTTGTCCTAGTTGGTGGTATGGATACGGTGAAGGTGTTACTGCCGCAATTACAGTACGCGCATTGTGCGGGTAATTTGGGGGCAGTAGAAACTATTTATGGGCCAGCCAGAACCACGAGTCATGTTGAAAACACGTTAGAAGAGCGTTTGGCGTTGGGAATTTCAGAAGGTTTAGTGCGGATATCTGTGGGGATTGAAGACACTGAAGACTTAATTGCGGACTTACAGCAGGCGTTTGAACAAGTTAGGGCACTTACTTCATTAGAAACAGAGTTGGCTTAACTTTGAGCAAAATGAAAAATACGATGGAATACATTAACGTTTCAATAGGACTGTTAGTGTCAACTCCTGTATTATGCGCCGCTAGAAAATGGCGTTAGGGTCATGCATTTAAAACAAATTAGGGTTTGTTTTTTTACATAAACTGGGGACATATAAGAATGAAAAAAATATTTATAACAGCATTGGCTCTATGTGGCGCAACACTAGCATCAGCTTCAGATAATGATTTGTGGGAAAAGTCGACTTTAAATCAAGTGCTTAACCGTGGAGAGTTACGTGTTTGTGCTGAAGCGGGTTACATGCCGTTTGATATGCGCGATAAAAAAGGCGACATCGTTGGTTTTGACGTTGATATCGCGAAAACCATGGCCAAAGCGATGGGTGTAAAGCTAGATATTCGTAACACAGCATGGGATGGCATTATCCCTGCGTTGTTAACTGATAAGTGCGATATCATCATTTCTGGCATGACGATCACGCCAGAGCGCAACTTGAAAGTGAACTTTACTGACCCCTACATTGTGGTTGGTCAAACGATTCTTTTGAGCCCTAAGCTAAAAGCTAAAATCACCAATTATCGTGATTTGAACGATGCTAAATACACGGTAGCGACTAAATTGGGTGCGACATCTGATTACGCTGTAAAACGATACATGAGCAGAGCCAAATTGAACCTGTTTGAAACAGAGTCAGAAGCGGCTCTAGAAGTGGTAAATGGTAATGCCGATGCTTTCGTTTATGATTTGCCATATAACGCGATTTACGCGTCACAAAGTGAAGGTAAGGTTGTGCATTTAGACGAGTCCTTCACTTATGAGCCTCTAGGTTTTGCAATTCGTAAAGGTGATCCGGATTTCATGAATTTCTTGAACAACTACCTTGCGCAAATTAAAGGTGATGGTACTTACGATAAAATCTATCAAAAATGGTTTGCTAGTAATTCTTGGTTAAGTAACGTTCAGTAAGATTCATATCAATAAAAAGTGGCGCAGTTTAGCGCCACTTTTTATTTCTTTGATTTATTTTCTGTGAGTAAAAAAAACGACGGGGCTCCTCATCGATGGAAAAACAACCTCATTTGCTTTTGTGGAAAGCGGTCTTTGTTCTAATCATTATAGGGCTCGGCTTTGGCATTTATGTTGGCAGCAAAAGTATTGATTACACTTGGCGCTGGGAACGTATTCCGCAGTACATAATCAACACCGAAGCGACAACGGTTCGATCTCCTTTTGATGGTTCCGCAACGATCGAAAAGGGAAAGTTGGTTGTTACTTCCGATTACGGTGATGATCCGTTAGTGATCAAGAAGTTTGATAATTTGTTGGTTAGTAATGGTGATTTGGTATTTGAAGGCGATCCTGTCGCTGAAGTAGAAAACTGGAATATTGGTCCGCTCACGTGGGGGCTAGTAATGACATTACAATTATCTGTGGTGTCTTTGGTCTTTGCTGTGATTATCGGATTGTTTGCGGGGTTAGCTCGAATATCGACCAATCCTGCGTTGCGTTATTTGTCCGTGACTTACATTGAGCTGATTCGTGGCACGCCCTTATTAGTACAGATTTTTATCTTCTACTTTTTTATCGGCACCGTGTTGGATCTAGATCGTTTTACGGCAGGTGTCGCGGCTTTGTCTGTGTTTACTGGCGCCTATATCGCTGAAATTGTACGTTCAGGTATTCAGTCCATTAGCCCAGGTCAAATGGAAGCGGCGCGCAGTTTAGGAATGAATTACGTTCAGGCTATGGTTAATGTGATTTTGCCGCAGGCGTTTAAGCGTACTCTACCGCCAATGGCCGGACAGTTTATTAACCTGATTAAAGACTCGTCTTTGGTGTCGGTTATTTCCATCACAGATTTAACCAAGGCTGGCCGCGAAGTGGTGAGTTCTACGTTCGCACCATTTGAAGTATGGTTTGCGGTTGCACTGATGTACTTGGTGTTAACCGGTACTTTGTCTTGGGTTATTCAGCGACTTGAAAAGAGGTTATCTGCCAGTGACTAATATGACCGATAAGAGCATCATTCAAGCTCGTAATATTGATAAGATTTATCCGAACGGTTGCCATGCTTTAAAGAATGTCTCTCTCGATATTAATCGTGGAGAAGTGGTGGTGATCATTGGGCCAAGTGGCTCAGGTAAATCGACATTTTTACGCACCTTGAATCAGCTAGAGACCATTTCTGATGGCACAATTCATATTGATGAAGTGAGCCTGACGGATCGCAAAACCAATATTAATAAAGTGCGCGAAGAAGTGGGCATGGTGTTTCAGTCTTTTAATCTGTTTCCGCACAAAACGGCGCTGGGGAATGTGTCTTTGTCACCGATTAAGGTGAAGAAAAAACCTCGTACTGTCGCGGAGCAGGAAGGCCGTGAGTTGCTTAAAAAAGTAGGGTTAGCTGAACGCATGAATAACTACCCATCGCACTTGTCTGGTGGTCAGCAGCAGCGCGTAGCAATCGCGCGAGCGTTAGCTATGCATCCTAAGATTATGTTGTTTGATGAACCAACCAGTGCCCTTGACCCAGAAATGGTGGGGGAAGTGCTGGACGTTATGAAAAGCCTTGCTGGTGACGGTATGACTATGGTGGTGGTGACCCATGAAATGGGCTTTGCTCGTGAAGTGGCTGACCGCGTGGTGTTCATGGAGGACGGTGAGTTAGTTTTCGAAGAAAGCCCTGAGCGTTTCTTTAGTTCTGAAAATCCACGCCTACAGCGTTTCCTTGGGCAAGTCCTCTAGGGAAGGTGCGAACAAGTCCTCTTGTCTCAGCATGTGGATAAAAGCCTGTTTTTCGAGGCGAGTGCCGAATGGGAATAGTGGTTCTATTTTCGAGGTGCTCAACAAAGAATACAGGCTTTTAGAGCATGCCCTGCGGGTCTTTCAGAGAAAACGCCACATGTTGTTGCGACTCTTTGAAAGGTACCTACATTCCTTCAGAGTCGCGCCTTATTTGACGATTTCTCTGAAAGACTGAGTCTTAGTAGACTTATTCGCACCTTCCCTAGTATTGATGACAAATCTTGGCCACAATTGTTGGTCAAGATTCTCTCCTTTTTTGGGTATTCATCATGAGTAAGAAATCCCTTCCTCCATTAAATTGGCTGCATACCTTTGAAGTATCGGCTCGATGTCTTAATTTCACGCATGCAGCGGAAGAGTTATGCTTGACCCAAGGGGCAGTAAGTCAGCAGATTCGTTTGTTAGAAAGTCATTTGGGTGTGTCATTATTTAAACGTCTGCCACGTGGTTTGAGTCTAACTGAAGAAGGGCGTTCTTACTTTCCTGTGGTAAAAGATGCGATTTCTCGTTTGACAGTTGGCACGAACGAGATCTTTACTCAGCACGATAAACAAACAATCAAAGTGTGTGGCAGTTTGTCGTTCTTTTCTCACTGGTTAGCGCCCAAACTTGCGGATTTTAGTGCCGCTTATCCCCATTACGATATTCGCTACGTGAGTAACATTTGGGTTCAAGCACTAGACGATGAAGACGATATGGAAATTCGCTGGGGACATGGTGAATGGCCAGGGCTAATTTCGCAACGACTGACTTGGGATAATTTGGTTCCGGTATGTTCTCCTGAATTGATGGAAAAATCGCCTTTGTTGGAACCTGAGGATTTGGTGAATCATGCGCTTTTGCATGTTATTGGCTACGAAGAAGGTTGGGGTTATTGGCTGAATATCATGGGCGTGGATAATGTCGATTCGTCCGTCGGGATGCAATTCGATACGCTTGTTTCGACTTTGCGCATGGCGGAACTTGGACAAGGTGTGGCGTTGGCTCGTTCTTCTATGGTGGAGGGTATGTTGAACGAAGGCAAACTGGTCGCTCCGTTTAGAAAAGATATTGAAGCCAGCGAATCGTTTTATTTAGTGCGTCGATCTGGGACGGAATTACATGGCGCAGCGATGGTGTTTTTTGATTGGTTAGTAAGGCAGGCTGGTAATTCTCCGCGATAAATAATTGCAGCCAAAAATAGTTGATCCGTTGACCTCATCCCTTCGTATAACGCTCATCATGTTTATTACTTAAGGAATGATTTTGTCTACAGACTATATTTTGGCTCCAGACATGTCACGAATCATCGAAATGGCTTGGGAAGATCGTACGCCATTTGAAGCCATTCAAACACTTTATGGGCTTTCTGAGCCGGATGTTATTTTATTAATGCGAAGTAATCTTAAATCTAAAGCCTTTAGAAACTGGCGGGCTAGGGTGTCAGGGCGCGCGAGTAAGCATTCGGCATTGCGCAATCCCGATATTTCTCGCGGCTACTGCAAAACGCAGTATAAAATTCGTGCTAATAAAGGGCGCTAACAACGACTGGAAGGATTATCACTCCCAATCGTTAGTAGGCGGAGATGATTTAGGGTAAGAAGGAGATGAACTTATCTCATTTTCTTTTCTACTCTACTATTACATCAACCAAGATATGAATTGAATAAAGCCAACTAATAGACCCATGATCGCTAAAAGCAGTGCTGTATTTACAGCATACTTTAATCGCTTATAAGCCTTTCGGTTCGTTTTCTTGAGCTCTTTGCTTTGTTGTAATAGTGGTGTGATATTTTTGAAAATTCTATTTGCTAAGCCACCTTTGTCTTCATCTGTATTAGGTACGACAGAGGCTTTCATCAATACTTTGTAGCAGAAGTTAATGATTTTTCCAAAAATGTTGACTGGGCGATCAAAATCACACATTAAAATGAGACGGCTCTGGTCTGTGTTGTTTTTCACAAAGTGTAGATAGGTTTCATCGAAAAGTAGGTCTTTGCCATCTTGCCAAGCATATTGTTCGCCGTCGATATTGATAAAGCAGTCTCGAGAGTTGGGTGTATCTAGTCCCAAATGATAGCGTAAAGAGCAGGCAACTGGATCAAGGTGACGAGTGAGTTCTGAACCTGCTGGCATGTAAGCAAACATAGCACCGTTGATGCTCTTAATCTTACTGAGAATTTCTGTGGTTTTTGGACACTGTTGCTGTGCTGATGTATGGGTGTATCCATACCATTTCAAATAATACTTTCTCCAGCCATACTTATGGAATGTTCGGAACCCCAAATCATAAGAAGCGTCAGATCCAGGTTTGTTGATGTTCTCTAATTCACCCCTATGCTGTAGGGTAAGTGCCTCATCTCGTATGACTTCCCAGTTTTTTCTTAGTTCATCTAATTCTTCGTATTGTAGCGTGTCGATAATAGGTCGACGGACTTTTTTGCAGGAAAATAAATAGAGTAGGCAATTAAGTGGCGCAAAAATTGGCCACCCTTTACGCAAATATTCAGACCAACTTGTGTAGCGAATGTTTCCTCTATAAGTAAATATGTAGTACATAGAGCACATACTGAAGGTCGCGATCACCATTAATATTAGAGCTAGCTGCATCAACTTTATTTCCGTCTGTAAATAATTAGTCAGTATCTTGCTAATTATTTACTAAGTGTCACCAAATGTGAACACTGATACAGGGATTTATAGAGATAAAGTAATACTTTTTTGTATATATATAATTCACTTTTTTAGGCAGGGTTGCATCGTTCATTCTTATATTTCATTAATTTGAATGAAAGTGTTTTTGTTGCGGACTTATGTGCGTGATTTTTTGATTTTTTGGGTTTTTGATGCCGCATTATGCGGCATCACTTTCACGGTAGTTTGTTAACTCATCATCAAAGGAAAGGGTGCTTTCTTCGTCATACACCACATCTTCATCAGGCTCTATGACTAAGTCTTCAAGCGACTTTTTAGGAGTGTCTTCCGCTAGGTCAAGCTGTGTACTGGATGACTTATTTGTTTTTTTGGTTTTCTGAGGGCTTTTCTTTTTATTGCTAAAAATGTCCAAAATAGAGTCTTTGCTTTGTGCAAGGTACATGGAAAGTGCTTCTTTTTGGCCATGGTCTCCTGCTAGTTCACTTTGATCTAGGATTTCATACAGCGCTTCGGCAGTATCCAACAGTTTGTCGTACGCATCGGCTTCTGCTTTCGAAGTAAACGTCATTTTTTCAATTCCATCGCGTTCTACAACATATTTAATAATTACAGGCATAATCCACCTCGTGAAAAAATAATACTGTATAAATATACAGTTATTTTTCATCTCTTGTCTAGCGCTTTTGTTTGTTGATCCTAACAATGATTGTTAAAGTAGCGGGCTTAATAAAGGAAACACTTTTATGTCTGTTGATTTTTCCCAATTAGATTTTTCCATTCTGATGGATCATGTTGAGATTGTTTTAACAGTCGCTTGGATTTTATTGTCTTACATTGTTCGACGTTACACCAAGCGTGCTATTCGACTTCATCAAAAGATTGAGCACGATAAAAAACGCCAAAGAATTAATACTGTCGACAACATATTTAATTTGTTTTTAGTTGTCGGTCTGGTTCTTATTTGGTCATCTGAACTTCAGAATATTGCCATCTCAATTGCTGCTTTCATGGTGGCATTGGTTATCGCAACAAAAGAATTTATTGCTTGTATCGTTGGGGCTTTTTATCGTGCCAGTACAAGACCGTATCAGGTTGGGGACTGGATACGCATTGCCAATTATGAAGGGGAAGTAACCGACAGTGATTGGCTCTCGACGACATTATTTGAAGTCGATTTGAAAGGCGGCAGTTACACATATACTGGTCGCACTACAGTGGTTCCTAATAGTGTTTTATTACTGCATACCGTACAAAACTTGAATTACATGCGTCGATACGTGACGCATACTTTCTCAATTTCTCGTGCTACTGACGATGTGAATTTATTTTTAATTAAAGAGCATATCCTCAATAATATTCGTGAATACAGTGAGCATTTTCATGAGGTGGCAATTCGTTATAACAGTCTTATTGAGAAACGTTTGGACATAAAAATATCGGGCCCTGAGCCCAGAGTTCGAATCACGACCACGATTGAAGGGTTTAATATTTTTACTGTCTCACTATTTTGCCCAACCGATGAAGCGGTCGAAATAGAGCAAAAAGTCACAGAAGATTTTATGCGGTTTTGGTATGAAAGGCGTGACTTGAGTGTGATGAAAGGAGAGCGGAATGAGTAAATACATTCGAGCCTTTACGACATTTTTATTAGTGTCCACTTCTGTGCTTTTAGTGGGATGTAACAGTTTTCGTGTCAGCGAAGATGATGTGAATAAGGAAGTGGCTAAGCAACTGGCTGAGCCGCAACAGAACCAAATTCAGCTAACTGTAGACAGTAATACACTCAACTTGGATCTTGTGGTCACATCGGCACATATTGATTTTACCGAGCGCGATGGCGGTTTAGTGCTGGTTGATTTGATTAGTAAAATGACAGGTACCTTGACTGCATTTGGTCAAGAATTTTCACTCACAACGAGAGTGAATCCTTCTTTTGAATCCGGTGTGCGGATTGAAGAAGACCGTCTATATTTGGTGGCGCCAAAAATCACTAAAATTGAGGTGGAAGGTTCAAGCTTTAATGACAAAATGCTGCGATCCACTTTAGGGTCTTTGCATGATGATTTTGAAAAAGCTTTAGTGCAGTATTTCGATGAACATCCCGTTTATGTGCTGGACCATTCTCCTTTTGAGAAAACCGCAGCTTCATTGGTGAAAGACATCATTATTAAAGAAGATTTCTTAGAGCTTTCTATCTTTTAGATGAAGGTGGGTCTAGGTAAGTTTCGATAGAGTCACTATAATGCTCGGATACAGTAGAACCAGACAAAATAAGCGCTAGCGCTCAATTATTGAATTAAAAATGAGGAAACAGCATGTCGATTGCAGACAATCAAGTCGTTCAATTCCACTATACTTTGCGTAATGGCGAAGAGTTGATCGAAACTTCGGCGGGTAAAGATCCAGCGGCGTATTTGCATGGTCACGGTAATGTTATTCCAGGGCTTGAAAAAGCCATGGAAGGAAAAGAAGTTGGTGACGAGTTTGAAGTCACTGTTGCTTGTGCTGATGCTTACGGCGAACGCCATGAAGATCGTCAGCAACAAATGCCAGTAAAACATTTACAAGGTGCGAAACGTTGGAAAGCCGGCATGGTGGCTATGGTACAAACTGACAAAGGCATGCGTCAGGTGACGATTGTTAAAGTTGGCTTGAAGCACGCTACTGTTGATTTGAACCACCCATTATCTGGTAAAGATCTAACTTTCAACATTCAGATCGTAGACTCTCGTGAAGCGACGAATGACGAAATTGCGCATGGCCATGCTCACGGTGTTGGTGGTCATCATCACTAAGAACAAGACTTTTTAAGAATCAAGAGAGTAACTTCCTTAAAGCCCCTGTTATGGACGACATAGCAGGGGCTTTTGTGTTTCTGGTACCTTCTAGTGATTGATTTTGATCAACTAAGCGCAGCAAATACTGAAAATTAATAAGAATCGTTATCATCAACTTGACAGATCAGACCTTTCTGCACATTATTGATAATAGTTATCATTTATATTTTGTGTGTAGGAATCTACAGAGGGCGAATCAATGAGTCATTATTTAGTACCATTTTCAGTACTCGAGCAAACCATTCAGGGCGGGCAGTGTGCAGATTCCCCAGAAGTGCTCTATCATTATTTGAACCTAACAGAAGAGTACGCTGAGCGTTTGAGTATTACCGATGCCACTTTACTGCATCAGAGGGTATTTAATGTTTTGCTGGATACGGTTTGTGATAGCAGCATTGCGCCTCACTGGCGTCAGACCTGTTTAGATAAAGTGTATTTGCCCTTGTCGAATCTTAAGCACCTAATTGTAACGTATCAAGATGCTAAGAATTACTTCAAGATGGAGCACAGTTTACGAATATTGAGCCATTACTTTATTTCTTCTTTCGAGCAATAAGGACATCATTTACCAATGAAAATGCGTATTGAAAAAGACAGCATGGGCGAATTAGAGGTCCCAGAAAAAGCACTCTATGGTGCCCAAACACAAAGAGCCATTAATAACTTTCCAATTAGCGATGAGCCATTGCCGGAAGCCTTCATTCGTTCACTTATCTTAATCAAAGCTGCAGCGGCACGCGCCAATGAATCTCTTGAATGCCTAACGCCAGAAATGTCGAAAGCGATTCAAAGTGCCTGTGATGAGCTGTTAGACAGCGACAATCTTATGCAGCATTTTCCTGTGGATGTTTTTCAAACGGGCTCTGGCACCAGCTCAAACATGAATGCCAATGAGGTGATTGCGACATTAGCGAGCACTCATCACGGTTCAGCAGTGAATCCCAATGACCATGTAAATTATGGCCAGAGCAGCAACGATGTCATTCCGAGCGCCATCCATGTGAGCGCAACGTTAGAATTAACTGGTCACCTGTTGCCTGCTTTGACCCATTTGAAAGAGACGATTCTTGAGAAAGGCACTGCGCTGGCTGAGTACACTAAAACAGGCCGCACGCATTTAATGGATGCCATGCCTGTGCGCTTGGATCAAACATTTCATGCGTGGGCGGCACAGCTACAAGACAATATTGATAATTTAACCTATCTTGAAGCTAAGACAACCAAGCTTGCCCAAGGCGGAACGGCTGTCGGGACGGGGATTAATGCTCATCCAGAATTTGCTGAACTATTTGCTAAAGAGTTGTCTTATTTAACAAACGTGACTTTTAGCAAAGGCGACAATTTTTTTGCTCTGATAGGATCCCAAGATACAGCGGTTGCTTTATCCGGCCAGCTAAAGGCGGTTGCTGTGACTTACATGAAAATTGCTAATGACCTGCGCTGGATGAATTCTGGCCCATTGGCGGGATTAGGTGAGATTTCTCTACAAGCCTTGCAACCAGGTTCTTCCATTATGCCTGGTAAAGTAAATCCCGTGATTCCAGAAGCAACAGCTATGGTCGCGGCACAGGTGATAGGTAATGACGCAGCTATTACTATTGGCGGTCAATCAGGTAATTTTGAACTGAATGTTATGCTGCCAATGATTGCTAAGAACTTATTAAACAGCATCAAACTATTGGCAAACAGCGGGCAGCTATTGGCAGATAACGCCATCGCCACGCTAACGGTCAATGAGGATAAATTGAATGAAGCATTGCATCGTAATCCTATTTTGGTGACTGCGCTAAACCCAATTATAGGTTATGGAAAAGCAGCGGAAATCGCGAAAAAAGCCTATAAAGAGGGGCGGCCAGTGGTGGATGTTGCAGAAGAAGAAACAGAGTTAAGCCGAGACGAATTGCTCTCCTTACTCGACCCTGCCAAGTTAACTCATGGTGGGCTGTAGTTTCTTTATTTGGTTGTTCCCTTTCCAAATATAGAAAACCCGAGCCAGCGTTCGCGCTGGCTTTTTTTATGCTTAATTATTTATTCTAATGCCTTATCTACAGCGGCTTTAGCATGAATGTATGTGGTGTCAAACAAAGGCACAGCGACGTGTTCTTGCTTTAGTAATAAAGTGATTTCCGTGCAGCCTTCGATAACAGCTTGTGCCCCGCTGGCTTGTAAGCGATTTACAATATCGATATAGATCTGTCTTGATTCAGGAAGAATTTTCCCAAGGCATAACTCTTCGTAAATAATTCTATGTATCTCGTCCCTGTCTTGCTGCGATGGCGTGATTACCTCTAAACCATATTGATCCTCTAGACGCTTAATATAGAAGTCTTCTTCCATCGAATAGCGTGTACCAATAAAGCCTACTTTTTGATGCTTCTGCTTCACAAGCTCCTTGGCTGTTGCATCGGCAATATGCAGCAAAGGGGTGTGTATTGCACTTTGAACAACGTCCGCTACCTTGTGCATAGTGTTGGTAGCAATAAGAATGAAATCTGCCTGAGCTTGCTCTAATCGCTTGGCTTCTAGAGCGAGTATTTCGCCTAACTGTAACCAATCGCCTTGATGTTGTAAGCGCTCAATTTCCGCAAAATCGACACTGGATAAAACAATCTTGGCGGAATGTAATCCGCCAAGGCGCTGTTTGGTTAACTCGTTGATGGTTTTGTAATATAAGGCGGAAGATTCCCAACTCATGCCACCAATAATGCCGATCGTTTTCATGCCCGTCTCCTTCGCTCTTCATCGTGAATACTAAAAGTTTAGCGGGCTTATTTAACGGCTGTAATGTACAGATGGAGAAAATAAACCATGGAACTGTAATGGCTTATTCGATTAAAGCGCTCTGGTCATAAATACGCTGTAAGGGTCCAGTTTGTAATCGGAGAAGGGGCCGCATTCACTAAAGTCATGCTTGGCGTAAAGCTTTCTAGCTGGCTCGAAAAAGTCTTGTGACCCGGTTTCTAGGCTGATTTTATTGAGTCCTTTTTGCTTGGCTGTATCGAGAATATGACGTAGTAGGGTAGAGGCAACGCCCTTTTTGCGAGCGGCGCTGGTAGTACGCATGGATTTAATTTCACCGTGAGTGCCATTTAGTGTTTTAAGTGCACCACAGCCGAGTAATTGGCTGTCTTCCCAAACGGTCCAAAAGGTAATGTTTGGTTTTTTTAGTCCTTCTAGATCTAATGCAAAAACGCATTCTGGTGGAGATGTGGCAAACATATCTTCAAGGTGATCTGTGAGTATTTGTTTGACTTCTGGGCCAGATAGATCGTCGATTCTTATGTCCATTTAGTGTATTTTCCTTGTCATAATGTTGATGTAGTAAGTGTGGAATTAAGCAAAATTTATACCTTAATTTATTACTCTGGTGAGAGAAAGCAAAGGTGTATACTCAGATTCAAACAGACTTAAAATTAAGGAAAATGCATAAGGTGTAATATGACAGATCGAGTGAGTTTACGACCTGCCAATATGAAAGACGCTGAAAAACTTTTTATATGGCGCAATGATCCAGAAACCCGTCACGCGTCTCATAACACCGATGAAGTCGTGTTGGAATCACATTATGCATGGTTAAAAGCATCCTTGAGCAATCCTGAGAAAAGGCTTTTGTGGATAGCTGAAGTAGATGGAATCGCGGTTGGGTCTTGTCGAGCGGACCGTTTGGGAAATGCGTGGGAGCTATCATGGACCATTGCACCGGAAGCGCGCGGAAAAGGCTTGGCCCATCAAATGTTGTCTAAATTGGTGCGCTACTTTGATGAGCCTCTGTTGGCGGAAGTTAAAGCAGATAACATTGCTTCTATCAAAGTGGCAGAAGGTTCTGGATTCGTTCTAAAGAGAAACGGAAATAAAGACGGCAATACATTAATTTATAGCCGAAAGCCTAATGAAAAATCTTAGAAAATGTAGGATTGGAAAGTAGGCGTTTAATCATCAAAGCGAATGCGAACCTTAGGTTCGTCTGGCTTTTTTTCAGCCGGTTTTCGCAAAGGGTCGACCAGTTTTTCTAAACCATTGATTTTGATTTCCAGTGCTAGCTGCAACCATTGTCCTAAATTGCCATTCGGCCAACCTTCGTGAGCAAACCACAGTAAATAGGCTTCTGGTAGATCGATCAACACACGGCCTTGGTATTTACCAAATGGCATGGTTTGACGAGCAACTTGGACGAGATCTTCTTGTGAAAACATGGGCTTCGCTTAATGATGCTTAAGAATGAGTATGTGGAGCGTATTTAACCATACGTGAGTTATTTGGCAAATGGCGGATCTTGTTTAAAGCGTTGAATCAAATAGTCACAAATACTCTGTAGCTTCGGCGATGGCTGACGTACCTTGGGGTAAACCAGCCAAACACCGCTGTAGGGATACTGATATTGCGTTAACAAGGGGATGAGCTTGCCACTGGCAAGGTCGTCGCCGACGTAATAGTCTGGTAGCTGAGCAATTCCCAAGCCTTTTCTAACCGCATCTAGTAAAGCTGGGCCTGAATTACTGCGCCAGTTACTGCTCACTTTTACTTCTTTACGTTGCCCATCTTGCTGAAACAACCAGTGGGTTTTTGAACCAATTAGACAGCTGTGTTTGCTTAATTCCGCCAGCGTATGCGGCATGCCGTGTTGGTCTATGTATTCCCGCGATGCACAAAGGTATTCCTCACGGTCACATAAACGTCGTGACAAATGGCTTGAGTCCTTCATGGCGCCCATGCGAATAGCAAGGTCGTAACCTTCCTCTATCAAATCTACCGATCGGTTCGTTAGATGAAAATCCAGTTCTATCTTTGGATGATTCAGCAGAAAGTCATTCATTAATGGTGCAATGTAACGTTCGCCAAAGGTCGTGGCACAGGTCATTTTGAACGAGCCAATAGGAGCTTGATTGAGCGTTGAAATGACTTCTTCGGCGCTACTTAACGCTTCTGGCAAGCCGCGACAATGCTGATAGTAAAGCTCACCCGCGTCACTTAAGCGAATACGGCGTGTGGTTCGAAACAGTAGGGTAGTTTCAAGCTCCGCCTCTAGTTGGGTGATCAATCGACTAATGTGCGAAGCGGATACGCTAAGCTTTATCGCTGCGGCTGAAAAGCTGCCTTGTCTGACAACTTCTACGAACGCTTCCATGGCTTCCCAGTTTTTCATAGTCTTTTTGTACCGTTAAAAGAGGTTTGGCTTGATGCTTGAGTTGTTACATTATAACTAAAATGAAGGTTTTTAAAATGATTGTTGCTATATAGCAATAATCATTTTCCAAATTGGGCATTATCCTTGTAATCATTTGCGTCTACACTGATTGCATCGAAAATGAATCAAAACACACTTTGGAGTACGCAATGAAATGTAAAGCAGCTGTTGCTTGGGGCCCAGGCCAACCTCTTAAAATCGAAGAAGTTGACGTTCAAGATCCGCAAAAAGGCGAAGTGCTAGTTCGCATGGTTGCTACGGGTGTTTGTCACACTGATGCGTTCACTTTGTCTGGTGAAGATCCAGAAGGTATTTTCCCTGCAATCCTAGGCCATGAAGGCGCGGGTGTTGTTGAAGCTGTAGGCGAAGGCGTTACGACTCTAAAAGTGGGCGATCATGTTATCCCACTTTACACAGCTGAATGTGGCGTGTGTAAATTCTGTAAGTCTGGCAAAACTAACCTTTGCCAAGCGGTTCGTGAAACACAAGGTAAAGGCCTTATGCCAGATGGCACAAGCCGTTTCAGCATCAATGGCGAGCCTATTTTCCATTACATGGGGACGTCTACTTTTTCTGAATACAGCGTTGTACCAGAAATCTCTTTGGCAAAAATCCACGTTGATGCGCCACTAGAGAAAGTCTGCTTGTTAGGTTGTGGTATCACAACAGGTATCGGTGCGGTACTAAACACAGCGAAAGTTGAAAAAGGCGATACCGTTGCTATCTTCGGTCTTGGCGGTATTGGTCTGTCTTGTATCCAAGGTGCTCGCATGGCGGGTGCTTCTCGCATTATCGCGATCGACATTAACGAATCTAAATTCGAGATGGCGAAACAATTCGGCGCAACTGACTGCGTTAACCCGAAAAACTTTGACGCGCCAATTCAGCAAGTGATTGTTGATATGACAGACGGCGGTGTAGATTACTCTTTCGAGTGTATCGGTAACGTACAAGTGATGCGTTCTGCTCTTGAGTGCTGCCATAAAGGTTGGGGTGAATCCATTATCATTGGTGTTGCTGGCGCAGGCCAAGAAATCTCCACTCGTCCGTTCCAATTGGTAACTGGTCGAGTCTGGAAGGGTTCTGCTTTCGGTGGCGTAAAAGGTCGCAGCCAATTACCAGGTTACGTAGAAGACTACATGAATGGCAAGATCGAAATCGATCCATTCGTAACGCACACTATGCCACTTGAGCAAATCAACGAAGCGTTTGACTTGATGCACAAAGGCGAGAGTATTCGTACTGTTATCCTTTTTGACCAAAAGTAATCGTTAAGATCAGTCGAACTAATCCCGTTAGCCATTTTGCTGTCACTCTTTAATCAGAAACAAGCAAATGGCTAACGTTTAGGAGAAGAATATGGAACTTTTATCTAGCACCAAAAGCTTCGGCGGTTGGTTGAAGCGTTATAAGCATGAAAGTTTGTCAGTAAAAAGCGAAATGACTTTTGCTATTTACCTACCACCACAAGCAGAAACGCAAAAAGTGCCTGTTTTGTATTGGTTGTCAGGTCTGACCTGTAACGATGAGAACTTCACGCAAAAAGCGGGTGCCTTTCGTAAAGCAGCGGAGCTAGGCTTAGCTATTGTTTGTCCCGATACCAGCCCTCGTGGCACGGATTATCCAAATGAACACGAAAGTTACGACTTTGGTTCTGCGGCAGGGTTTTATATCAATGCGACGGTTGAACCTTATTCGCACACGTATCACATGTACGATTACGTGGTTCAAGAGCTGCCGCATTTGGTTGAAGCCAACTTTCCTGTGACCGACAAGCGTTCTATCTCTGGTCACTCCATGGGTGGGCATGGTGCTTTGATTTGCGCGTTGAAGAACCCAGGCAAGTATCAATCTGTCTCAGCGTTCGCACCGATCGTTAATCCAACTAACTGTCCTTGGGGCGAAAAAGCCTTTACTGGATACTTAGGTGAAGACAAAGCCACTTGGAACGAATGGGACGCCACTTTGCTGATCGAGAACGCAAGTGAGCGCTTACCATTGTTTATTGATCAAGGCGAAGCCGATAACTTCTTGGTAGAACAACTTAAACCAGAAGCCCTAGAAGCAGCCTGTGAAAAAGCCGGACACCCGATTACGCTACGTCGTCAACCGGGCTACGACCACAGCTACTTCTTCATCGCCAGCTTTATCGACGATCATTTAGAGCATCATTCCAGAGCCTTGGGTTAGCACTTAGTTTTCTCTTCTTTGGAATCGAAAAAGCGAGCTGCGGCTCGCTTTTTTATTGCCTGAAAACTTTTTAAAACAACGCTTGGTTTACTCTTGTCCTATATCTATGTGTGAGAGAATATTTTTACCAGAACTATTCTGTATGATAGAAATATAGCGCAAATATTGTTTGGAGCTTTTGAGCTAGCTAGCAGTTAACAAGGAAATTATTCTATGAATCTCACTATCCGAGCAGCAAAAATAGAAGAGCTAGAGTCGATTGAAGCATTAATCAATCGCTCCACGCGTGAGCTTCAGCGTGGGTTTTATGAGGAATCAGAGATTGAAGCGGCGTTGGAGTTGATTAGTGGTTTAGATACTCTCATCCACTCTGGACAGTATTTTGTTGCCGAAATAGATAGGCGAATTGCTGGCTGTGGCGGTGTATCTTTGTCATTGGATGAAGAAACGAGTGCCGAGATTCGAGGCTTCTTTGTTGCACCTGAATATGCCAGAAAAGGTGTCGCTTCAAGCGTGTTTGATTATTGTGAAAAGTATTGCTCTGAAAGAGGTGTTAAGTCGTTGTTTTTAGCTTCCACTTTGTCGGGTGAGTCTTTTTACCGAAAACGAGGTTTTACCGAGATTGGGCGTGTTCAAGAGCCGCTTTCTAATGGCCAATTTTTTCAGTTGGTAAATATGAAAAAGCAGCTTTAATTTTTAATGACTAAAATACGTTTGTCCTATGCTTTCTCTTTGATGTGTACAATTCCCTTATAAGTTTGACAATCTTGATATGTGTGATGACTGGAATGACGGCAACAAAAGTCACTCGTAATATCTTAATTAACAGGCCCAACTATGCAATCTTTTGATGAGTTAATCGCGTTACGTAAAACCCTTCATCAGAACCCTGAGTTGTCTAATCAAGAGCAAGCGACGGCAGCTCGAATTCTCGAAGAGTTTCAGGCTTTCTCTGCGGATGAAGTTATTACCGATCTTGGCGGAACGGGTCTGGCGTTTGTATTCAATGGCGCTGAAAGTGGGCCAACGACTTTGATTCGTAGTGAGTTGGATGCCTTACCGATTGAAGAAACCAATAGCTTTGCACACCGCTCACAGGTGAAAGGCGTTTCTCATAAATGCGGTCATGATGGGCACATGAGTATTGTGACAGCATTGGGTGCGGAATTGGCGAAACATCGTCCTAAGAAGGGGCGTGTCGTGCTGTGTTTTCAACCGGCAGAAGAAACTGGTATGGGGGCGATTCAAGTCGTAAACGATGCGCGTTTTGCGGCTCTCCTTCCGGATTATGCTTTTGCATTGCACAATTACCCTGGCTTAGAGCTAGGCAAGGTTGCAGTGCGAGCGGGCACGTTCAATTGTGCGTCTCGGGGCATGATTATCCATTTAAAAGGCAAAACCTCCCACGCGGCGCATCCTGAAAATGGCGTCAGTCCTGCCAATGCCATGTGCAAAATTATCCAAGAACTGAACTCTCTGCCAGCAAAGATTCCGCAACAAGTGGCCACAGGGCGAAATTGGGTAACGGTTATCCACGCAAAATTAGGCGAAATTGCCTTTGGTACGGCGCCAGGCGATGCCGTGGTTATGGTGACGTTGCGCAGTGAAAGTAATGAAGGTATGCAAGCTCTGGTAGAGGAAGCCGAGCGCTTTTCTCAAACTGTGGCAAAGAG
The DNA here is from genome assembly GCF_057180105.1 of Marinomonas sp. ATLA20. NCBI lineage: Bacteria > Pseudomonadati > Pseudomonadota > Gammaproteobacteria > Oceanospirillales > Oceanospirillaceae > Marinomonas > Marinomonas sp. ATLA20. The sequence continues at coordinate 211,765 of NZ_JBXUKU010000002.1, forward strand.
TGAAAACCTAAGCATTTCGTTTGAATACGATGATGCGTTTCAGGCTAGCGTGAACTCTCAACAAGGCTGTGATTTGGTCGTCTGTGCTTGTGATAACACTCAAACGCCTTTTTTATTATTAGATGAACCAATGCGTTGGTCGGAGGATTTTGGACAGTTTACCGCGACAGCCAAAGAAGGAGCTATGTTTGCCTTGGGTGCTGGGCAAGCTAGCCCGCAATTACACAACCCTGATTACGACTTTCCCGATGGGTTGCTTCCCGTTGGTCGTGATTTGTTTCTGGATATTATTCGTCAGTTAAATGGTCTGGATCGTGGCCGTTAGTAAAAAATGCCAGCAGACAGAAACGACTATTTGCTGGCATTTATTGAGATACGTTTGTTACCGACTACTTTGACGTGCTATTTAAGCGAATACAAAGTATTTACGAACGGTTTCTACTACTTCCCAAGTACCTTTCATACCTGGCTCGATAACAAATACATCACCTGCTTTTAGGTGCTTTGGCTCTTCGCCTTCTGGTGTGATGATGCAGTAGCCTTCTAAGAAATGGCAAAATTCCCATTTGTCGTAGTTCACTTCAAACTTGCCAGGGGTACAGATCCAAGTCCCCATGATTTTGCTGCCGTCTGCTGAAAGGTAAGCGTTTAGGTTTACTGTATGCGGATCGCCACCAATACGAGTCCATTTTGTTGCGTTTACCACAGGGGTAGGGCAGGTTTCACGCATGACGGTGATAAAGTCAGACATAGTAGCTCCAGATTGTAAGTTGAGTTAAAGGTCATAAATTGTAGGGTGCGGATGACTTAGGGGGTTGTCTGTTTACGTCATAAATATCCTTTAAACAGTTGTTAACATCTGTCATGGCTCTTCATCCTGTTTAACGCTAAAATCTGGCCGTTTTAAATACGTGATTTTCAACATCATTTAATGCATTTTTATAAGTGCTCATTTTGAAGGATTCATAATGAAGGTAAAAATTTTTAAAGCGGCTGCCGTTGTGGTTTGTCTGTCTTCCGCTGCCGCATTCGGCTTTAACTTGGATGTTTTTGGCTGGTTTCAAAAAGGCAATTCGATCGACCGCATGATTGAATATGTCCCTGCTGATACGGCGCTTTTTCTAGGCGGTGTCTCGAATGAAGAACTTGTTACCAGTTCTGACGAGATGATGGCGCAGTTGAAAGGCAATGGCGACGCCGAAGTTGTGATGGAGTTGCTCGAATCTTTGCCTCCCAGTAAGGGCTTGGATTTTGTTAATTGGTTGGTGAAAGACTATTACGACGTTGCACCTAATGGTGGCATGGAAATATACCAACATTACGGTCTTGATATTGAAGGTGCGAGCGTTATTTATCTGGATGGGGTCTTTCCTGTTGCGCGTATAGCGTTAGAAAATGAAGAGACGTTTTTGACGCTGATAAAGCAAGCAGCACAAGAAACCGATGTCACCCTTGGTTCTGAAACGATTGCTGGTCAGGCGTTAACGACGGTTGAGCTGGTAAACAAAGATGATGTCGTGCTGAAACTGGGTTTTATGATCAAGGATAAGGTGCTGACAGCGGCTGTTATATCGCAAAAAGAAGATAAAGGAGCGCAAGAGCAGCGCTTTGCATTGGCGAAACCTGCGCAGCCTATGTCTGCTGACAGTTGGAAGAACGATGGTGAGGCTTATAACTTCTTAGCGGCTTCTCATGGTTATATGAGTTTGCAGAACATTGCGAATGCGATCTTAGATAAAGACTCCCGCGCTCACAAACAAGTGAAAGCATTGGTGGGTGATGACTTGCCAGAATTGAGTGCTGCACAAATGCAATGTAAAGCCGACATCGTCAATATTGTGTCTGGTGTCCCACGTGTGGTCTTTGGCCTGAATAGCTATGACATTCAAGGCGATGACATGGCAGTAGGCTTCTCTTACGCATTAGAAATTAAAAATGCCAGCATTCTCGGTGAGTTAAATAAATTACGTGGTTTTATCCCAAGTTATTTGAAAGCCGATAATGATTTGACGATTGGCTTGGGGGTTGGAGTAGCATCTGATGCTGTTTCGCCTGTGTTGACGAGCTTGTGGCGCCAATTCACAAAAGCTGACTTTAGCTGTGAACCATTACTAACAGCTCAAACAAAATTGCGTGAACAGAACCCTGCCGCACTTTCTGTATTTACCGGCATGGCGCAAGGTTTATCGGGCGTGAGTGTCGGTATCTTTGATCTTGCAAAAGATGAGAGCAGTCAAATAGGCGTGAAATACGATGCTATTGCGACTCTTACCAGTGATAAGCCAGACGTATTGGCAGCACTTGCTGCTCAGTATATCCCTATGCTTCGCGGTATTCAGATTCCAACCGACGGAAGTGCAGTAAATCTAGCTGACAGCGGCTTGCCGATTGATGCATTCGTGGCGATTAAGGGTAAGCATTTAGTCGCTTACACTGGTGAGAAAAGTAAACAAATTGCTGAGCAGTTAGCAACGGAAGAAGTGACTCAAAATGGCATGGTTGCCGTCGCTATGGACAGCACTAAGTTAAGCGATTTGCTGATGAATTTTGGGCAATACACTGCCAAGATGGGGAGCGATTGTACGGACTTGTACACAGCTTCCGCGGCGCTGAGTGGCTTGCCATTTACGTTAAATATTCAAGAAGGCTTTAACGACAAAGGTTACGAAAGTAATTGGTCTATGTATGTTGAAGATTTAGCTGAAATCAAAAATATTAAGCGTAAAGATTTGCTAAACAGTTTTAACGTAGAGTACTTAGATGAGCAGTGCAACTGGATTGATACGGGAATTGAAACCTTTAATGAAGATGGCACCGGCACCTTTGTTGATACGGATGAGTCTGACAGCTGTAATGTATATGAAAGTCGTTTTAACTGGTCGCACTCGATGCTTATGATTACGGAAAGTGGCTCGGACACACAGTTCCGTAGTGGCTGTGATAGCGAATGGGAACAACAAGAAAGTGTCGACTTTAGCTGCCAAATCTTAAGTGCAAAAGACAATTCGTTTTATTGCTTGCAAGACGATAGCGAGTACAAAGCGCTTTATCGTTATACACAGAAGTAATTCGCTCCGCGTTAATTTAGAGCTTTATTATGCGCATAAGAAATCCAATAGCTTTGCCGCTATTGGATTTTTTTTATCGCAAGTTTATATATTAGGTCACCTTATTTAGCGTTGGTAAATACGATGCCCATGAATAGAATATCCGGCGCTAGAAAAGGTTATTGCGCCGCTTGCCAAATCTGGCCAGAGCGGTTCCCTGTTCGACAATAAGCGTGAATGTTTTTAGCGTTTTGAATGGCTGCTTTAAAAGCTTCGACATCGGACTCTGCCATTTGTCCGCCTACAAAGGGGATGTGCTCCGCTCGGATATCTTTCTCTTTCGCATATGCGGCAATGTCGGCAAATGGAAGTTGTCCTTCCTCTTCACCGTCGGGTCGATTGCAGATAATAAGCGTGACGCCAGATTTTGCTAAGGTGTCTACATCGTCCAAGCTGATCTGCTCAGACACGGAATAGTTGTCTGTGATTATTTTGCGTAACATAGCTACTCTCTTTATAGAATTATTTTTTATTTGAATGCATTCAAAGGAACTTTTAGATACGACAAACCATTGTCTTCTGGTTCAGGCATGTGTCCCGCTCTCATATTAATTTGCAGCGATGGCAAAATTAGGCGAGGCATGGCCAATGTCTTGTCACGGGTTTCACGTAATTCCACAAAGATTTCTTTGCTCATGCCTTTTTTAACATGAATGTTCAATTCGCGTTGGGCTTTGACTGTGGTTTCATATTCTAGTTCGCGACCGTTGGGACAATAGTCATGGCACATGAAAATGCGATGATCTTCTGGTAACGACAATATCTTTTGTACCGAATCGAACAATATGCCTGCATCTCCACCGGGAAAGTCTGCACGTGCAGTGCCAGCATCTGGCATAAATAAAGTATCGCCAACAAAAACCGCATCACCTAAAACATGGGTGAAACAAGCTGGTGTGTGGCCTGGCGTATGAAGCGCAGTACATAGCATCGAGCCGACATGATAGTGTTCATTGTCATTAAACAGGTGATCAAATTGTGAGCCATCTAATTTAAATGCCGTGCCTTCATTGAATATCTTGCCAAAGGTGTCTTGCACTATGGTGATTTGCTTTCCAATACCTATTTTGCCACCGACTTTGCTTTGAATATAGGGTGCTGCAGAAAGGTGATCTGCATGGACATGAGTTTCAATTAACCATTCTACCTCTAGTTTATGTGTGGTGATGTACTCAATAATTTCGTCAGCACCTGTATGGGAAGTGCCGCCAGATGCATAGTCAAAGTCCAATACGCTGTCGACGATGGCGCAGCTAGAAGAGGCCGGATCTTTAACGACATAAGAAAAGGTATTGGAGTCTTTATCAAAAAACGTGACAACACTGGGGTGGAAGAGAGAGTCAGTAGTCATTTTTTGCCTCGTTGAAGTTGTTGAGTCAAAGATGTCTTAATATTAGTTGTATCTAATATAGTTGAGTGTCGGTATATTTAAAAGATATTTTTTAGCCCTGTTGATGTAAAACTTAACTCTTGTCTGCTCTGTCCTTGTTTGAAAAAATGAAAAAACAGTGTCTTATTACGAAAAGTATCAAATAATTGATTATTGTTTGAAATAAGATGTTTTTGGTCGGGTTTATGTTATCTGAGCTCTTTACTATAACGACTTTAAAGGTTGAAATAGTAAGGTGAAAATAATGAAAAAAGTATTACTGATATCGGTGGCGTTAAGCGGATTGGTCTCCATGAGCAGCAATGCGTTTGAGCTAACAAGCCAAGACATTCAAGAAGGGCAGAAAATCCCACAGGCGTTTGAATTTAATAGTTTTGGTTGTGATGGAGAGAATAAATCTCCTCAATTAGCGTGGACGGATCCACCTAAGGGGACGAAGAGCTTCGCTATTACCGTGTACGATCCAGATGCACCAACAGGCAGTGGCTGGTGGCATTGGTCGGCTTTTAATATTCCTGCTTCGGTTACGTCTTTAGCTCAAGGTGCTGACTTAACGAAGCTTGGTGCGACAGAGCTTAAATCTGATTACGGTAGTGTTGGCTTTGGCGGTTTTTGTCCACCAAAAGGCGATAATATGCATCGTTATCAATTTACTGTTTGGGCACTACCTGTGGAAAAGCTGGACTTAAGTGCTGATGTTTCACCGGCACTGGCGGGTTATACGGTACGTAGTATGGCTCTGGGCAAGGCAGTATTAGTCGCGCCTTATAATCGTTAACGAATCATCGGCTAGGAGTGAAAATGGGCCCTGCTTTTAAAGTTAGCCAAATGTATGGTGTGCAAACACAGCGAATGCGTAATGTAGCAATTCTTACTCCTAGCCTTTTTAAAATTCGCTCAGGGCGAAAACGGCTATTTTGGCAAGATGACGTGTTGGATTTTGATGCCTCAACACTTTTGTTAACAAAAGCAGGGCAACAATTGACGTTTGAAAACGAGCCGACTAAAGAGCGTTTTTTGTCAGCACAGATGAGTTTTCAACGACCGCCTCCAGAAGCCATGATAGAGCTTAGTATCACAGTGAATGCTCAGCGAACGCCAAGCTTTAAACCCAGTCGATCTTTGATGGCGAGTCTCGATTTTTTGTTTGAATTGGATACGGATGGATTGAGTGAAACGACTCAAGCGTATTGGTTAAATGGTTTTTACCAACAACTGGCCGAAGTAGGGAAGCTACATCTACTCTTTGATGGGCATTTTGTGCCTTTTGCGCAAAAAGTGACTGAACTGTTGCAACAAACGCCATGGCAGGATTATCAATTAGATCAAGTCGCCGTGCATTTTTCGATGAGTCGAGCTACATTGATTCGTCGTTTAAAAGATGAAAATACACAGTTTAGAACCTTATTGACTCGAGTACGTATGAATCATGCGATTAGCTTGATGCAACAAGGGTATCGACAGCAAATAGACATTGCTGTTCGTTGCGGTTACCAGTCTCAAGAACGTTTTAGTCAGCGTTTTTTTAAGTCGTTTGGGGTGACACCAAATGAATACATAAAGACACTTTAATCGGTGTCTTTGAATGAAAAGTTACCCTAGTTTCTTCTTGAAGCGTAACGACGCAATGATGATTTCGCCTATGGTAAACAATCCTAGCTATAGGGCATCTTTACCTAATTGGTATTAAGTGGGGGGGATTTAAATGCGGTTTTTATTTTTTGCTAGTCACTGTCTTTCGAAAAGAAGAGAAGAGCATTTTGCTCATCTCTTCATAATTGGTTAGAAAGTGAAATCAAGCAAACTGGAATTGTTTGATTTTTTTGCTTAAGTCATCGGTCATGTTGGCAATCATGGTGCTGCCTTCAGAGACTTGTTGAGAATCTTCGAGGACTTTTTCAGAGACCTCTCGAATGCCCATAATGTTGTGATTTATCTCTTCTGCGACTGTACCTTGTTGTTCCGCAGCAGAGGCGATTTGATGACTACGAGCGGACACATCGTCTACTTGTATTAACATGTTTTTCAAGTTTTCAGCGGCGACATGCATTCTGTCCGCGCCGCGCTCTGCTTGTTGAGTACTGGTCGCCATGGATGTGGATGCTTCTTTTGATTGGTGCTGAAGCTTTTCGATAATGGATCGAATCTCGACCGTTGAGCCTTGTGTTCGGCTGGCCAGTGAGCGAACTTCATCTGCTACGACGGCAAAGCCTCGGCCGAGTTCTCCTGCGCGAGCCGCTTCGATTGCTGCGTTTAAGGCAAGTAGGTTGGTTTGCTCGGAAATATCACCGATAACACCTAAAACAGAATCGATATCTCCAGTTTGTTCAAGCAACTTGATGATGACGTCGTTAGCGCCTTCTATGTTTTTAGTCAGAGTTTGAATGTCTTCATTTGTCGCGTCTAAGTCTTGGCTGCTTTGACGGGTGATGGTTTGTACTGTTTGTGTGGCATCTGCTGTGTCTTTGGCATGCTGTGCGACGTCCCGAATGGAGTAAGACATTTCGTTCATGGCGGTAGCAAGCATTTCGACTTCTTGGAATTGGTGATCCATTCCTTGCTTGGTGTGCAGACTGTTACTTTGCATTTGAACGCAAACAGCTTGCAGTTCTGTGATGGCGTGGTCGACTTCGAGTAAAGTATCGTTTAATGATTCAGATGCGCGGTTTGCCGCCTTGGCTAGAATACCTATTTCGTCTCCGCGTTGCATGTCTAGTTGTTTAGTAAGATCACCATCTGAAATATGCTGAAGGTGTTCTGTCACAGTTTTAAGAGGACGTGTGATATTACGTACAATAGTGACACTTCCGATAAGAGCAATAAGTACTAGAATCAGTTCGATCACCGCCGATTTTTGCACTGCCGCCCAAAATATATTTGTCACACCGCTGTATAGCACGCCACTGCCAAGGACCCAGCCCCAAGGTTGATAGCCTTTTACATAAGAGACTTTGTCTTCAGGTTTTGAAACTTGTGGGCCTTTGTAGGCATAGTGAACATAACCTTCACCTTTGTTTTTCACTATAGAGACCATTGCTTGCCAATGATGAAAGCCATTGACGTCAGTCACATTGGCCATGCTTTTTCCTGTGATTTCTGGTTTGAAAGGGTGCATGAGTAACTTGGCTTGCATGTCATTGACCCAGAAATAGCCTTCGTTACCAAAGCGAAGGGCAGATAGCGCTGCTAAAGCAGACTGTTTAGCTTGTTCTTCGCCAATAATAGCTGCTTGGTCGCCATAATATTTTACGAGGGAATAAGCGCTATCGACTTGTTCTTTCACTTGTAATTGTCGTGCGTTGAGTAATTCGCTGTGCAGTTCGCTATAGGCCATCGCGCTAAAAACGATGAGTAACGTGACTAAAGTGGCAATAAGTCCCCATAGTTTGTAGCTTACTTTGATTGAACTTAGCTTCATACGACATCCCTATTAATGTTTATTTTATAAGCAGAGATTATGGGCTGGAGTGCGGGTTGAGATTGTGATCGAAATCAATATAAAAGCACTTTGTTTGGCATTTTGTTAACATCCAAGAACTGAAGAATTTTTCATAAGGAATCGCAATGCAATATTCTATTCTTATCACTGGTTGTTCGACGGGAATTGGGCTGGAAGCCGCCAGAATGCTTCAAGAGCGTGATTTTCTTGTGGTAGCAAGTTGCCGTAAACAAGACGACGTGGATGCGTTAAAAGCTCAAGGCATCAAACACGTTGTTCAGTTGGATTTAGCCAATTCGGCTTCAATAGAAAAAGGCTTGCAAGAAACACTGGCGATTACCAATGGTCAGCTCTTTGCTTTGTTTAATAATGGCGCTTACGGCCAGCCAGGGGCCATTGAAGATTTGCCGGTTGATGCGTTAAGAGCACAGTTTGAGTGTAATTTCTTTGGTACTCATGAACTTACGATCAAAGTACTGAAAATCATGTTAGCTCAAGGTTACGGTCGTATTGTAAATAATAGCTCTGTGCTCGGCTTGGTTGCTGCGCCGTTCCGTGGTGCTTACAACGCCAGTAAATTTGCTTTAGAGGGCCTAACCGATACCTTACGCTTGGAGTTGTCGGATACGCCGATAAAAGTGAGTTTGATTGAACCTGGCCCCATTGAAAGTCGTTTCCGTGCGAATGCGTTGCTTGCTCTGCAAGACAATATCGATATGGAAAATAGCCGTCACCAAAAAGGTTATGCGGAAGCGATTGCGCGTTTGAGCAAAGAGGGAGCGACCTCATCGCAAACCTTGCCAGCCAGTGCAGTGGTTGAAAAATTGATTCATGCCTTGGAATCACCTCGTCCAAGAGCGCGTTATTACGTGACTATGCCAACATATGCGGCTGTCATTATGAAACGCGTATTACCAACTTGTTTGTTAGATTGGGTCATGCGACGTCAGGGGGCGTAATGGCTATTTAGTTAGGCGTTTGCATCGAGTGTTTTTAACCATTCCGTCATGGCCGCTAAATAAGCATCGCGGGCGGTTTGGTGAGACAAATACAAGTCATGGAAACCTTGGGGAATAGCCACTTGCGTGAGGTTGGTGAAGGTCTTTTTGGCGGCTTGCTGCATGCTGTCGACATCTAATACACCATCACCAAGCTGCACTTCTTTTACGGTGCGTTTTCCAATAGTACTGATTTCTGAACGGCACATCAGCGTTGGTATGCTGAGGCGCTGATTAGCAAGATTACGCTGCGCAACAATGACTTCTCTTAACCAATGGAAAGATAAATCAAAGCCATGCGAGGGCTTCCAATCCAAGCGGTAATCCCATTCACCGTCGTATATTGTGTGCAGAGACTTTGAGTAAATATTGATTTTTTTTGCCCGCAAATAGGAAAACGGCAATAAAGAAACCAGAATTCGAACAGGCCAGCTAACAAAATTTAACACGGCTGGTGGAAAAGGCAGAGCAAGGAATGGACTGTTGAGCATGAGCCCAACCACGTCAGGAAAAGCCTTATTGTAATGGCTCTCTCGTTCTGGCAAGGCATAAGGTTGTGCTAAATAAGTTGATACCACTAAGCCGCCAGTGGAATGTCCGAGTATGACGACTTGATCTACCCCGTCTTGTTTCATGGTTGCTAAGGCAATGTCTAAATCTTGTCCGTATTGTTCAATAGACTCACACCAGTTTGGCGGTGTAGAAGGGCGGATAGAGCGGCCATAGCCTTGTAAGTCCAGGGCATAAAAGCGATAGCCCAAATTGATAAAATGCTCAGCCAAACCCGTTTGGAAAAAATAATCCGTGTAGCCATGTACGTATAAAATGGCTTTGGTTGCCGATGGGTTGCCAAGGTGATGAATGAGTGTGGTGTGGACTTGGGTTTTCGGTCCAGCAAAAGAAAAAGTGCGGGCACGAAAGTCGGCACCCAATAGGTCTTCACATTCGTTTACTTGTTGCCAGTGTTGTCCTATTGGTGTGCTCATTATACTTTTCCTTTGTATTAGCCGAAAATATTGTCACCCAGTTGATCAATGGTGAGCTTGGCTTTGCGCAAGGTTATTTCAATGCATTCGTCGCGGTTTGGCATTAAATCTGAGCGAATGAAATTGTGTGTTTTTTGCTCTTCGCCTTCACCTTTGGTAATGGTTGCAGCGACTCTGTATTGGCCACCATCTTTCATCGGTGCTGGTATAATTGAAAAGCCTTTGTGTTCTACGACGTCTTCTGTTTTTTCTGGTGCGCTTTCGCCGCCAGCAAATAGCCCTTTAAGGCCAGATAAAATACCCATTAATACATTCTCCTATACTTTTCTCTATTTTTCGGGGATTTATTGTAATAGTCAAATACCGTCGTATTATTTATTTTAATCGTCAGCTTACTACAAGCTGGGGAGAATTTTGAATAAAAAGTGAGTTTGTCATAGCTTGCTGTATACTCTCGGCTAAATTGCTAATTGAGTCACAGGAATAAATAGATATGGTCGGAACACAAGCTAATAACCCTTTGCATGGCGTTAAACTAGAGAAGGTTGTCACGGATCTGGTGGAGCATTACGGTTGGGAAGAGTTGGCTATTCGCATCAATATTAATTGTTTTAAAAGCGATCCATCGGTTAAGTCTAGTCTTAAGTTTTTGCGTAAAACGCCTTGGGCGAGAGACAAGGTTGAAGCGCTTTTTTTGGAAACCTTTAGCCGTTAACCGCAGACTCTATTTCGCCCCTCATGTTTTGCTTGATAGAGTTTTTGATCCGCAGCTCGAAGGAAGTAGGCAAATTCATGGTCGGGGTGAAGTGAACTCAAGCCTATGCTCACAGTCAGTTTGATGTCTTCTTTGTGGCTGTAGAATACGTTTCTTTCTATCGCTATGCGTATTTCTTCTGCCTTAGTGTAGGCTTCAATATTACTAATATCTTTATATAAAACAACAAACTCTTCACCACCTAGGCGATATATTTCTTTGCCTTGAACACACTCCTTCAACACATTCGCGACGTTAATAAGCACAGAGTCGCCAATATCATGCCCATATTTATCATTGATGTTTTTGAAGTGGTCAATATCAATAATAAGCATGTGTAGACAGTCGAAACTTTTATGGAAGGCTCTAAAATCCGCTTTAAGAGCGTGACGATTTTGCAAATCGGTCAGGTCGTCTTGTAATGCAAGAGAGTGTAGAAACTTACTGGTTTTTTGGTTCTGAACTTCGTAAATATGACACACAAGCCAAATTGAGCAATAGACAAGCGTGAAGTTAAACACAGTTCTAAACGGCATGAATAGATTTGTGTCGGTGCGAATAAATATCACCACCGCAGCCAATAAAACCACCACAGCGCTAAAAATAAAGCCTTTTTTTAAGCCAAATAGGCTGTAGTACCAGAAGGGTAAGGCGAGCCCCCAATAGGTTGCACCGGCTACGAGCTCCATTATTGCGATAGAAAGTAAAATGTTGAGAGTGAGTAATGAAAGCAAAGCGTAGCTGTGCCAAGGGCGGTATAGGCCTTTTGATGAAGTATAAAAACAATAACCACTAAAAATAGCGACAATGAATTGTACGGCACCAATTCCCAGCTTTTGCATTGTAATCATGTTAAGTAGGAAATAGATGCTGTTCAATACACAAATTAGGATACTTAACCATTTGTGGAATGATGCCGGAGTCACTGCCGTTTGCGGGAGATGTCTTGTGGTCATCATTAATTAATTCGCTTAAGGATATGTGACAAAAAGTTGTATGCCAACATGATCGACTAAACCGCCTCGGTTACATGCATAGGTCCATAATGGACCAAATTACGGCCTTTATTTTTTGCGGAGTAGAGGTTTTTGTCTGCGTCTCGTAAAAATTCTCTGAAGGATTGGCCTTTTTGGAGTTGCGCTATACCAATACTGACGGTGATTTTAATGCTTTGTAGATGGGCTCGAAATACTGTTTTTTCGACTTCTTTGCGAATTTTTTCAGCAAAATCATAAGCCTGATTTTGTGTGTGGTTTTTTAAAGTAATCAGAAACTCTTCTCCGCCTATACGATAAACATGCTCATCATGCGTCAAATAGTGAAGTAGTTCAGTCATTTCAAGTAACACTGAATCACCAACATCGTGACCAAATTCATCATTTACGCTTTTAAAATAGTCAATATCAATGATCAATAAGCGAGCTTCTTCTGTTTCAACTTTTAAGAATGGATCAACCGGTGCATTATTGAAATTGTCAAAGAACAGTTTTAATGCATGACGGTTTTGCGCCCCCGTTAATGGGTCTTGGAAAGCCATTTTTTCGAGTAATAGACTGCTTTTTGCGTACTGGCTTTCGTATAAATAACAAATACCGTAGGACAAAAAATAGGCTAATACGAAATTAAGAATGGCCCGATAGGGGAGGAAGTTCTCGGTATCAGATTTAATGAATAAAATAGCAAGGGCAGGCAAGGACAAGATAATTGTATAGAAAAGACCAAGTTTAGGACCTGCTAATAAACAATATAAAGGCGGTAGAATAAGAAGCCAATAGATAGAACCTGCTCTTAGATCTGCAAAATAAAAGGAAGATAAAACAACGGCAGTCATTGAAAAAGCCAACATATAATGATGCCATTCATGCGTTTTTTCTAATAAAGCCTTTCTAAAAGAGTATAGATTCAGCAGGCCAAAGACGGCATCAATAACCCCGATAGTTACTTGGTTTAACATAACGACATTAATGAAGCAGAAAAAAATCATAATGGCACCGGTGGCAAGGCTAAGCCACTTATGCAGTATGTCTCTTGTTTCTAATAATAAGGAGTTGGTCTGAGTTATCATGTTTTACTTTTTGTATATAAAATAATCAGTAAGGGTTCTTAAGGCGACATATTCTCTCTTAAAAATATAGATGAGTTTTATCTATTTAAGTAACAATTTGTTACCGATGGCGGTGAAGTCATCTGCAGCATTGATTAATGACTGCGCGGTTAAGGATTCAACACCGTAGACTTCTACCCTGGTTTGGTATTTTTCCCTGAGTGTTTTTGCCAAAATATCGAAGTCGCCATCGCCAGAAAGCAGAACAAGGACATCGCTGTCTTTGCCATGTTCTATGCCATCGATGGCAATGCCCACATCCCAATCTCCTTTTGCCGAACCATCCGAGCGCTGAATAAAAGGCTTTAATTTCACCTCAAAGCCAATCGCACGTAAAATGTTTTGAAACTGACGCTGTTTTTCATCGCCTCGGTCTATAGCGTAAGCGATAGCCTTGACTACATTGCGACCTTCTGTGGCCTGTTGCCAAAAAGTGTTGTAGTCGAAAGAACGCCCAAATGCTTGTCTCGAGGTGTAATAGACATTTTGAACATCGACTAAAATCGTCACGTTTGTCATGGTATTCCTTGGCAGTATGGGTGAAAACAGAACGGAAAAAGACCACGTTACAAGTATTCGTAGTGAAAAGAAATCATAAAGCTGATAAGAAGAGGGCGATAATTTTCAAACTATCCCCATTATGCTTATTAGACAAAATTTTATTGAATAACGGAGTGTTTGAATATGTCCGGATTTGAGCCTGATAATCGCTTTAAACCGCTAACACCAAGAGAGGAAAATGCTAAAAGTAATGTAGTGATTGCTTATATTTTTATGCTGCTGGGCATATTTACTGGTGTGTTTTGGTTTATTGGTGCGATTTGGGCCATGGTGAAAGCGGACGAAGCTCGCGGCACGTTTTTTGAAGACCACTACGCTAATATCATTGGTACTTTTTGGTGGGGAATTTTCTGGAGTGTCGTGGGTGTGATATTAGCGTTCTTCTTTATTGGTTATATTGTGTTGCTTGGTGTCTGGATTTGGTCAATTTTCAGAATGGTGAAAGGCATCGCCAGAGCGACTTCTAACCAATCTTATCGCGAAATGTTTAATCCTTTTTAGACGTTTTTTACAGCCCATTTGTCCACGCACTTGGGCTGTAAATAAGCGTTCTACTTGGTTGATAGTTCCATCTTACTGTCTTTATAAAGCGTACCTTCGTTTGCCAGTAGTGCGAGCTCTTTTAGGCTAATCGCTGATGAAGGCGACAGCGTTAGATTTAGCTTTTCTGGTTGCTTTAAAAACGTCAGTAACGTCTCGGCAATCTGCTCTGCTTCTTTTGAGTTAGCTGGTGCAAGACCTAATGCTTGGCTCATATATTTCAGCCCGTTTAACTGGTTTTCATTTGAGTCGCGTGAGATCGCTGACTTAGGGACCAGATGAGCAATCAATCCTGACTCTTCGTATTCCACTTTTAAAGAATGCACTTCGATGGCATCACCATAAATGATGGGGAGAGCTTCTGGCTGACCTAATGCAAAAGAAGCAATTACATCGGAACGCAGATTATCCATCGCAATGGTTTTATCTAATACACTTATATCTGACGCCCAAGCTAGCTTGCCAATATCTTTAATGTCTAGCGCGAAGCTTGATGACACTTTGTTACCCTCCACCTTGGAAGTAAAAGAGCCTTTGCCCAGTAAGGTTTCGATTCCAGCAGCACGCATTAGGTTTCTTGTATCACGGGATAGACTGTCTATTGGACTTTCTTGAATCCAAAAATCCACATCTAGATCGGGGTATTTGATTGGGTAGCTGTTCAACGAGATTCTGGCAAATCTTAGCCATGGAGAATACTCATTACCAAAACTGACATTTTCTAGCGAAGGGGTGAGGGTGAAGGGATCAAGGTGAACACTTTCATAGTGAACAAAAGGAGCGAGGCCAGATAGCTCTAGTTGTTCTTGAATCTTTTGCTCTGCGTAATCCCCGCCAAAGCGCTGTACTGCGTAGATGACCAAAACAGCGAAACAAGAGAGTAAAATAAAGTAGGTTACTGCTTTGCCAAGGCCGTTCTTAAATTTGCTTCCGATATTATTCAATTTCTCATCCTAGATTTTCAGCTTGTGTCTGTGTTGGAATAAAACATGCAGGTATTATTGAGCAATGTTGTCGCTATTAAAGGACGACTAACTTGGAACATTATCTAATAAAGGACAATCGAATGCAGTTTAAAAAAAGTGTCTTATTGGCAGTATTAGCAACAACGACGTTATCTGTGCCATCTTGGGGCGCAGAATCTGTCGACTTGCTAATCAAAGACGCTACCATTTTGACCATGGATAAAAGCAAAACACTTTATCAAAATGGTGTGATCGCAATTAAAGGCAACAAAATACTAGCAGTGGGTGAAGCGTCATTAGCGGACCAATTTGACGCAGAAAAAGTGTTGGATGTGGATGGGGATATCGTCATGCCAGGTTTAATCAACACCCACACACATGTATCTATGAGCGTTTTACGTTCTTTGGCAGATGATGTGCCAGATCGTTTACATCGTTATATTTTCCCTCTTGAAAACAAGCTTATCACCCGCGATATGGTGCGTATCGGTGCTAATCTTGGTAACGTTGAGATGCTACGTGGTGGTGTGACGACTTACGCTGATATGTATTACTTTGAAGATGAAGTGGCGAAAACGGTCGATAAAATTGGCATGCGAGTAGTGCTTGGTGAAACTGTCATTAAGTTTCCTGTAGCCGATGCGAAAAATGCCGAAGAAGGTATTAACTATGCGTTAAAATTCATTGAAGAATACAAAGATCACCCACGTATTACGCCAGCGTTTGCACCTCATGCGCCTTATACCAACACCACGGAAGTATTGCAGCGAGTGTCGGATTTATCCAAAGAGAAAAGTGTTCCTGTTTTGATTCATTTGGCTGAATCTCACACAGAGCAGGAAAAAATTGCAGCGCGTGCAGATGGTAAAAGCCCAGTGCAGTACATGCATGATATTGGTGCTTTGAATGAGCATTTAGTTGGCGCTCATATGATCCTAGTAGACGACCATGATATTGAGCTTGTTAAAAAAAGTGGTATGGGCGTGGCGCATAACATGAGCGCGAATATTAAATCGGCGAAAGGTGTTTCTCCAGCCTTGAAAATGTATGACGAAGGCGTACGCATTGGTTTAGGTACAGATGGCCCAATGTCCGGTAATAACCTAAGTACGATTGCGGAGTTTGGTCAGGTCGCTAAAGTTCATAAGTTAGTAAACCAAGATCGTGCTGCTATGCCACCGATTAAAGTCATTGATATGGCAACAATGGGCTCTGCAAAAGCATTGCATATGGAAGATCGCGTTGGTTCATTGGAAGTTGGAAAACTAGCGGACATTATTGTTGTCGACACCAAAGCGCCACATATGGTGCCAATGTATAACCCATATTCTGCCTTGGTTTACTCGGCCTATCCTAGCGATGTTCGACACAGCATAGTCGATGGAAAAATCCTCATGGAAGACAAAAAAATTCTCACCGTAGATGAAGCGGCTATCTTGAAAGAGGCTCAAGACTATACTCAAACCGTACGAGATACAGTGATAGCGAATGGTGAAGAAGTTCTATAAGCCATTTTTGAGATTTTTCTGATTTGATAAAAACCTCTTTTTACCTCAAAAGTAGAAAGAGTTTTTTTATTTTGGCTTCTTTTATCCAATCGCTACGAGTGTGCTGGGATATTGATGAAAAATGCGTACCATAGAGAGGATTGACTAGTATTCACAAGGAGTGCGTTATTTCATCTTTGATTCCCTCGCAAGAGGACTTATGGTTTTTGCCTTTAGGTGGCACCGGCGAGATTGGCATGAACATGAACCTTTATGGTCACGATGGCCAATGGTTGATGGTCGATTGCGGTGTTTCCTTCAATGAGCCATTAACGCCTGATGATTTGCGTACGTCCGAAATAGTATGTGCCGATCCACTGTTTATCAGCGAGCAAAAAGAGCGTTTAGCAGGCATCGTTATTACACATGCCCATGAAGACCATGTGGGCGCTTTGCCTTTTTTGTGGCGGCGTTTCAAATGCCCTGTTTACACCACGGCATTTACCGCCGAAGTGCTGCGCCGTAAGTTGGTTCAAGTGGGCTTAACTGATCAAGTACCGATTATCGAAGTGAAAGAAAATGAAACCAAAAAAATTGGCGTGTTTAATGTCAAATGGTTGGCATTAACACATTCTGTGCCTGAACCTTATGCCATGACCATCGACACACCTGCAGGAAAAATCTTTCATACAGGTGATTGGAAAATTGATAAGACTCCGATTCTTGGTGACGGTTTTTCTCCCTCCGGCTTTAAAGCCCTAGCCAAAGAAAATATTCTTGCCATGGTATGTGATTCCACGAATGCGCTGAAGGATGGTTTTTCGCCGTCAGAAAGCGATTGCTATCATGGCTTATTAAAAACCATCGAGGCAGAAAAGAACCGTGTCGTAGTGGGGTGTTTCAGCAGTAATGTCGCGCGTTTAGTAGCATTGGGGCAAATAGCAAAAGAGACGGGCCGATACCTTGCCTTGATTGGAAGGTCGCTGATAAATATGGTCAGTGCTGCTCGAGTAACTGGACATTGGCCAGATGATTTACCGATTATCGATGCCGCGCATCTTGGTTATTTGCCAAGAGAAGAAGTACTGGCAGTAGTGACTGGAAGCCAAGGGGAGCCAAGGGCTACCTTGAATCGTTTAGCTGCAGATAATTGTTTTGATTTGAGTCTTGAAGCCGATGATTTGGTGATTTTTAGTTCCATGCGGATTCCGGGTAATGAGCTAGCCATAGACAGATTAGCCGAGCAATTTAACGGTCGGAAAATCCGCACCTTGCAAGCCCATGAAACAGACTTAACCATTCATGTTAGTGGTCATCCTTGCCGTGAAGAGCTTAAGCAGCTTTATACTTGGGTACAACCACAATTGGCTATTCCGGTTCATGGCGAGCCGCAACATTTGGATGCTCACGCTGAAGTGGCGAAACTCAGTCATGTGCCAGATCAATTAATTGGTCGAAATGGCGACTTATACCAGCTAGCGCCAAACGTGAGCATTCGACGTCAGCAAGTAAAAGTGGGGCGGATTGCGCTGCTTAGGTAAAGACAGTTAATAAAGTATATTCGTTCTAAAAAGTTGGAGCGAAGACACTTTTCGCTGGCTTGCCGGGGATTTCCTTGGCGAGTCTAGGCACTAAGTAGCCGGGAAGCTCTGCGGCGACTTGTCCCATCAAGCGCTGTGCGTCTTCGATAGCAATATCAAAATGCGCCGCGCCTTCTACTGGATCTAAGGTGAACATGTAGTATGGCAAAATGCCGGCATCAAAAACCGCCTCGCTCAAGTTGACTTGGGCTTCTACAGAGTCGTTGACGCCTTTTAGTAAAACACCTTGGTTTAGCAGGGTGACTCCGGCTCTTTTTAGCTTATAAGCCGCCTGCGCAAGCTCTTCGTCCATTTCATTGGCATGATTAATATGCCACACCATCACGATGTCGAGACGACTCGACTTGATCCACGCCAGCATGTCGTCGCAAACGCGATCTGGAATCACCACAGGCAATCGTGAGTGAATGCGCAGACGTTTTATTTGCGGCAAGGCATCAAGTTTACGGACTTTATCAGCGAGCAAGCTATCTTTCATCATCAAAGGGTCGCCGCCACTCAAGATCACTTCGTTAACTTCTGGATGATCGTGCAAATAATCAATCACTGACTGCCATTCAGCTTGTGCCAGTTGATTGTCACCATAAGGAAAATGACGACGGAAGCAGTAACGACAATTTACCGCGCAGGTACCAGTGGTAATGACGAGCAATCGTCGTTTGTATTTATGCACGATGGCTTTTTGTGGATTGTGGTCGGCTTCTTCTAGTGGGTCTTTTGTGTAACCTGCGACTTTCTGCATTTCTGATATGCTGGGTAAGACTTGCAACAGCAGCGGATCGTTTGGATTGCCATATTCAATGCGAGACAAATAAGGCCGAGGTACCAATAATTTGAAGCTGTCATGTGCTTCTTTGCCTTGTTGAGCTAGGCTTTTCGGTAGGCCTAAATGCTCAATCAATTCCGGCAATGAGGTTAGGGCCTGTGACAGGTGCTGCGACCAGCTTAAATTGTTCTTAGTTTGAATAGGGATCACGTCAAATATCTGCAAAATTGTGTTCATTTAGGTTATGATTGCGCCAACTTATTTGGGCCGATTCGGCCAATGGCTCTTCGAGATCTTTGCAAACGCTCTTTTTATTTGCCTATTTAGCGGTCCTAAATGGCATAAAAAGAAGTTCGCAGAGATCTTGAGACTGACATGATACGCCAGTCAGAGCCTTTTCTCTAAAAATATACTGTGAGGATGTATGGCTAATATTTCTACCAGCGATATGCGCAACGGCGCGAAAGTAATGGTTGACGGTGATCCATGTGCGATTATCGATAACGAACACGTTAAACCAGGTAAAGGCCAAGCCTTTAACCGCTTGAAGTTGCGTAACTTACGCTCTGGTCGAGTTTGGGAACGTACTTTTAAATCAGGTGATACGCTTGAATCTGCTGATGTGATGGACACCGATATGGAGTATTTGTACACCGACGGTGAGTTCTGGCACTTCATGGCAGTAGACGGTTCTTTTGAACAACATGCTGCTGATGAAACCGCAGTTGGCGACACAGTAAAATGGTTAAAAGAGCAAGAGAAATACGTTGTTACTCTTTATAACGGTGCTCCATTGGCTGTTGCTGCACCTAACTTCATTGAACTTGAAGTGAAAGACACTGATCCAGGTGTAAAAGGCGATACGGCTAACGGCGGTTCTAAACCTGCGTACTTGGTAACAGGTGCTATGGTTCGTGTTCCTCTGTTCATCAACATTGGCGAAGTTCTACGTGTTGATACTCGTACTGGCGAATACGTTTCTCGCGCAACAGGTAAATAATTCCTAGCTTAGCGTGATGAATGAAAAAAAGCCCCGATAGGAAACTATCGGGGCTTTTTTATACGATTTTGAGCTGTTAAAGAGCTAGCTTGGTAATCAATTAGTCTGTTTCCAAGATTTTACAAAATCTACCATGGCCCTTAATTTCGGAGCCATGTTTTCTCGGTTTGGGTAAAAGAAATAAAAACCAGAAAAGGTTGGCAGAAACTCTTCGAGTAAAGGCACGAGTTTGCCTGCTTTAATAAAGGGGCGGAAGGCTTCTTCTGTCGCAAAAGTGATTCCACCACCAGCTAGTGCAACACGCAACATTAGTCGGAAGTCATTAGTGGTGACTTGAGGCTCTACCGATACCTCAAAGTCTTTTTCGTTTTCACTAAACTCCCAATAATAGGGGCGATTGTTTAGCTTTGGTCGCCAACCAATGCAGCGATGATTGAGTAAGTCTTTAGGGTGTTTTGGAATACCTTGCTGCGCTATGTAGTCTGGCGAAGCAACAGCCATATCTCTTTGTAAGCCGCAGAAAGGCAGGGCGATCATATCTTGTTCTAAGCTATCGCCAAGACGAACTCCTGCATCAAAGCCTGCTTTTACAATATCAAACTCATCATCGGTGACTGTAATATCCAACTCAATGTCTGGGTACTTTTTTGAGAACTCGACAATAAATTTTCCTGATAAAAAAGGCTCTGCAATAGAGGTCGAAGCTATTCTTAGTAATCCTTGTGGGGAGTTGTGACTGGTAATATTTTCTAAAGAAGAATTTACATTCTCTAAGTGGGGGCGTACTTGTCTGTAAAGACGCTCTCCAGCTTCCGTTAGTTTCACGCTTCTTGTGGTTCGGGTAAATAAAGCGATGCCTAGTTGATCCTCAAGCTTTCTAATCATCTGACTGACTGCTGAGCGTGTTATTCCTAGTCTGTCGGCAGCCTCTCGGAAATTGTGCTCTTCCGCGATGGCTATAAAGACTGGCAGGATGTTCAAGTCGATTTTCATTGTCATAATTTGCTTACCAATATGTCAAGTAATGGCTATCTACTCTAATCAATATCACGTTTTTATAATGTTAAAGCAAGTTGAGACATAGCAATGTCTCGATTCTACTCTGACAATATAAAAGGTGATCTATGACACATCTCAAATCGACTCTTTCTCTAGTACTTTTTTTTAGTTTAGGTTCTGTGCAGCTGCAAGCTGCGGAGCAAACTTGTGCACAAACTGGTGCAGACTCTCCATTGGAACTTCACAAGCATTGGATTATGAAGGGATGGGAAAAAAAGACAGATTCTCCTGAGTTTATTTTTGCCACGAAAATGAGCCGTTATTATAACTTGCAAGATCCATCTGGTATTTATTGGGATAACTTTGCTCCTGGTGACAATAAGTTATTTGATAATGCCGCGATTTATGGTGCTAATTGGGAGGGGCTACAAGCTAACGCTGAATCTGTGACACATGCTCTGACAGAGGGGCATAGTGAACTTGTTGGCGATAAGGTGTCTTCAACAACCATTGGGTTTGTTGGAACAATAACGCAAAAAAGTGGTGGAGTTATTCCATTTAATGGGCGTTCTCAATTGGGCTGGAGATGTGATTCTGGCGAATGGAAAATTCATCAAGAGCTAAATTATGCGTGGGTTGTTACAGAGGAGGAGATTGCACACTATTACAAGGCGGGAAAGTAATGTTGGATAGCGAATCAAAAACTAGGCAAGGCTATTCTGGCATGTGGATGACAGCAGATGGTTATATACGTCATGAGCTTTTGCCTAACAATCGCTATGTAGAAGCCAGAGGAAATATCGAATCGGCCTATGAAGGCCGATATCGAATAACAGGCGACGATATTGAGTATTGGGATGACACAGGTTTTACTGCTGATGGCACCTTTATAGATGGAGTGCTTTATCATGCAGGTATGATTTTGTATCGTCAGTAGTACCGCCAAATAAAAGCCTCGATCCTAGTAAAAGGGATCGAGGCTTTTTGTAATAATTACAGCTTAGTAAAGCAATTAGTTATTTAGCCGCAATGACTTTATCAACAGAGTAAGAACCAGCGCCGCTGAATACCAAAGAAACAGCAACAACCAAAAGCGTTAGAGCGTATTCATAGCCGTTGTTTGCCATGAATAAACCGTTTGAAATATGCACAGTTATGATTGCCATTAGCATAGTGAAGGCAATCACCGCAGAGGCTGGGCGAACTAATAAACCGATTACTAGCGCAGCACCACCAAAGAATTCTGCACTGCCAGCCAAAAGCGCCATCAAATAACCAGGCTCAAGACCAAGAGACGCCATGAACTGACCTGTCCCTTCAAGACCGTAACCGCCAAACATAGCGAACAGCTTTTGTGCGCCATGAGCCATTAGAATGAGACCGACTGGAATACGCAAAATTGTGCTAGCAATACCAGATGTCGTGTTTGTGATGTTTTGAATGAAAGATGCCATTTTTTACTTACCTTACTGTTAGGGGGAGGTTCTATTTAAGTGATAGGTACTATATATAAAAAAAAGAAATAGAATAACGGAGTTTTTTGAGGTAAATGATCAATAAAATTGAACATTGCCTGAAACACCCACTTGAAAGTGGTTTTATTGGGAAATCTCCCTATTTGGTTTAGTTATAAGCAAAAAAGTAGCAGAATTTTTTATCATGAGAGTGGTAGCGTGTTGTTATTACTATTAATAACAACAAGCAGAATAAACATGTCTAAAGCATTAATCGGAAAAGTCGCCGTTGTCACCGGTGGCGCATCAGGAATTGGGTTGGCAAGTGTTGAAGGCATGATAGCCGAAGGGGCTAGAGTCGTCATCGTTGACCGCGACGAAAAGGCACTTCAAGCGTTGCAGGACAAGCATGGCGATTCAGTCATGACCCTTGCGGTAGATTTGCTGGACCCTGTGGCTTGTTCCGCCATGGTTCCACGGATTTTAGAAAAAGCCGAAGTGATCGATATTTTTCACGCGAATGCAGGCTTGTATGTGGGCGGTGATCTAGTGGATGCCGATAACGACGCCATAGATCGAATGTTGAATCTGAATATCAACGTGGTCATTAAAAACGTACGTGATGTTTTGCCGCATATGATTGAACGAGGCGTGGGTGATATTTTAATCACCAGTTCGTTAGCGGGACACTTCCCGACGCCTTGGGAGCCGGTTTACGCTTCGTCAAAGTGGGCGATGAATTGTTTTGTTCAAACCGTTCGTAGACAAGTCAGCAAGCATGGCATTCGTGTTGGTTCTGTATCGCCAGGTCCAGTGATTACCTCTTTATTATCTGATTGGCCCGCTGACAAACTGGCAGAAGCCAAGGAGAAAGGCAGCTTGATGGAAGCCAGCGATGTGGCTGACGCTCTCATCTTCATGCTAACGCGCCCTCGTCATGTGACGATTCGAGATGTGGTGATGTTGCCATCGCAGTTTGATCTATAGCTAGAAGCCTTTGCACGACGACTCGGTTCGTGCAAAGGTTTTTCTATATGAGAGCCGTTATAGCTTAACGATCAACTTGCCGGTATTTTTACCTTCAAACAATAAATTAATACCGCTGGTTGCGCTTTCGATACCTTCAATGACGTGGGCACGATATTTCAACTCGCCTTTTCCTAGCATGGCACCCAGCGCCTGACCGTACTCTGGAATACGATGGAAATGATCTGGCATGGTGAAGCCTTGGATGGTTAAGCGACGTTTGATGATACCAACCCAGCTTGGCCCCGGTGCTGGCTCGGCTTTTTGGTAGTCAGCGATGAGACCACAAACAGAGATACGACCATGAGGATTCATGCGTTCAAAGATCGGGCCTTGTGCCACGCCGCCCGTATTTTCAAAGAAAAGATCGATGCCGTTCGGTGTGGCATTTGTCAATTGCTCAACAAAGTCTGCGTCTTTGTAATTAATCGCGTGATCGAAGCCCAGCTCTTTGGTAAGCCATTGGCATTTTTCATCCGAACCTGCGACACCAATCACGGTTAAACCAAGATTTTTAGCCATTTGACCAACAAGTGAGCCGACAGAACCCGCTGCGGCAGTGACGATAAGTGTTTGACCTGCTTCGGGTTTAAGTACTTCAAACACACCGTGATAAGCGGTAATGCCAGGCAAGGCAATCACAGAAAGAATCGCTTCAGCGGGTAATTCTTTTGGGATCACATTCAAGCCATTACCATCACTGATCGCATACTCAGTTAGACCCATAAGCCCCATAACGCGAGTGCCGACAGGGAATTTCTCATTGTTGGATTCAACCACTTCACCAATGCCACTGGCGCGCATGGTGTCACCTAATTTTACGGGTGGAATGTAGCTATTTTCATCAGGGCTCATCCAACCTCGCATGGCAGGGTCTAAAGACAAGTGAGAGAGTTTTACCAGTACCTCACCTCCTGCTGGCGTGGGAATATCTTGGCTCACAATATTGAAGGCATCTTCGGTGATTTCTAGAGTGGGGCGTTTAACCAATTTTACAGAGCGATAAGACATAGCAAATATTCCTCTTTATGTTTCTCTTAAAACTTACCTACAGAGTTTGGGGCGCTTTTATTGATCTAAAGGTTAGGATTAAAGGAGTAAAGGTGCAAACGCTCCAATCTAGTTACGCCTCTGCCTTCATCAAATCATTGATTATCTTGCACAAGCTGATCAATTGTTGATAAGTACTGTATTTATCCCCAGTATTTTCTAGCGGCCAACCGCAGTTAATGCGGAAGCAATCGTGATAGAAGTCGTGGGTGCTGAAACAAGCGCCGCTGCGGATGTCGATGCCTTGTTTATTGGCTTCTTTTTCAAGCTGTACCGCATTTAAACTGGGGATTTGCACCCAAAGCACAATCCCACCTTGTGGCGCACTGATTTTCGCTGTGGCGGGTAAGTGTTCGATCAAAAATTGTTGATAACGATGGATGTGTTGATTCAATACCGTACGTATTTTATTCACATGAGAGCGATATTCCCCCGTGTTAATAAACTCTGCCATGCAAGACTGTATAAGTCCGTTTACCCCAAAGCTGGTTAAGGCATGTTGGTTCAGATAAGACGTTAAATATCTACCAGGAACACACCAGCCAAGTCGCAGTCCTGCAGCTAATGTTTTTGAAAAAGAGCCACACCAAATCACGTAACCCTCTTTGTCCCAATATTTGGCTGGCAGTGCTTGTTGTTTCTGGTGACCTAATTCGAAATAGACGTCGTCTTCTATCATGGGAATTTGGTATTGAGCTGCGAGTTTGGCGAGAGCTTGTTTTTGCTCAATTGGCAATGTCATTCCTGTTGGGTTCATATTTGATGTGCTAAACAGTGACGCTTTAATTAGGCTTTGTTGCAATAAGGTCTCCAGATGGCCTAAATCCAAGCCTTGATCGCTGATAGGAATTTCAATCACTTTACGAGATAGGGCGCTGAGTAGATCGAGCAAACCGCTAAAGCAGGGCGAGCTAATAGCAATAGTGTCGCCTTCCTTGGTCACGCTTTCTATCGCCAGTTTGACTGCATCGATACAGCCATTGGTGATGACAAAGTCGGCTGCGGTAAAAGCAAGGTTGTAGTGACGAAAGTGCTCGGCTAGAGCGCTTCTTAAGCCTTTATCACCTTGCGTCTCTGGATATTGGAATAGATGGTTTCCCGCTCTTTGAGTGACGCGCTTTATGCTGCGTTGTAGGGCGATACTTGGTTGTAATTCTGGCGCAATCATTGAGGTGCCAAGAGGACTAAAAAGTGCCGAGGCAGGATTATAGCCATTTAACGGCGCAAAGCGTTTCGGGTCGCGTTGTTCAATACTTTTGATGTCGAGACTTGGAAAGGTCGTACTTTCGAGTTGATTAGCTACAAAATAACCGGATTGCGGTTGGGCATAAATCCAACCTGTTTGCTGCAGGTAATCGTAGGTTTTGGTTGCCGTTGTCATGCTGACTTGATGTTGCTTCGCCATGGTCCGTAACGCTGGCAAGCGGCTTCCCGCAGGCAGTCTTTGCGCTTGTATGTCGTCGATATAATGCTGAGCAAGTGTCTCGTAAAGCGCCATAACCTCTCCAAAAATATTTCTCTTTCCTGAATTGTACTCTTATTTTTATTGAAAATTGAATCTGTGTTCTTTTTTGTTTTCTAGTGATACTAGGGGTCAATGTTGAGTCAGTGTGGTGCTTCTTTTCGAAACTATCGCCTACCTCAGGAACCACCACACTGACTCAACACGCGAGTTCGTTGTGATACTGGAAAGCTATGTTTTTTTCGAAACTAGCGCCTAGCTCATCGAAATACGGCGTTTATTGGAATGTTGTGGCGCTCACCAACTATTAGAAAATTTAGGAACGAATAATGAAACTACGAGACTTTGGGTTGTTGTTTGCCTTGATGGCGTTATGGGGATTGAACTTCAGTGTGATCAAGCTGGGTGTGAACAGTGTTCATCCTTTAGTGCTTACCGCATTGCGTTTTAGCTTTGCGGTGTTTCCTTTGATCTTTTTTGTTAAGAAACCGGACGTGCCATGGCGTTATTTGATCGCTTACGGTTTGTCTTTTGGTGTCGGCGTGTGGGGGTTAACAACGTTATCGATTGGCGCGGGTGTCTCGGCGGGCATGGCGTCTTTGTTATTGGATATGAGTATTGTCAGTAGCTTGCTGGTGGGTTGGTTATGTTTAAACGAAACCATTACTCGTAACAAATTACTCGGCGCTGGATTGGCGCTAATTGGCTTAGCTTTGATTATGCAGGCTGAAGGCGGTTCGGTGACTGGCAAAGGCTTGGTACTGGTATTAATGGCCTCTGTATTTTGGAGTATTAATGGCTTGATTGTAAAACGCGCGAATACCAAAGCGATTTTTGCTTTTAATATCTGGGGAATGCTGTTTGCACCTTTGCCTTTATTGTTTTTGGCGGTTATTTCCGAAGGCACGCAAGTGATTATTGAATTGACGAGTCAATTTACTCAATGGACGCTATTTTCAGTTTTATTTCAAGCTTACCCAACGACGCTCTTGGGTTACTGGTTTTGGAATAAGATGATCATGAAATACTCTGTTTCGACGGTCGCACCTATGACATTATTGGTGCCTGTGTTTGGTATCTTAGGTGGCTATTGGTTTTACCATGAGCCAATTGAAATGAATCAGATAATCGCAGCAATCTTGATTTTGCTGGGGTTGTTTGTTGGGCAAATGGCAATGCCGAAAATTTTGTTTTTTAAGCAATATAAGGGAGTTTAATAATGCAAGAAATCCACTATGTCTTGATATTAATTGGTGCTTTTGTTGTTATGGCAAGCCCTGGGCCTGCGACCTTAGCTATTGCATCGACGTCAATGAATCAGGGGCGCGTGCAAGGTCTGGCGTTGGCATCTGGAATATCAACAGGTTCACTATTTTGGTCTTGTTCGGCGGCCTTTGGTTTAGGCGCTGTGCTGTATGCGAATGTCTGGCTATTCGAAAGCATACGTTATGTTGGTGCGGCATATTTATTATTTTTGGCTTACAAATCTTGTCGTTCAGCGATGGCTAATAAATCGGATACGAGCAAAATGTTGACCACGCTAGAGACTCAAAAAACATCTTTACGCTCAGCTTATCTTCGTGGTTTGGCTATCCATTTAACCAATCCTAAAGCGATTTTGTTTATAGGATCGTTATTTGCCATGGGGATGCCGAGTTCGGTTTCCACACAAGGTTTGTTGTCTGTGATTGCCTTATTAACGATTCAAAGCGCCTGCATAAATTTGGGCTACGCTGTTCTGTTTTCCAACCCAAGGATTCGCCAAGGCTATTTCAAAATGAAACGCGGCTTTGATGCTGCCTTCGCGCTGATGTTTGGCGTTGCGGGCATTAAAATACTGCTGAGTAAGTTGGCTCCTTAGGTTTTTATTATTGATCTAATGCCGTGCTGATTCGCTGGATTAACCTTCTAACCTCTGGCAAATAGCGGTCTTCGTGATGGGTCACTAGCCATTGGTCGTGGCCTAATTCCTCCACTATATTTCCAATACGCTGTAAGGGCGGCTGAGTATCACCAATAAAGGTAGGAAGCAGCGCGATGCCCTTTCCCTCAAGAGCCAAATCAAGACTGTTTCTAGGGTTGTTTACTTCGCAAGCAATATCATTGTTACTAGTATTGTTGTGAATCCAGCGCGCCGACGGAGTATCAGCCATTACCTTTATATAAGTGTCTGGTGCGCTTTTTGTTGCATAAAGAGCGAATTCAACACGTGCTAATTTTCGACATACCAGAGCCTCTTCTTTTGGCCGCTGGTTGCGGATGCCTATCACTATCTCTCGGTGAGAAATATTGAGTACTTTTTCGGCAGAAACAAAACGGAGCAGAATATCTGGCGGTGAACCGACAAGCATGTCTAGATTCTTAATCAATGAAAGCGTTGTCCACGTCCCTGCGGAAACTTTCACTAAGGGGCGGGAATTTTTGCTAGGCGAGGTGGTTTGCCTATAGATTTGGCTCTCAACCAAGGTTAGCTCGTCTAATAAGCTTTTACCTTCCGGCGTCAATTCGTAGCCGCGATCATGTCTAATAAACAACTCACGTTCCATGCTTCGTTCTAACTCATACATTCTTCTGCCCAATGTTGCCGGGCTTCGCTGAGTTGATTTTGCAGCAGCAGTCAGGCCACCTTCACGTGCCACAGCAAGGAAGAGTTTCAGGTCATTCCAATCGAGACTCTTTTTATTTACCTTTTCATTCATGAAAAGTCCTTTTTTTTCTGCTTTGTTGATGAAAAGAAAATATCTCGTACCCTATGAAGTCGTCAATAGTCATTGAGTTATATGTCTGATTAGGGGAGCGAAGATGGACGATGATATTTATCAAAAACAGAAAGAGACCAAGTACCACGGCATTGCTAATGTGCCGTTTCCTCACGCTTCACTGTCACCTAAGCAGAGAGAGGAGCAAGCTTATTATGAAGCCAATAGCGGTGGTGATGGCCGGTTAGTTTTATGTCTAGCGAAGAGTTATAAAGCCGCCATAAAGATGGCAACTAAGGTATTGAAGGGGAAATAAGCCCATTTTTCACGCTGTATTTGCTATCATGCACTTTATTTTCTAGAGTGCTTTTCTATGTACGACGCTTCTTTGTGGCAACCCAGTACTGACCTTTCGATTTTACAAAAGCGCGCGCAGTTACTGAAAGCCATTCGTGCTTTTTTTGATGCCCGTGACGTTATGGAAGTGGACACACAGTGTTTATCTTTGGGTAGCATTACGGATCCGCATATTGAAGTCTTAACCAGTCAAACTCGTTCCCAAGGGGACGATCTCACTTACTATCTACAAACCTCGCCAGAGTTCGCTATGAAGCGTTTGCTGTGTGCGGGTTCGGGTTCTATCTATCAGTTGGGGAAGGTATTCCGCGCCGAGGAAATAGGCCGTCGTCATAGTATCGAATTTACCATGTTGGAATGGTATCGAGTAGGGTTTGATCATTGGCAATTGATGGATGAGATTCAAGACCTGTTGTCAGTGTTATCGCGTGATGAGACTCTGACGTGCGAGCGACTCAGTTATCAAATGGCGTTTTTGCGTCATACCGGACTTGATCCTTTCAGGGCGACACTTTTCCAGTTGCAAGAATGTGCTCATGAACACACAGAATATGGCCTGCAGGAAGAGGATAGAGACACTTTGCTGGAATTACTTTTTTCTAGCGTCGTAGAGCCTGCTATTGGTAAATCTGTACCTTGTTTTATTCATAGTTATCCTGCCTCGCAAGCGGCACTTGCCAAGACTCATTTTGATGAAAAAGGCCAATTAGTCGCTGCACGTTTTGAATTGTATTGGCAAGGCATGGAACTGGCCAATGGCTATCATGAATTGACGGACGCCAAGGAACAGGCAAGACGTTTTTCCGAAGACAAAGACACACGTGTGCAAATGCGTTTGGCTGATCGACAGTTTGATGAGCGACTCATTACGGCCTTAGAATACGGCTTGCCAGATTGCGCAGGTGTGGCGTTAGGAGTGGATCGTTTGTTGATGTTACTGTGTAATAAATCCCATATTGCAGAGGTGTTGCCATTTGCTCATTCTAGAGCGTAAGCCTGATTATCTAAGGTGACATTTTGTCCTCTTTCGCTGAAATAAACGTGGCGATAAAAACAATAAAATATTTTTAGGTGAGAGCATTGAAAGAAAAATTCGGTTTTAGCATGAGATGGTTATTTTCATCTAAGCGATTAATTTGGCTTTATTTAATGGCCTTTTTAGTGGTGATTTTACTGATTTGGAAAGGCGGAGAAGCGCTAAAAAACCAGCAAATTAAAACTCTGCGTATCGATTCTTTTGAGCAGTTAAATCAGCTTGCTAGTGTGTTAGAAAGCGCCATTGCGAAGTACCAACACATGCCAACATTATTGGCATCGAATGACCGAGTGAAAAAAGCCCTGCGGGATGGCTTTGAATCGGACATTAATCAGCTCAATCGTGAGCTTGAACAGATTAACCGCATTACTGAAGCCTCAGACAGTTACATACTGGATACTAATGGTCTAACCATTGCCGCATCAAACTATCGAGAATCAGCGAGCTTCGTTGGTCGTAACTTTGCATTTCGCCCTTACTTCAAAGATGCCATTCAAGGCAAACCTGGGCGCTATTATGCGCTGGGTACAACATCGAATCGGCGTGGTTACTACTTTTCGTATCCTGTCTATGAAGGCGATTCGATTATTGGCATTGCCGTTGTTAAAGTGGATTTGACTCAATTCGAAAAACGCTTTGCCAATCAGCATTATGAATTTCTACTACTTGACCCTGATGGTATTGTTTTTAGTAGCTCGCGACCTAACTGGTTGTACCGGGTGTTGGGCGAGTTGTCACATACTGAGTTACAACGTATTGCTGATTCCCAGCGTTATTACGGTAAATCTATTGAGAAACTGGCGATTGTTTATCAAAAGCGCTTTGATGAAAAATCACAAATTGTCGATGTGTTAGAAAATACGGTTGTTGATGGTAAAGAGGAATTGCAGCGCCTGTCATTTTTGAGAATGAGTCGCCCGATTCGCCTACTAGGTTTTCAAATATCGATTCTTGCGCCGTTAAAGATCATCAATGAAGAAATCTCATTATGGCGCACCATTTTTGCCGGTGGTGTGACCATTACGGCCTTGTTGTTTGGTTTGGCTATGTTACGTCGACGTATGTTGCGAGAACGTTCTGATGCCAATGAAATGACGCGCCATAACCAAGCCTACATTCGGGAGGTGATTCAAAATACGCAAGCAGGTTTGGTGACGTTGGACGAGCATCACAAAATAGAATCTTTTAACCCCGCGGTTGAGAAGCTGCTTGGTCAGCCATTATTCCCTTTAGTGGGTCAGCCGCTCGGTGTGTTATTTCAACCTGACGAGGAAGACGCTTCCGATTTATCGGCTAACGATAACTTTTTAGAAGCGACCAATAATTTGGGCATTGAAGTCCTCACTCGAGAAGGGCGCTTATGTTATGCCGATCAAACGGTTCCAGTAGAAATGACCCTTTGTAAGATGCAGTTGCCGAATCGTTCGAGTTATTTGGTGACCTTTCATGACATGACGGAACGCAAACGCTATGAGCAAGATATTACTCTGGCGCGTATCGAGCTTGAAGAGCGGGTCAAAGAGCGAACCTTTGAACTGCAAGGCGCAAACACTCGGCTTCGTCATGAAATTGAAGAGCATAAAGGCACACAACGAGAACTAATACAAACCGCCAAGCTTGCGGTATTAGGGCAATTAAGTGCGGGGTTAAATCATGAATTGAACCAGCCACTGACTGCCATTCGTGCGTTTGCGGGCAACGGCTTGAAGTTCTTAGATCGTGGTCAATATGAACAGGCCCATACCAACTTACAGCATATTAGCCAGCTAGGTCATCACATGGGTGATATTATTGCTCGCTTTAAAGTTTTTGCGCGAAAAGGGGATGTTCAGCATGGACCAATTGCCGTGCAAACCGCGATTATGGGCGCGCTAAAAATTATGAGCCCACGTTATAAAGAAGTGGGAATAGAGCTTGTGGTGACCGAAGATCAAGGCTTCATCGTAAACGGCGATATGGTGTTTTTGGAGCAAGTTCTGGTGAATTTATTGGCTAACGCTGCAGATGCTATTTTAGAGGCCCCAGACCATCATCGGCGAGTTTGTATCGAGCAAACCTCGACGGACAACCAGGTGGTTATTTGTGTCCAAGATTCAGGAAACGGACTGAGTGATGACGCCATTCGACATCTTTTCGAACCATTTTTCACGTCCAAATCATCAGGCTTAGGATTAGGATTAGGTTTGTCGATTAGCCAGCGTATTGTCGAGGCCATGGGTGGGCAAATTAGCGCGCAAAATCGAGACTCTGGCGGTGCTGAGTTTTGTGTTAGGCTACCTCGTTACAACCAGCAATCATCTCAATCTCCTTCTAAAGATCCTCAAGAGGAAAGCTAATGCCGGACAGCAAGCAAGTAATACTAATTGACGACGAACAAGCGGTTCGCATGGCGATTTCTCAGACATTACAGCTTGAAGATTTTGATGTCGTTGAGTTTGCATCTGCGCAAGGTGTGATTGAACAACTGTCATTAGATTGGTCTGGTGTGATTGTCAGCGATATTAATTTGCCCGGTAAAAGCGGTTTAGAATTATTTGAAGATGTTAAAAAAATAGACGCGGAAATTCCTTTTATTCTGATCACTGGGCATGGTGATATTAGCATGGCTGTGAGCGCCATTCGCGATGGCGCCTATGACTTTATAGAGAAGCCATTTTCGAATGAAGATTTTCTAGAAGTGGTACGTCGTGCCTCAGAAAAGCGACAGCTTACTTTAGAGAACCGTAATTTACGTTTGGAATTGGCGGCGCAAAATGCCCCTGGACCACGGATTATCGGTAATACGCCTGGCATCCATCGTCTGCGTCAGGCACTGTTGCATGTGGCTGACACTGGTGCGGATATTCTTATCCAAGGGGAAACGGGTACGGGCAAAGAGTTGGTAGCGCGTTATATTCATGAACACAGCTCTCGCCGAGGCCATGCTTTTGTGGCAATTAACTGCGGCGCTGTGCCAGATTCTATAATGGAGTCTGAATTATTTGGTCATGAAAAAGGCGCGTTTACGGATGCCAAGACGCAACGTATTGGTAAGCTGGAACACGCTAACGGCGGCACGCTTTTTTTAGATGAAATTGAAAGCATGCCGATGTCGATGCAAATCCGCTTGCTGCGAGTGTTAGAAGAACGTCGCCTAGAGCGTTTAGGCTCTAATACGGCGATTGATCTGGATCTGCGTATTTTGGCCGCGACCAAGGTTGACCTCAAACAGCTCAGCGAAGGTGGCACCTTCCGTGAAGATTTGTATTATCGACTCAATGTAGTGCGTGTGGATATTCCGCCATTGCGCGAGCGGAAAGACGATATTTCCCTGCTATGGCAGCATTTTTGTTTGGTGGCGATTGCCCAGTACAAACGTGAGTCAGAGGCGCTTTCAGCAGCAAGAATGCACAGCTTACTGAGCTACGACTGGCCTGGGAATGTTCGCGAGTTACGTAATCTTGCCGAGCGTTATGTGCTGATGGGAGAGGCGGGGTCTTTCGAGTTTGATCAGATCATTATCAATGAAAATAACCCTGGCGTGATGACGCTCCCAGAGCAGCTGGAACGATTTGAAAAAACCTTGTTAGAGCAAGAATTGTTACGCCAAAAGGGTTCCATCAAAGGGACGATGGATGCACTTGGTTTACCGCGCAAAACGCTTTACGACAAGATGCGTAAGTACGATCTTGATAAAGATATTTATAAGCAATAATTTTCTGTATCACGAATAAGAATAGGGTGCCTGAGATTTCAGACGCCCATTTTGCTATCCTGCCGCCTTTATTACATGTGATTTCCTGTCGACTATATGAATTTAACTGCATTGCTTTTTGATCAAGTGTCTCCGCACTTATTTATCCTTCTTGTTATTGTGTCTGGATTAACGTCTTTTTTTACTGCCAGTTTTGGCGCGGGTGGTGGCGTTATGTTGCTTGGCGTGATGGCGCAGGTGTTACCGCCACAGCTTATTATTCCACTGCATGGCGTGGCACAGCTTGGGTCTAACGCTGGTCGAGCGGCGATGAGTTGGCGTCATATTGACTGGAAGCTAATAGGAACATTTGTTCCTGGTGCCTTGTTGGGTGCTTTTATTGGCAGTTTTGTCTTGGTTTCGCTACCACCTGCTATTATGTATTTAACGATTGCGTTATTTATCTTGTATTTATGCTGGGGGCCAAAGCTACCAAAAATGGTGCTTGGTCCTTGGGGAACCGTCCTTGCAGGCGGTGTAACGACCTTTATTACTTTGTTTGCTGGCGCAACAGGGCCCTTGGTGGCCGCTTTTATCAAGCAGATTCATGCTGATCGTTTTCGAACCGTAGCGACCTTCGCGACGGCGATGTCGTTACAGCATGTGCTGAAAATTACAGTTTTTGAAGTTGCTGGATTTCCGCTAGTTGATTGGTTGCCTTTACTGTTTTGTATGGTTATTAGCGGCGCAATAGGTACTTGGGTTGGGCTTAAAGTGCTAAAGCGTATGCCTGATCGTCACTTTCATCGAATTTTTAATATAGTGTTGACCGCAATGGCGTTAAGGTTAATTTGGCAGTCTATGGTTTTGCTTACTGCGTGATCGAACACTCTTTGCTGGGGAGGATAAGTATGAGAGGTCGGCTCCAAAAACTTGGACGGGTGAGACTGGTTTGTGTCATTACTATTTTGGCTATAATTTTAGCGTCTGCCGGTAATCTTCTTATATCAGCACTTTTTAATTTCCAAACCTCATTTTTTGAGGATGTTTTTCGAGCATCAATTATCCCTATTTTTCTTGCTCCTCTTCTTTCTTGGCATCTGGTGGGTATGTTTTATCAACTGGATATTTTGGAAAAAGAAATGAGCCGATTGGCCAAGGTGGACGATTTAACGTCTGTTTGCAACCGTAGATTTTTTTATAAACAAATAGAAGATTGGCTGGGCACCAAGTCAAACAATGACACAGTGTATGCTTTTTTTGTGATCGACTTAGATGTCTTTAAAGGTATTAATGATCTATACGGCCATCTTTGCGGTGATAAGGTATTACAGAAATTTGGTTGTATTCTTCGGGAGCTGGCTCCAACTCCATGCATTGTTGGTCGTCTTGGTGGTGAAGAGTTTGCGATATTTGCGCCTAACATGGATGCCGAATCTGCTGAGGCACTGGCAAAAAATATTTGTCAGCATACAAGAGATATTGTCGTGAAGCATAACGACATCTCCGTCTCTTTTAGTGTGAGTATTGGCGCTTCTATTAATAGTAATTACCATAAAAGTACCATTGAAAATGCTTTTAAATATGCAGATCTCGCCCTGTATGAAGCTAAGGAATCAGGGCGGGACTGCTATCGGTTGTATGAAGCGAAAGAAAACCGCTAGGCCTGCTAATTTTCTTTCGTTTCCTGTTCTGTTCGTTGTTAATCTCCTAATACCAAGCCTTCTCGTCTTGGGTCAGCGCCACCTAGTAAACTGCCTTTGCCGACAACAATGCCTTGCACTCCAGAATTCAAGTCACGCACAGAGACTTTAAAACCCATGTCTGTCAGGGTTTTTGCATAAGTTTCTGCTTCTGTACCTTTTTCAAGATCGTAGGTGCCAAAGCGGTTAAGCATATTTGGCAAGTTAATAGCTTGTTGAATATCCATTCCCCACTCCATATGAGCGATCAATGTTTTTGCCACATAGCCGATAATTCGAGAACCACCTGGTGAGCCGACCACTAAATACGGTTTATTATCTTTCATCACTATGGTTGGCGACATAGAAGAGCGAGGGCGTTTGCCCGGTTCTAAGCGGTTGGCAATTGGGTAACCATCTTGTTGAGATTTGAAGGAAAAGTCAGTCAGCTCATTATTAAGCAAAAAACCATTGCTCATCATATTTGAACCAAAGCCATTTTCAATGGTGGTGGTCATAGATACGGCATTGCCATCTTTATCGACAATCGAAATGTGGCTGGTGGAAGGCAGCTCTATTGCAATATCGTCAGCTTGTTTGATGGGATGACGCCACTCAGGCTCACCAGCATCTACACTGTCTAAGGCTTTGCCTTTGGTGATAAGTTTAGCTCGATCGGCTAAATAAGACTGATCCAATAAACCTTGTGGCATAGGCACAAAGTCAGTGTCTGCCATGTAACGACCGCGGTCGGCAAAAGCAAGGCGGGAAGCATCGCCGATAATCTGCCATGCTTCAGGAGAATTTGGGCCAAGGGCCGCTAGGTCAAATTGCTTGGTAATACCAAGGATTTGGCCAACTGTTAAGGCTCCTGAACTTGGCGGTCCCATGCCGCAAATATCGTATTCTTTATAGGGTAGGCACACAGGAGCGCGCTCTTTGACGCGATAGCTGAGAAAGTCTTGTTCAGACAAAACACCAGGGTTATCTAATGCACCACGTACCTTAGAAACAATTTTTTTGGCAATTTGTCCTGTGTAGAATTCATCCGCACCGTATGTGGCAAGAAAGCGGAGGGTTTCATAATATTGCGTGTTTTGTAAGCGGCTGCCAGCCTCGATGGGGGTGCCGTCTAAGTTGAAGAAGTAGCTTTTTGTTTCGGGATAACGGGACAATCTTTCCGCGCTGCCTTTGACTGCATTCGCTAAACGAGGTGAAACAATAAAGCCTTTCTGGGCAAGTTCTGTAGCTGGTTCTAATAAATCTTCCCATGGCATAGTGCCATAGCGTTCGTGTAGCTCTCCCATTAACTTAACCGTGCCGGGAGTACCAACAGAGCGGCCGCCCACAACGGCATCGTAAAAAGCAAGCGGTTTGCCATTTTCATCTTGGAAAAGCTCTGGCGTTGCTTCTTGAGGGGCGGTTTCACGGCCGTCAAAGGTCGTGAGCTTTTGATTCGTCGCATCATAATACACAGCGAAAGCACCGCCACCTAAACCAGAGGATTGAGGCTCAACTAAACCGAGTACCATTTGTACAGCCACCAGAGCATCAATGGCGGAGCCGCCAGCTTTTAAAACATCGTAACCGGCTTTACTCGCTTCAGGGTTGGCTGTGGCCACCATAAACTTTTCAGCCTGAGCCAAGGCTTTCTTTTCAGTGCCGCTTGCTGCTTCAGGTGCAACCGTGTCGGCGGCTTGCTCAGCAGCCAAAGTAAAAGGGCTAATAGCAAGTAAGGGAATAAGACCGAATGCTTTTAACCAACGAGTTGATAGCATCATTAAAATCCTTGTTGATGAATGGAATATCTTATTTCCATCAAAACAAAAATATTAAGTTGAGTGAAGTCATTAAAGAAACAATTAGAGAAAAGAAAATGAAAATATTCCACATTATTCATTTTGATAGGCAAAAAAAACGCCCCGAAGGGCGCTAAACTCTATAAACTTTTTACATGTGTCTTTAACAACACAGTGAAGGATCGTAAGCGTTATTGAACGATTTCTGGTCCCATAATGCTGTACGGCAATGCAGTAGAAAGAGCTGGGATGTAAGTGACCATCACCAAGAACACCATCAATACCAATACAAATGGCATGGCCGCTTTTACTACACGCGCCAAGCTCATGCCGGTGATGCCGGAGGTAACAAACAGGTTCAAACCAATCGGCGGTGTGATCATACCGATCTCCATGTTTACTACCATGATGATACCAAGGTGAATTGGATCAACGCCCAGTTCCATCGCAATAGGGAATACCACTGGCGCAACGATAACCAATAGACCCGATGGCTCCATAAACTGCCCACCAATTAGCAACAAAATGTTCACAGCGATTAGGAAGGTAAACCAGTTAAAGCCGACGCCAAGCATCCACTCAGTGATCATTTGAGGAATACGCTCTGCTGACAAGGTATGAGCAAACAACAGAGCATTGGCGATGATAAACATCAGCATAATGGTGGTTTTTGTGCCTTCTAGCATTACCTTACGAGACTCTTCACCAAACAAAGATGGGAAGAAACCTCGTAGCATCATGGACAGGTTACGGCCCCAGATTGGCACGCCAGCAGCCAAACAAGCACCAATAGACTCTTCTAGCTTGCTAGAGCGTTTGTAGACATAAAAAATGGCCAAAGCGACAGACATGATCGCGCCCCAAATCGCACGATCGCCGCCAGTGACGGTTTCGCTGTCAGCGAATACGAAGAATGACATGATTTCCCAAACAAGGAAGAAAGACACTCCATAAACCGTACCGTTGAAGCCAACACGCGCATGAGGAGCATCATTGTCGTTCGTCCATGTTTTGCCTTTTAAAGGCCCCATATCGCGATAAACAAACAAGGCGATGAACATAGAGTAAACAGCAGCAACAACAGCGGCTTCTGTTGGCGTGAATACACCACCATAAATACCACCCATGATGATCACGACAAGGAATAAGCCCCAACCGGCTTCTTTACCACCACGAACTAAGTTGCCAAAGCCTTTCCACTCTTCAGCTGGTAGCTTTTTGATACGCGCAACCACATAAATAGCTAGCATCAACATACCGCCAGCCATCAAACCTGGGATAACGCCCGCCAAGAACATGCGACCAACAGATACGTCTACAGACGCAGCGTATACCACCATTACGATAGAAGGTGGGATCAAAATACCCAAGGTACCCGCGTTGGCAATGATGCCCGCTGCAAATTCTTTTGAGTAACCTACTTGTGTCATACCGGCAATGGCAATCGTACCGATGGCAACAACCGTTGCTGGAGAGGACCCAGACAAGGCGGCGAACATCATACACGCCAATACCGATGCCATCGCCAAGCCACCACGGAAGTGACCAACACTGGCAATGGCGAAGTTAATCAAACGCTTCGCTACGCCGCCAGTCGACATATAAGACGAGGCAATGATGAAAAATGGGATAGCGAGCAAGGTATAGTGCTGACCAGCCCCAAATAGAGAAATAGCCACAGACGACAATGAGTCGTGTGAGAAAAAAGTAATAAACAGTATGGACGATAAGCCCAACGATATACCAACGGGTAAACCTACAAACAGCAGGACAATTACCAATGAAAATAGAATGATTGATTCCACGATGATGCTCCTGCGCTAGTCTTTCAAGACGTTTTGGTTTTCTTTAACAAGATCTTGTGCTTCATGGCCACTGATCAACATGTCTCGTTTGCCGCGGGCAATATCGATAAAGGCTTGCAAAGAACGATAAGAAAGTAGAGCCAAGCTGATTGGCAGGATAACAAGAACAATCCAACGGTGAACGCGGGGGCGCAAACCAAACATTTCTTGTACAAATTCTGGGTAACGAAGTTCTTCTGAACCTATACCAATTTTGAACATTTTCAACCAATACTCGATCGCACCACCGCTCACGTCTACCCCAAGCATTGCCAACCAAGTGGAGTCGAGGAGGATAAGTCCGTACATCATAGCGGCTGCTGCACCGAACAAAGAAAGTGCTTTTGTG
This sequence comes from Marinomonas sp. ATLA20, assembly GCF_057180105.1. NCBI lineage: Bacteria > Pseudomonadati > Pseudomonadota > Gammaproteobacteria > Oceanospirillales > Oceanospirillaceae > Marinomonas > Marinomonas sp. ATLA20. The sequence continues at coordinate 250,893 of NZ_JBXUKU010000002.1, forward strand.
ACAGGTTTTGGAACCGCGTTTAAGACGATATCGACACCAAGATGAAGACCGGTTTTGATACCGTAGCTCATGCCTAACAAGATCAACCAAGAGAAGGCGACTGTATTGAACTCAAGTGCTGCGTCCCAGCCAGTGTTGAACCCATAACGAGCTATAACCTGTCCGAACGATACCGCCATGATTGAGGAGATAACGATGATTAGCAGGTTTTCTTCTGCTCGCTCCATGACTTTTGGGAAGCGCTTTTCTAATAGCCAAAGAACAATAATAAAAATAAGTAAATAAAGATGCGGCCAATGTGCCATGGGGGTCTCCTTAACTAAGTGGACCAAAACAAGTTAAAGTGCAGTAGTGGCAAGTCTTGTAGGTTCTAGGATCGATCATCGGTGTGAGATTTAGGATCAAGAAAGCACAGGATAAAACCACAAGAGCTGACCGGTTAAGGTCAGCTCACTGCGGGATAAAAATGGATTACGCGCCAGCAGCAGCGTTAATCAAATCTTTACCAATGTAGCTTTCAAACTGCTTCCAAACAGGCTTCATTGTATCTACCCATTCTTGGCGTTGTGCAGGTGTCAGTACGTTGATTTTTCCGCCAGCATCCAAGATGTTTTGACGGTTAGCCGCTTCTGCTGCTTTAACGTTCAAGTTTGCTTCTTGTGTTACTTCATCAGCAATTTTAGTGAATTGCGCGCGGTCTTCAGGAGAAAGGCTTTGCAAGAATTCAGACGATGTCATGAACAAGTAAGCCAACAACTGGTGGTTGGTTTCCGTTGTGCTGTCTTGTACTTCGTAGAATTTTTTCGTGTAGATGTTTGACCAAGTGTTTTCTTGGCCATCCACAACACCTGTTTGCAAGGCACCGTACACTTCAGAGAACGCCATTGCTTGAGGAGATGCGCCCATAGCGGCAATCATTTGTTTTGCAACGTCAGATGTTTGTACACGGAATTTCATACCTTTCGCATCGCTAGGCACTAAAAGAGGTTTGTTGGCAGAAAAATACTTCATACCAGACATCCAGTAACCTAGACCAACAAAACCTGCGTACTCATCCATTTCGGTAAGTAGCTTTTTGCCTTCTTCGGTTTTAGTGAAGCGGATAGCGTGGTCCATGTCTTTAAAGATGAAAGGCAGATCAAATACACCGTATTTATCAGTGTACGAACCGAACTTAGACAGTGAAGGAGCAAGTAGCTGAACGTCGCCTAAAAGTAGGGCTTCAAGTTCTTTTGAATCACCAAACAATGTGGAGTTAGGGAAAACTTCAACACACAATTTGCCGTTCATTTCTTTGTTTACGCGCTCTGCGAAGTTATTTGCAGCAACCACTTTAGGGTGAGTAGTACCACCAGTAACGTGGCTGAATTTGACAACGCGTTCACCTGAATCACAATTCGCAACCGCTGTGCCAGCAGAAAGAGCAAGAGCTAAAGAGGTTAGAGCAAGGCTGATTTTTTTCATTTTTATAAAACTCCAAAAACTGAATTATTATTGTTTACCTGATTTTTAGCCTGACTTATTGCTGATTTTTCATCGGCGACAGACAAAGCAAAACAGGCGATGCTAGCCATACTGTTTACACAATCTGTGCCAAGTCTTTAGGTTTTATTTAAGTATATGATTATTAAGTAGAAAATATCTTATTATGTATTTTTTCTGTTGTATCAATGGAATCTAATAGGGGGGATTACACACATAGGCAGATCTTTAATGGGCGGTTAGCCACCCATTTTTACTTGATCAGCTGCGTCAAAAGTCTTTTGAAGGTTTGGTGCATGGCTTTTTTGCCAGACAATTGCGCTTTTTGACGAGCCTGTTCAATATTACGGCCTAAAGCAGCCTCAATTAATAGACGATGGGCTGGATCTTTGGCGCTTAGCTGTCCTGTTAAGGCAAGGCGTAGGCTTGCCTTAAGGAAAATAGGTCGAATACTGTCAAATTGACGATGATGATCTACAAATAGCGCGATATCCCGCAAGTCTTCTGAAGATAACATCGCCAGAGCGGGAAGCTCATCTTGGTCATAATGTTTTTGGCTCAGGATGATCAGAATCAACTCTGAAGATAAATCGAAATATTGCAGCAGCAAGTTAAGCAAAAACTGTTCAATAAAACGGTTTTGCCAATCATTCGCTAACAAGGCGACGTGTTGAGTCATTGGCTTTACCATCATCAAAGAGTAGCTGCCGCTGGCTTGGTCTTTACTCGTTCCCAATCGAACCGGTAAATAACCATTTTTTAGCCAAAAAGACACCACATCGGGCGTGGCCGCAAAACTGGTGCAGAGAAAGTCGCATCGCTGATTGGCAAGGTTTTCTATCTGCGTAAGTAATTGACTCGCAATACCTTTGTTTTGTTGGCTTTGCTCTGTTGCAATGCGGCTAATGCGCCAGTAACAATACTGTCCTGCGTTTTCCATACCTTCATGAGCCAGCAGAGATTGCGGTACTAAATGGCCTCTTGGGCGGCGTTTGCCTTGCATGACTTCTTGACTGAGCGCACTGGGTAAGTTGCCTTCTGCAGTAATAATCGCAACGCTTTGTGCTTTTCCGTTTGATAGATAAAGATGCGTAGACACAGAAGGATCGTCTAATACCCAACGCAAGTTGTCAGGTGAGGTTTGGTAATGAGCACTGACCAATAACTGAAATGTATCGGCGAGTAAGTCTGTGTTCTCCAGCCAATCTGCGCCAGTAAGTTGACGATATGTTGCCAGGCTAGTCGTGCCTGCATTCGTACTCTCAGCCCCTTGGGTATTAGTTTCAGGTGTGGCTAAAAAGAAGCAATCATTGATCCAGTGTTCGAGTGGGTCATTTCCCCCCCATCGAATAGGTTGGCTCAAAATGAGTGATTGCAAAGCAAGTGTCTTGGTGGTTTTTTGCGATGTTAAATACTGACAAAACCGAATGCCAAAGCCTTTGCCAGCGCCTTCATAGCCATAATCAGTGGTGCTGAAAAGGCAGTGTTGGGCTTTTTCGTTTAATGCTATAAGCAAGGGCAAGGGAATCATTGACGCTTCATCAACAAAGAGAAAGTCCCAGTGAGTCGAATCGCTTATTAGGGCATCAGGGGCAAAAAAAGGCAGCGTCATGCTGTCTTGATCAGTAACCTGCTCAAAGCGAGCCTTTAGACTCACAATCGCCTCTTGATTCGGCGCGGTTATTGCCACTCGTTTTCCTGCGTTGATGAGTTTTGCCAGAGTGTCGCCCAATAGAGTGGACTTGCCTCGGCCTCTTGGGGCAATCAGCACATAGGATTTCGCTCGCTGTTCGAATAAACAGGACTGAGCGTTGGCTTGCTCTTGAGTCAGAGGGGCATTGGGAACTATCGGTTTGAGCTTAGGTAAGCTCCGCATGTCGCTGGATTTTACAAGGTTAAAAGGAGATTCATCGGCTTGTAATGTATCGAGTAGGTAACGTTTAAAGTACGACGTTACTTGCTCTGGTTCAAAAGGCCAAGGTAAATAGCGCGATAGATCTTGGTCTGTCATAGACAACCAATCTTCATGTGGCAGAGCAATGGCAAAGAGACCATTGCCTCTTACCGTGCCCGCTAAAATAGCCAATGCACTGGCAGATATTCCATGAGTCAAATCCACCAAAATAGCATCGTGACTGCTGCCGAGCTCTTGTCGGGTTTGTTTAAAAGAACAAGTCTTAAACTGTTTTTTGGTTAACGATGGAGCGAGTAATTCGTCATATTGGCTCACATCATGAGCAGTAATAAGCGGTGTAGAGAAGTTTTTACACAGATGAAGAAAGTCTGACAAAACCTCGCTAGGCGAGCCTTTTAAAATAAAACAGTGGCGGTGGTTTTTGTCATTCTGGGTATCAGGCATAAAAGTCAAATTTCCTTGTGGTCACACTATCATACTGTGACCACAAGGCAGCGCCAATGCTTGTTTAAGCCTAGGCAATAACAAATAAATCCATGAAGCGATTCACTGCCGTGCTTTCAAGAGCGGCTTGATCCTTGCAGAGCGTAAAAATGTTTTGGCATTGTCGGCTTGGGAAGCGTGTTGCCAAGTTGTTCTTAAACTTCTGCTCTAACAAAGGAATGCCTTCCTCGCGACGGCGACGGTGTCCGACTGGGTATTCCACCACCACTTCTTCTGTGCTGCTGCCATCTTTAAAGAACACCTGAATCGCATTGGCAATAGAGCGCTTGTCGGCTTCTAAATACTCTGCGGTGAAGCGTTTGTCTTCAACGATTTCCATCTTGTTGCGCAGCTCATCAATGATGGGGTTGGCGGCATGAAAGTCATCTTCATAATGTTCAGCGATCAAGTTACCAAAGGCCAATGGCACAGCGGCCATGTATTGCAAGCAATGGTCGCGGTCGGCGGCATTTGCTAATGGGCCAGACTTGGAAATAATACGAATGGCAGATTCATGAGTACGAATAACGATCTTGTCGATCTCTGCCAAACGATCCTTCACTAAAGGATGTAAAGTAACAGCCGCTTCAGCAGCGGTTTGAGCGTGAAACTCTGCTGGGAAAGAGATCTTGAATAAGACGTTTTCCATCACGTACGTGCCATAATCTTGTGAGAAAGAAAACTCACGTTTGTCTTCAGGCTTGATGGCTTGGTCTTTATTGGTTTTTGAGAAAGACACGTCATAAAAGCCCCATTGATCTGCGGTAAGCACACCGGGAATGCCCATTTCTCCACGCATTGACATATCTGCCAAACGCACCGCACGAGACGTTGCATCGCCCGCCGCCCAAGATTTACGCGAGCCAGCATTTGGCGCATGGCGATAAGTCCGCAGGGCAGAACCATCGACCCACGCTTGCGAAATCGCCGCCATGATTTGTTCTCTGTCACCGCCCATCATCTTGGTAACCACTGCAACCGAGGCCACACGAACTAATAAAACGTGACACAAACCCACGCGGTTGAATGAGTTTTCTAGGGCAATAACGCCTTGGATTTCATGGGCCATCACCATGGCTTCCAATACTTCACGCATGGTCATTGGGCTTTCGCCGTTGGATAGTCGAACTTGTGAAAGGTGATCGGCGACGGCCAAAATACCGCCTAAGTTATCAGATGGATGTCCCCATTCTGCCGCCAACCAAGTGTCGTTGTAATCCAACCAGCGAATGATACAACCAATGTCCCACGCGGCTTTCATCGGGTCGAGGGACAAAGACGTACCTGGAACGCGAGCACCATTTGGCACCACTGTTCCTTGTACAATGGGGCCAAGGTGTTTAGTACATTCTGGAAAGCGTAGGGCAAGCAAACCACAGCCGAGGGTGTCCATTAAACAATTGCGTGCTGTGTCGAGAGCTTCTTGGCTTTCGACTTTAAAATTCAGTACATAATCCGCGATATCTTGGATGACTTGGTCATAATCTGGGCGGTTGTTTAGGTCTACGTTGTTGCTCATTAGTGATCCTTAATCGTTAATTTTTTTATGCTTATGTTGGATTAATGACGGTCGTCGATGTCGATCCACTCAGAATGCTCAGGACCTGTGTAATCAGCGCTAGGTCTAATAATGCGGTTTTTAGCTCTTTGCTCCATCACGTGAGCGGCCCAGCCAGTGACGCGGGAGCAAACGAAAATAGGCGTAAATAACTTGGTGGGAATGCCCATAAAGCGATACGCGCTAGCGTGGAAAAAGTCGGCGTTGCAGAAGAGTTTTTTCTCGCGCCACATGACAGCTTCGCAGCGCTCTGACACGGCGTACAAGTGATCGTCGCCGACGTCTTCGCTGAGCTTTTTGGCCCATTTTTTGATGATGTCGTTGCGAGGATCTCGTTCACTGTAAATAGCGTGACCAAAGCCCATGACTTTTTCTTTATTGGCGAGTTTTTGCATCAAGGCCGCTTCGGCTTCGTCTGGAGTTTTCCATGGTTCTATCATGTCCATCGCCGCTTCATTGGCGCCACCATGCAGTGGACCACGTAAGCTGCCAATACCACCAGTGACGCAGGAAAACATGTCAGACAAGGTGGAAGCGCAAACACGAGCGGTAAAGGTCGAGGCGTTGAACTCGTGTTCAGCGTATAAGATCAAAGACGCGTTCATAACTTGGGTATGAAGGGGGCTTGGTTCTTTGTCATGCAGCATGGTGAGAAAATGACCTGCCAAGGAAGGCACGTTGGCATTGTGTGTATTTACGCGAACGCCATCGTGGCTAAAACGATACCAATAAACCACCATAGCTGGCAGCGTTGCGACTAATCGATCGGCACTATGTAACGCCAACGAAGGTTGTTTTTCAAAAGGCAGCTCAGGTTCAAGGTTGCCTAAAAAAGAACAACCTGTGCGCATCACATCCATTGGGTGAGCACTGGCGGGAATCAGTTCTAATACCGCTTTTAGCTCGTCAGGTAAGCTGCGCAAGCTCATTAATCTTTGTTCATAATCGTGCAGTTGAGTGCGATTAGGTAACTGACCATGCAACAAGAGATAAGCGACTTCTTCAAAGCTGGCTTTGTCTGCTAATACATCGATATCGTAGCCACGATAGGTTAACCCGGAAGCGGCTTTGCCAACGGTACAGAGTGCGGTTTCGCCTGCGCTTTGGCCACGTAGGCCTGCGCCAGAAAGTACTTTAGCCATTTTCCTACTCCTGTTCTTATTTTTTAGAGAAAAGTGCGTCTAATTTATCTTCGTATTCATGGTAGTTGAGAAATTCGTAAAGCTCGTTACGAGTTTGCATTTCATCGACCACATTGCGCTGGTGGCCATCGTTTAATAAATGTTGATAGACATTGAGGGCCGCTTTGTTCATAGCGCGAAATGCGCTGAGCGGATAAAGCACCAAATCTACGCCAGCGCTGGCTAATTCTTCTTTACTAAACAGCGGTGTCGCACCAAATTCGGTGATGTTTGCCAATACAGGCACTTTCACCGCAGCGACAAATTCTTTGTATTGATCCAAGGTGATCATGGCTTCTGGGAAAATCATGTCCGCCCCAGCGTCCACACAAGCAATGGCGCGTTCGATAGCCGACTCCATGCCTTCTACAGCCAGAGCATCGGTGCGAGCCATGATGACAAAGTCGTCGTCAACTCGCGCATCTACGCAGGCTTTTACACGGTCGACCATTTCGTCTTGGCTGACAATGGCTTTATTGGGGCGATGACCACAGCGCTTTTGCTGGACTTGATCTTCAATATGCACCGCCGCCGCGCCGGCTTTTTCCATTTGTTGAATGGTTCTGGTGATGTTAAAGGCGCCACCAAAGCCAGTATCAATGTCGACTAATAGCGGTAAGTTAGAGGCAGACGTAATGCGTCTTACGTCTTCTAACACATCGTGTAAATCTGTCATGCCTAAATCGGGTAGACCATAAGATGCGTTAGCAACGCCACCGCCTGATAAGTAAATGGCATGATGGCCCGTTTGTTCCGCCATCATGGCGCAATAAGCGTTTACCGCGCCGACGACTTGTAAGGGAGATTGTGTGGCGACGGCTTGTCTAAAACGGGCGCCTGCTGAAAGTCTTGTCATTATTTTTCTCTCTTTAGAACGAGTTTACTAGGGTCGGTAAGCAACGGCAGAATGTTCCATTGCTTGTTCCAATAATTTGCTGGCGCGGCTGATATGACGACGCATCAGCAGTTCCGCAAGATCGCCTTCGTGATTCGCTATCGCATCTAGAATGGCTTTGTGTTCGCGTAATGCTTGGCGCGGGTCGCTGCGTTGATCTGCTGTATGGCGACGATACATGCGAATCACTGCGTACAATTCTTCTGTTAATAAGCGAATAAGTTTGGCGTTGCCGCTGGCGTGAATGATGCGCAAATGAAAATCGTCGTTGCCACCTTGTTGCACGTAATGTTCGTCTTGATTGGCATCTAGGTGCGCTTGGTGCTTATCGAGCAATGCGTACAAGCTGTCTATTTCATCAGATGGCATCTTGCTGGCAGCTAAGCGAGCGGCCATGCCTTCTAATGCTTCTCGCATGGTGAAGGTGTCGAGCATGTCTTGTGTGTTTAGCTGGATAACGCGAGCGCCGACATTGGCAGTGCGGGTGACAAGGCCAAGGCCTTCTAGTTTGACGATGGCTTCTCTTAATGGCCCGCGAGAAACACCGTATTGTTTGGCGAGTTCTGGCTCAGATATCTTACTGCCTTGGGAGATATGACCTTGCACTATAGCGTTGGTGAGCTGCTGGGCGATGTCTTCAGACAGTGTCGCAGATTTGATCGAAATTAGGTTACTCATGCTTTACTCTTATAGACAAAATAAGCGTGATAAAATGCTTTATTGTTGACAATGATCCTAGTTATAGTCGTGTTTTTGTGTTTTATCAAGCCGGATTGTCGACAATAGTTTGAATTTACTCTTATTCTTTAGTCGTATATAAGGGATGTTTTGGTGTTAAGAAAGTCACTAACATTGTGTTTATTAAGTGGTTTTTGGCTTTTATTCGTTGGAAATGCTTGGTTGAGTAGTAAAAGCTGATAGAGTCATGAGAATGATTTGAATACCAAGTATGTCGACAATCCCCTTAAGCGGTTTGTTTGATCACGCAACGAATAGGGAAAGCTATGAAAAAAATTAAAAATGAAGCCGCTCTTAGTAAAAAAGCCATTCAAGTGGGCGAAAATTATGCTCTGAAACGTGGTTATGCGGGTTTTTCTTCCACCATGTCTGCCAATGAAAAAACCGAAGCGATTTATCGTTTATTGGTATTGGATAAGTTGGTGGTTGCATTGCCAGCGGATAAAGAAGACTTGCCAAGTATGAAACACAAGCTCGCGTTGTGGATTCAAAAGCTATTACCAAAAGACGATCCGCTGCTTAAATAGAGGGTTGCTGCGCTAATCGTTAAAAGTCCAATGGTAGGGTAGTGATATTCTTTACTTCACGCATAGTGAAGTGACTTTGTGCTTCTTGAATGTGTGGCAGTTGCAATAACTGGCTGCGCAAGAAGTGCTCATAGCTTTCAATGCTGTTGGACACCACCCTTAGGCTGTAATCCATTGATCCAGAAATTGTCCAGCATTCTACCACCTCGGGATAGTCGACAATGGCTTGCTCGAATTCATCCAGCATCTTTCTGCCATGGGAAGAGAGTTTGATATTTACCAAGACAACGATGCCCAGCCCCAATTTGTTTCTGTCTAAAATTGCTTGTGTCGAGCGAATATAACCTTCTTGTTCCAGACGATTAATACGCCGCCAGCAGGGCGATTGAGACAAGCCGATCTTATCGGCCACTTGAGTCGCACTCAGACTGCCATCGTGTTGCAGCAAATTAAGAATCTTACGATCGGTTGAATCTAGCTGTTCCATGGCATCTATCTCTTTTGAATTAGCACTAACTTAATGGATTCGGAGGCATCATTTCAATCCTTTATTTTTAAAATGTTATAACGTAACATTGTTGAGTTTGACGCTACTTGTTGTCTGCATTTTTAGAGGAAGTTGTTTTGAAGGTGAATCTTAGTTTACAAAAAATATCCCAATCAGTTGATTTAAAAAGCATTAATTTCAACGTCAGCCATTTTGAACAGATCGATCAAAAGAAGGTTGATAAAAAGCCAACCTTGCTTGGTGTGGTGAAGTCTTCTCATCAAGATGTGCTTGCTGATATTTATCAAAACAATATTAGTATGGCTGTTTGGCAAAGACCGCTCGGTCTATTGGAAAAATATGCTGAGTCTCTATTGGTGTCTGCCCCGAATTTTGCTTTTAGATCTCAAGGAAATTCAGATCAACTTAAAGCCATGTTAACTAAGCAGCTGCCTGACACTGAAGATAAAGCTCTGTTTGTGGAAGATGTGATGTTATTGGTTGATATGTTTGCGTGCTTATTTGACCTTGAAGAAGTGGGCTTGCGCTTAAATGTACTTTCTAATGCAATGTGTCCGCGTTTTCATGTCGATAAAATTCCTTGCCGGTTGGTATCGACGTACGCAGGAAGTGGTAGTGAATGGCTGCATGAGGCTCATGTAATAAGAGATCGCCTAGGATTGGCTAGTCATGTGACGGATCACAATAGTGGTTTGCATGATAAAGGGCGCATTAATCAATTAAGCGTGGGAGATGTGGCGTTAATGAAAGGCGATGAATGGCCAACGTCATTGGGTCGTGGCGTAGTGCATCGTTCCCCGTCGGCCAGTGTTGAAAGTAAGCGATTGTTTTTAAGCTTGGACATGATTTAACACATCCTCTACTTCATCGTTGAGTGGTGTTCGAAATATCACCACTCAATCGGTTGGTTATTCCAATCAAGATAAGCCGCTTTGTTGTCCATGGCGATATTTTCCATTATGGATAAAAGCTGTGTGGCAACAAAGTCTGCAGTGAAAAGTTTGTCTTTTGGCACTGATCGTTGAAAAGGTTTGGATAGCGGTGTGTCTGTGGTGCCAGGATGAAAAGCGATGAGCTTGATGTTTTTGGCTCTTCTGGCGTATTCCACTGCGCTGGTTTGAATGAGCATATTTAGAGCGGCTTTTGAGGCTCGATAACTGTACCAACCGCCGGTTTTATTATCTGAAATACTGCCAATTCGAGCACTAAATAATGCAACTTGTGTAGCTTGCTCGCCTTGTAAAACGGGTAATAACTGGCTGAGCCACAGCATGGGAGTGATGGTATTTGTATGAAATATAGTTTCTAGCTGAGAAGCTCTTATTTCTTCTAGCTTTCTTTCTGGCATCATACTCTCGTCATGCAAAATACCATTGCAGATCAATACTTTATTTATCTTTCCAGAATAAGGCGTCAGTTTTTTACAGACCTGCTGAATACTGGCTTCCGTATAATCAGACTCTAGCCATTGAACTTTTTCATGGACTGGGTGGAGTGGTAAAGAACGACTAACGGCAAACACGCCAAGGCAGTCTTGGTCGGCTTCGAACTGTTGAATAGTAGCTTGAGCAATGGCGCTGCTCGCACCAATCACCAAGGCGTAGAAAGAGGGCATGTTAATACTCCGACAATAAGCAAAGTAGATAAGATCGTTTACAAGTCACAACGATCTTTAAGACAAGATGAGCAGCGTGGTTTACCTGTCACAAAGGATGATATTTGGTGGCGGTAACGCGCAAAAAATTTGTAACCTATGTCGGCAAAAAAACGAATTACTGGCCAGCGGAGCATTTGCATCCATTTGTGTTTTTCTACTAGTTTCCAAGCAAGACAAGTGACGTCTAATCCTTTGATTATTTTGCCATCAGCGAGTTGACCATGAAGCAATTTATCCGCTTCAACTGGATCAATATACGGGAATTTATCCGTGAAATTATCAGCGTGGATGTCTTCTAACTGCAATTTTTTTTGCGTATCTAATGATTGCAACGTCTGCATTTCAGCAGCGCAGAGAGGACAGTGGCCATCGTAGAAAATGGTTAGCATGTATCATTACTCTTTTCATGTGTTTGTCGAGTAATGATACGTAGCGAAAAGAGAGTTAGATCAGTTTGCTAGTGCCGATTTTTCGGTGAAGGGTTTAATAATGTGGGTACAGAACCAGCAAATGCATAATAGAGATAACTGAGGTCAGACTAAAATTAAGCGAAGTGTAATACGGTTTTGCATTATTAGACTGTTTTAACCAACGCGCATCTACCCAAAAAATGGTGATCAAGCTTAGCAATAAAAGCACGACAGAAAGCTCAGGCGTTTTTAATAGCAAAGAAACCCACGCGAAAAAGACCGCTACAAAAGAACAAATCAGCAGTTTTGCGCCAGTACGACTTTCAGGAAGCTCTATTAATCGTCCCCACATTGTGCCGCCAATAAAGCTGATCATAACCGCAGCATAAGAAGCAAAAAGCGTGACACCAGATTTACCAAGGAAACTACCATTGGTTAGGCTTAAATATGTTGTGAAGAGAAATGGAATAATGCCCAATACTGCTAATGTGGCTACTATTGGCTTGTAAGAACGCATGCCGTTACCTTTAAGTTAGAACTGTATAAAAGAGAATATGAAAACAATACGAATTATCTATCAAAATAGACTTTAAAACAGCACCTCAGTTCCTTATTTTGTCCTATTTTTGTGCATAAAAGTGTAAAGTTTTTTGTTATGCACTGTTTAGATTAAATATCCGTGTATTTTTTTGTTTGGCTCTTATCAGAGTGATGTCTTAAAGACTTATTCTCTGCTTACAAGGAATCGCCATTGAGCGAAATAGGGTCAACGAGTACAATGGACGGCTATTATTACTTGAACATGAGGCCTAATCGGCTTTTATGTCCTTATTAACGAATTTTGCTTAAGGTGTGTTTAGAAATGCCAGCTAAAACAATGGATGAACTCGTCTCCCTATGTAAGCGTCGCGGATTTATTTTCCAAGGCAGTGAAATCTACGGTGGTATGCAAGGTGCTTACGATTACGGTCCGCTAGGTATTGAATTAAAAAACAACCTGAAAGCCGCTTGGTGGCGCGCCATGGTTTATGAGCGTGACGATGTAGAAGGTTTGGATGCTGCAATCATTCAAAACAAACACGTCTACAAATACTCTGGTCATGAAGATACTTTTACCGATCCAATGGTTGATTGCCACGAGTGTAAATCTCGTATGCGTGCCGATCACATGAAAGACATCAAAGTCTGTGACAACTGTGGTTCTACCAATGTGACTGAGCCTCGCGATTTTAACTTGATGTTCAAAACCAACGTTGGCCCAATGGTGAACGAAGAGTCTTACACTTACCTTCGTCCAGAAACCGCTCAAGGTATCTTTACTAACTTCAAAAACGTGGTTGATTCTACTTCTCGTACTTTGCCATTCGGTATCGCGCAGATTGGTAAATCTTTCCGTAACGAAATCACGCCACGTAACTTCATCTTCCGTGTTCGTGAATTCGAGCAAATGGAATTGGAATTCTTCTGTAAGCCAGGTGAAGATGAAAAATGGCATGACTTCTGGGTTGGTGCACGTAAACAGTGGTGGTTGGATCAAGGTCTTGCCGAAGAAAACATCCAGTTTGAATACGTGACTGGCGATGACTTAGCGCATTACTCTAAATCTACTGTGGATATCTTGTACAAGTTTCCACATGGCTTTGAAGAACTAGAAGGCGTGGCGAACCGTACTGACTACGATCTAGGTTCTCACACCAAAGCTCAAGAAGAATTCGGTCTTTCTGCAAAAGTTAAGAAAAACGAGCATTCTACAGCTAAGTTGGCTATCCGTGATCTCGAAGCGAACAAATGGGAAGTGCCTTTCTGTATCGAGCCATCAGCAGGTCTAGACCGTGGTCTACTGGCTGTGATGACAGAAGCTTATACAGAAGAAGAGCTACCAAACGGTACGTCTCGTACAGTACTTAAGTTCAAACCGCATCTAGCACCGATTAAAGTGGCTATCATGCCGCTTAAGAAGAACAAGCCAGAGATCGTTGCGCTTGCGAAAGAATTGAAGAACAAGCTGCAGAAGTTGGGTCTTGGTCGTATTCTTTATGAAAACACAGGTAACGTAGGCAAAGGCTACCGTCGTCATGATGAAGTAGGTACGCCTATCTGTGTCACCGTCGATTTCGATTCTATCGAACAAGAAGGTTCACCAGTGACGGTTCGTGATCGTGACACAATGGAACAAATCGTTGTGCCAGCGGCAGAACTGCCTGCTTACGTGATTAATTACTTCATCAACCAAAACTAATTTTTGTTGATGGTATAAAAACCACGCCTCTCTTTTGGAGGGCGTGGTTTTTTTTCGCCTGTGATTTGGTCAAATAGAAAAAATGATAACAAAAAGCGAAGACAAAAAAAGACCGCAAGCTAGGTTGCGGTCTTTTTGTGCGGTTAGCACAAAGGGAAATTCAAAAGAGCATGAACTAGAAGACTACTTTTACTTTGGCATTATAACGACGACCGTCTAATACTTTGTTGTAAGTATCGTAATCTACTTTTTTATCAAATAAGTTATATACGCCCGCATAAACAGACACTGCACTGTTGATGCTGTAGCTGATACCTGTATCGACAAAGGTATAGGAAGGAATTGCTTCCTCTATTGACGTGCGGACCAAACCTTCACTAGATTTACCACGATAGTTCACTCGAGTCCAAGACGTAAGCTTTGGAGTAGCATCCCAGTTCAGTGTCGCATTAGCCATGTGTTTTGGTAGACGGTTTAGCGGTTCACCAGCAAAATCACCTGTTTTTTGTTCGGAATCTGTATAGGTGTAATTAGCTGCAATAAATAGTGTGTCTGTGAATTCATGGGATAAGGTTAACTCAACGCCCTGCATTTCTACACGATCTACGTTGGTCCGCTCACTAATAAATGTATAAGAGTTTCCTGAATAAGAACAGCTAGCATCTCCTGCAGTGGTATCACAAATGCGCTGTTCAGTAATTTTATCTTTATAGTTAGTGTGGAATAGGGTGGCGCTAATTTGAGTGCTTTGTTGATTATCCCAATAAAGACCAATCTCGTGGCTGGTGCTTTCTTCTGGCTTTAGTTCAGAGTTACCGAGAATAAGCGCCGAACCACGGCCAGATATTTGCCCCCAACCGTCGCTACCTTGGCGAAGATCTGGTGAACGGTAGCCAGTGCTTATGCCACCTTTTAAGGTCCAGTCTTGAGCGAATGACCAGTTACTATACAAACGCGGTGATACGTTGGAGCCATAGTTTTCATCTTCGTTATAGCGTAAGCCACCGGTAACCGAAAGGTTGTCAGTAATAAAATATTCATCTTCCGCGAATAACGCAGCATTCCAGCGAGTCAGCTCATCGATACCATTGCCAGCTTCATTACCTTCGTCTTTTAATTTTTGATAATCATATTGACCGCCAAGGGTTAGTACATGAGAGTCAAATGGTAGTATTGTTTGGTTATTTAGTACCGTGTTTTGATAGTTCATATCACGACTTGGGTTGTCGACTTCTTCATGGGTTAGATATGTTTCAATACTATTACCATTTACTCTTGCTGAATGTGTAATGGCATAGTGTTCACGATCGTACTCTACATCACTATCAGATGATGCTCTTCCCCCTGCGGATTTTCCTAAACTGACCGTCCTGTTTTGTGTTTCTTTACCTGCTTCAAAGGTTAGATTCTGGTTTTCTGACAAAACCCAAGAAAGTTTAGCTGTACCATTTGTAATTTCTTGATCTGCATAGCCATTAGCAATGTCGTCTTCATCACGTTGTGAAATTTGACCGTAAAGTTGTAACCCGAGCGTATTTTTGATTAAAGGTCCACTTAGCATCAAGTCGGCCTGTTGGCTATCTCCTGACACTGAACTGTCTTGACGTGTCGTGCTTAATGACAGCTCACCACCCCATTTATCTTGTACTTTTTTAGTGATGATATTAATGACTCCACCAAGCGCATCTGAGCCGTACAGTGAAGACATTGGGCCACGGATTACTTCGATGCGTTCAACCGCTGATAATGGTGGCGTCCAGCCTTGCTCGATACCTGGACCATCACTATTTGGTCTTGTCTCGCGTGAGCCTTGGCGCTTTCCATCGACAAGTATAAGAGTGTATTTGCCGCTCATTCCACGCATGGATATATCACTTGATGAGCCACCGCCCGTTACCATAACACCAGGCACATCTTTCAAGGCATCTGTGACATCTCTATAGGCTTTCTTTTCTAGTTCCTTTTGTGTGACGACAGTTATAGACGCTGGGGCATCTGTGATTTGTTGTTCATATCCCGAAGCCGACACAACCAATTTATCTAGGTCAACAGTATTCTCTTCTGCTAATAGCGTTGCTGAATGAGTGGTAGCACTGATTAACGCAGCTAGTGTTGTAAGTTTATAATTGCGAGCTGAAGGGGACATTATGAACAATTTCTCCATAGTTGTGTTGGAACTAATTTTGTATAATTAAGTCCTAAAAGATATTAAGAATGCTTATCATTTGTATTATCTAGCAATATGATTTTTTTGTGTTGATACGCTCTGTTCCTTTTTTTGCAACAACTTATAAAAAGGGTCCGTGTTTAGGGCATTTAAAAATGAGTCAAGGGAAAGTAAATGTACGATTTAAATGAAGTGAGGACGTTTGTATCCGTTATGGAAACAGGCAGCCTTAAGGATAGTGCTCAACAACTAGGTGTATCAAAATCCACCCTGAGCCGTCGTATTAGCCATTTGGAAGACGCATTAAATCAGCCTTTACTGCGTCGGCAAGCCAATCGACTTTTTGCCAATGAGGCTGGAATTAAATTCTTGCCGTTTGCCAAAAAACTGCTCCATGTCGCCGATGAAGGACACAAAGCGGTTGAAGAATTGAAAGATGAAATTAGTGGGTCGTTAGTTGTGTATGTTCACACAACGCTAGTTCGAGGTTGGTTTTCGGGACTCATGTTTGATTTCCTAGAAGAGTTTCCTCAGGTCAATATTGAAGTCCGCACTGGCAATCAGTTGTTCCAAGAAATAAAAAGCAACGATATATGCGTGTGGGTTGGTGAGCCGGTTAATGATCAGCTTCGGTCTGAGCAGATTGGTGCTCTAAGTCAAGGTTTGTATGCCAGCTCAGACTATTTGAAACGCATTGGTATGTTAAATCACCCGACAGAGCTTAATCATTACGCTTGGGTTGATACCTTAAAGAATGAACAAAACAACATCACCCTAGAGCATAAAACTGAGGGTGATGTATCGTTTGATCTGCCGCAATCACGTCTTACGGTAGACCAATATATTTTGCATGCAGAAGCCATTATTCAAGGTAAAGGTGTTGGCTTATTGCCCCATTATTTTGCAGATAAACATATAAAACGACATCCTGAAGTGTTTGTCTCGTGTTTGCCTGAATGGCAGGGCAAGCCACTTCCGGTTTATCTGCAATACCCTTTTGGTCACCTACCCAAAAAAATGCAGACACTGATCCAATATCTACGAGAAGAAGCGAAAGCATTTTATTGACGATGGTTTCAGCGCTTGGTTACCAGAAGATAGCAAAGCGCCGAGGTCTGACGAAAGGTGTGCTGATTAAGGTGTCTGTTGCCACCAAGACGTTAACGGCGGCAAATCGATAATGGAAAATATACGACCAAATTCTGGAGTACTTAACGTCACTTCACGACGTTCAGCTTCAGTAACTACCCGATCAAACGGATCATGCCAGGTATGAAATGCCAAATCGAAAGTGCCATTATGAATTGGCATCATCACTTTACCCTGTAAATCCATATGTGCTTGAATACTTTCCTCTGGCTTCATATGGATATCCGCCCAGTCTTTATCGTAAGCGCCTGTTTCTACCATGGTGAGATCAAAGGGCCCGTACTTGTCGCCAATCTCTTTAAATCCTGAAAAATAGCCAGAATCACCGCTGAAGAAAATGCTTTCTTGTGGTGTTTTAATGACCCAAGATCCCCACAAGGTGGCATTGCCATCGCCCATTCCACGACCAGAAAAATGTTGTGTAGGTGTAAAAGCAACCAAACCATGGCGAGTCTTAAGTTCTTGCCACCAATCGAATGTAACGATTTTATTGGCCTCGATTCCCCAATTAATTAGATCTCCATCTACACCTTTTGGTACCAAAAATTGTTGCGTTTTCGCGAGCAAAATTTTGATGCTCGCTTTGTCTAAATGATCGTAATGATTATGGGAAATCAAGACTTTATCGATAGGCGGTAAATCTTCTAAACTAATTGGCGGCTGATGGAATCGTTTTGGTCCAACAAATTGAAACGGTGATGCACGATCCGAAAATACAGGGTCAATCAGCCAATACTCTCCATAGACTTTTAATAAAATAGAAGAATGCCCAAGCTTAACCAAATGGATCGTATCCTCGCTCAGTGCGTCTAAATTCGCTCGGCTAACCGTACGTACTGGAATGTTGATATCGGGTGTGGTGTCGACTTTTTTCTCAGTAAAAAAACGAACCCATAACGCCGCAGTGTCAGCAAAAGACATGGGATTACGTGGTGCGGTATTATGAAACTTTGAGTCTTCATAAGGTGCGGAAGTGACTTCCTCGATAGGATTTACCTTGGATTTAATGTTTAAATTAACGAGATAAATCGCTAGACCCAGCATAACGATCAAGGCAACAACGAGCTTGATGAAAAACATAGAACACCACTTTTAAATTGGATAGCTGATTATAATTTGGGCTAATGGAATAAATACAACAAGATAAAAAAGAAAATAGTGAGAAGGAGAGAGCATGGTTACTATTGAAAAAATGACGACTCGGCACTTAGCAGACGTTATTACACTGGGAGTTGTTGAAGAACAAAAGCAGTTTGTTGGCACCATTGACGAGATTATAAAAAGCGCTAATGCGCAAATACGTCCCCATGTTATTTTCGCCGAGGATCAAGTAGTTGGCTTCTTTTTGATCGATACCACGTACGCAGAAAAATACGACTTTGTCAGTCAATCTAATTCAATCGGCCTGCGTAGCTTCTTTATTGACAAAAAGTATCAGGGAAAAGGCTACGCAAAACAGGCGATCTTGGCGTTATCAAACTACCTAAGCGAAGCTTATCCTAATCATTCAACCATCTACCTCACGGTAAATTGTCAAAACCCTATCGCCAAGGGACTGTATTTAAAGGGTGGGTTTGAAGACACCAACACCCTTTACCATGGCGGTGCTGCGGGTCCACAGCACATTATGGTCAAGGCGTTGGCGTGAAGTGCTCGATTTTTATAGAACCATTGCGGCAATCCAAGCAAAAATAACCATGCCAAAGTTAGCGTGCATAAAGGTAGGAATCACCGAGTCACGCACGTGGTCGTGTTGACCATCGGCATTGAGGCCAGAGGTCGCGCCAAGAGTAATAGTTGAAGCGGGTGAGCCAGCATCACCCAATGCAGCAGAAGCGCCTAACAAGGCGACGGCTGCCATTGGCGAAAAGCCTAGCGTCAGAGCAAGGGGAATATAAATGGGCGCAAGAATAGGCACACTGGCGAATGAATCACCAAATCCGATGGTAATGAACAAGCCAACAATCAACATAATCGCAGCGGCTAGCGCCTTGTGATCGCCAATCAGTTCAGCCGAGGCTTGTACCAAAGGCTTAATTTCCCCAGTTGCTTCCAAAACGCCAGCAAAGCCAGACGCGATGGTAATAATCACTGCAATCTGCACCATCATGCGCATGCCTTGCGTGAAGACATCGTCTTGCTGGTCCCAACGGAAAATACCGGCAAGGGATAAAATCATAAAGCCAAGCATGGCGCCAACAAGCAACGAATCAAAAGTGACTTGAAACACCAAAGTGACCGCAACCGCAATCAGCGTCATCACCAATTGAAATGGTTTGATTACCGTGTCTTTGGTTTTCTCTAGATGTTCTAAGGCAACGTCATTCGTCGTGTAGTCGCGCGGTTTGCGGTATGAGAAAAACACCGCTACCAACATACCCGCAAGAATCCCCATCACCGGCAAAAACATCGCCTTTGGAACCATGTCAGCCGTCACCGCTAAACCGTAGGCAGAACCAACGTCGTTAACGTTTGCTAGCAGGATTTCATTTAAGAAAATTGCCCCAAAGCCAGTTGGTAACAACAAATAACTCGAACTGATAGAGCATGCTAATACACAGGCAATGGCGCGGCGGTCGATGCGTAATTTATTAAAAATTACCAACAGTGGGGGAATCATTACTGGAATAAACGCAATATGAACAGGCACGGCATTTTGCGACAAAAGCGACGCAACCATGAAAATTCCATAAAGCAGCCACTTCACCTTACTTTGGTGTTTTGTATCTTCATTGCCCAACATGCTCACCAGCTTTCTAGCCAGCAAATCCAACACACCGCTGCGAGCAAGAGCAACAGCAAGCGCACCAACCATAATGTAGGTCATACCAACTTGTGAGCCGACTAATAAATTGTCATTGATCGCGGCAATGGCTTCTTCAGTAGACAAACCGCTGTGCAAACCGCCCACTAAAGCGGAAGCGATCAAGGCAATAGTAACGGGCACTCGCGCAACACAGAGAAAGATCATTAAACCAATAGCTAACACCACAGAGTTAATTGGCAAACTACCAGGATTAAGAATTCCAAAACCTAAGATTAAACAAACCACACAGGCAATAGCCATCACCTTGAATGGTGGCTTATTAGTCACATTCATAACGTTTTCGTTCATAGCATCCACATTTTGTATTTGGGGAGAAGAGATAGGCGGCGCCGTTAGCACGGCAGAAGGATTGAGCAAAGACCTATTCACAGCAAAAATAACGCGACTAATTTAATTTTTAATCGGTCAACTGTAAACGGATTTATCGAGGAAATGTTTCGCAACTAACTATGTTGGGTAGAGAGACCCCCAAAGTGAACATAAAGTAGCGGATGTCTATTAATTCACCCGACCATAAAAGGTTTTTCTAGCCGCTTCGGAGAGTGTAATTCCGGGTTGTGAGTTATAGGCGAGAACCGCCAACATGCGGGTGGTATCGCCTTTTGTTGGTGTGACTCGGTGAATGGCATTTCGACCCCGGAAAAGCACCAAAGCGCCGGGTTCGATTGCCAATTCTTTGACTTTTTTCTGTCCCGCGAGAACCTCACTGACACCGCTGTAATTCATCTCACCAACATCGGCGTTGCGCATGTTTTCAATGTATTCAAATACACCGCCACTCTCAGGTTTTTGAATTAATAAGGTAATAGCAAACGACGAGTTATCGAAGTGCCAACCTAACTCTTGGCCTTTGCTGGCGAAGTGTAAGTTGATAGACGAAAGATTGTCGGCATAGTTATACAGCGCCTCTTCATCTAACACATTGGCAAGAAAGGCTCGAAATACAGCCGAATCATAAAGTTGTCGTAGTGGCGAGTTTTCAGAAATTTGATCGTCCGTAATACAACCTTTAGAGGAAATGACCTGCTTATTTCTCGCATGATCGGCATCGAAACTAGGATCGGTATTTGTTAAGTAAACGTTATGAGTCGACTTCGTATACCAAGCAAGGTCTTTCTTCGCCTCGCCTTCCTCAATAATGGCTTGAATCGCCTTATGATTGAGGAAGTCAGGCAAAACCAAAGCCCCGTTTTTAGACAAAGTCTTTTTACAATCTGCTCTGAAGTCATTATCTTCAATAGAATAAGCGGCTTTATTAATAATATTGGATAATGACATTGCTGTTCCTCTTTAGGTTTTGATCTTTTATATTGGCAACGATATCGTCCAGATTAATGACGTTAGCAAAATATTTAAATCAATATTTTATATATCTATCATTAATTTTTGCTTAACAATAAAGGGTATAAATTGAAAGGTAGGATGGCGCTGTCATGTAAAAAGGCACAGTGTTTGAAAGTATTATCTTGAGAGTATTATGTTAAAACTGCCTAATCTAAACAGCTTAACCACGTTCATAAATGCCGCGCAAACAGGCAATTTTGCGAAAACGGCAAAAGCCTTGTGCATAACGCCAGCGGCCGTCAGCCAACAAATAAAACAGCTAGAATCTCACCTAGACGCAACACTGTTTGAGCGCTCTAAACTAGGTGTCGAGCTGACTCAAGCGGGTCAGCAATACCTATACTTTGCCAACCAAGCGATTGAAAGCCTGCAACGTGGACAAGCCAGTTTAGACCAATTAAATCAGCAAACGATTTTTACACTGCACACATTACCCTCCGTTGCTAGCTTATGGTTAATGCCCAAAGTACTTCATATAATGGAACAACATCCAGACCTAGAAATACGAGTGGAAGCAAGCCATACGTCGGTCGACTTCAACCTTAGTCGCTGTGACGCCAGCATCAGCTTTGGTAAACAAGACAAATCACTGAACCACGATTTTCTATTCCAAGACGAAGTACACCTAGTCGCCAGTCCATCACTCGTTAACGGAATAGCGCAGAGGGATTTAGATACCTTACTTGAAAAACCAATGATCCATATCGACTGGGGCAACGAGAATCCATACCTACCAAACTGGCAAGACTGGCTAAACGCCGCAGGTTACCACAACCGAAAACCCAACAAAGGCCCACAATTCAACCTCTCCAGCATGGCGATCGACGCCGCCATACAAGGCAAAGGCCTACTACTCGGCCAAGGACTCTTCATCCAAAACGCACTGAAAACAGGGCAACTCATCACACTCAGCCCAATCACACTTCCACTAAGAAAAGCCTACTACCTCGTTTATCCAGATAGAACGAAAAATAAAGACGGAGCGATGGGGCTGATAGAGCGGTTGAAAGGTGGAGGTGTGGAAAGGCTTAGTTTTCTGAAGGGATGAGGGTCAATAAGCTAGTGAAGCTTTTGGTGAAAATCATAAAGTTATGATTCAGTTTATAACTTAGTAACCTGAATTATTGTGTACATCAGCTGTATTTTTAAGTTTGCTTATTAAACTTTTGTCAATATCAAAATCTATATCGCTTTGATACTGTTTTCCTTGGGCGTTTGAGTATTCGCTTTTACGTAATGGTGTGCCATATTTTCCAGCCCAGATAGTATAAATACTTAAACGTTCTAATAGTTCTAATTCATAATTTGTCATTTCAATATTTATCAACTTTGCAATATCGTTTAAATCATGGTTTTTACATTTTGGGAAAGAGATTTTATCATGCTCAACTTTTAATTTTCCTCTGGACGCCAGAACTCCTTTAAGGGCATTTTCAAGTGAAATTCCTAAAAGAAACATTGATCCTTTGTGGTATCCAATCATTGCTTCTTCTAGTGAGTTCGGATCATTTAAAGAGGAATATAAAGCCTCTGATGCTGCTAACATTTGGTTTGCTTGTATAAACCAAAACTCAGGATTTTTTGATTTAGTTTCGAAGTCCATTATTAATCCTGTTCTTCATGTTATAACGTGGCATGCATTTTTTATAATATTAGGTTAAAGGGGGTCCTATAAGAAGTGTTTATTCATTTTTACCCGAGGTGATTTTTGTTTACGTTAGTTCGTTCAGCATCGAATATCCAGATATCGCCTTATAACAACGACTTAATATGAAAAATTAAAGCGCCACTTTAAATCGTCTGATTACGGTCGTGCCTCCCTCATGCAGACCTACGAAAACCGATGAAGTCAGTTCGACGCAATCCTGATTGCGCGACCTTATGGAGTTTCATAGTCAGTTAAAAACGTCCTTCCTCACAATTGCAAAAATAATCTATGCCTTCTGTGCGTTAGGTCAGAAGACAAATATCTATACAAAAGGGTTTACGAGGCAATCTCTCTTAAAGAGACCTTTTGGTTACTTTTGCGGATCTGGGCAAAAGTTACACGCCCAGCAGGGCGGAATAAAGGTTGGGAATACAAAGCGTTCGAATGGAACCAAAGAGCAACCCCTCCCTAACCCTCTCCTTGAAGAAAGGGGAGGGAACAAAACCGCCGTATACGTCAAATGACGTATACGGCTAAGTCATTTCGCGCATACCTTTCTTTCAGTGATTTTTTAATACTGGCTCTACAGATTAGAGGTTTTCTAAAAACCTCACCTGAAGACTCAAAAATATTATAAATCACAATAGGACGGCTCCAACTATGAAAATCAAAACGCTTACTTCTGCGATTGTGCTCTCTGGTGCAACGCTTATTGCGCTTCCTTCGCTGGCGGCAGACACAATCAAGGTCGGTGTGTTGCACTCCTTGTCTGGCACCATGGCGATTTCTGAAACCACGCTAAAAGACACTGTCTTGATGATGGTGGATGAGCAAAACAAAAAGGGTGGTTTGTTAGGTAAGAAGATCGAAGCTGTGGTGGTTGACCCAGCATCAAACTGGCCATTGTTTGCAGAAAAAGGTCGCGAGTTATTAACCAAAGACAAAGTGGATGTGATTTTTGGTAGTTGGACATCAGTTTCTCGTAAATCGGTATTGCCAGTATTGGAAGAGTTGAACGGTTTAATGTTTTACCCAGTTCAGTACGAAGGCGAAGAGTCGTCTAAAAACGTGTTTTACACAGGGGCTGCGCCAAACCAACAGGCGATTCCTGCTGTGGATTATTTGATGAACGATCTTGGCGTAGAGCGCTTTGTGCTCGCTGGAACAGATTACGTTTACCCTCGTACCACCAACAAAATTCTTGAGGCGTACCTAAAAGCCAAAGGTGTTGCAGCAAAAGACATTATGATCAACTACACGCCATTTGGTCATTCTGATTGGCAGTCTATCGTATCTGACATCAGTAAATTCGGTAGCGAAGGTATGAAAACTGCCGTGGTGTCTACTATCAATGGTGACGCAAATGTACCTTTCTACAAAGAATTGGGTAACCAAGGTATTTCATCAGAAGACATTCCTGTTGTGGCTTTCTCTGTTGGTGAAGAAGAGCTTTCTGGTTTAGATACAAAACCATTGGTTGGTCATTTGGCGGCTTGGAACTATTTCCAAAGTGTTGAAACACCAGAAAACGAAGCCTTTATTAAAGCGTGGCATGCCTACACTAAAAACTCTGATCGTGTAACCAACGACCCAATGGAAGCGACTTATATCGGTTTCAAAATGTGGGCGAACGCAGTAACGAAAGCGGGCACAACAGATGTTGATGCGGTTGAGCAAGCCATGATCGGCCAAACAACGCCAAATCTAACCGGTGGTGTTGCGGTAATGAACAAAAACCATCACTTGAGCAAACCTGTGCTAATTGGCGAGATCCAAGACGATGGTCAGTTTGAAGTGGTTTGGGAAACCGATGGCGTGGTGGCGGGTGATGCGTGGTCTGACTTCTTACCTGGTTCTAAAGATCTGATTTCAGATTGGACGGCGCCGATTAAGTGCGGTAACTACAACACCAAAACCAAAACGTGTTCTGGTCAGAACTATTAAGTTGACCCATTCCCAGGGGTAACCTCGACTCTCTGTCTAGCGGCTGAATAGCTTGTCTAGTCAGAGAGTTATTTTTCTCTTCAAATCGAGTTCTGATTTAAAAACCTTCCGATACATGGAGTATGACCTTGAGACGTATCACCGTGAAACATTGCATCGCACTTTGCTGCTGTCTTTTTGGGCTTTTATCCTTTCCCAGCTATGGCGCGGAGTCGACGTCTTTGGACCCTCTTTTAGTCGAGTTGGGTGAAGCCAAAATGAAAGACGTAGAGCCGATTCTGGTCAGAATTGAGGCCGCATCTGACGACAGTGTTTTGCCCCTTTTCCGTACTTTATTAGAGGGCAATTTGTATTACATCGAAGCGGAAGGTCAGGTTGTTGGTCAGTCCGATGTGAATGGTGAAACTGTTTATAAAGATGTATTTACTCAACAAACTCGAACCGATCTTCAGAAAGGAGATGTGGATAAAATTCGAGTAAACAATAAATTACGTGGTTATTTACGCAATGCCATGGCCCGAATTCAACTCACTGCAAAGTCACCTAGTGTGCGTGAAAATGCGGTTAGAGAGCTCTTGTCTAAATTAGATGACGACACGGTCGAGGTTTTAGAAGGCCTTTACCCGAATGAGACGAACAAAAAAGTAAAAGAAGCCATGGGATTGGCGCTTGCTATGAATACGGCATCACAAACGGAGTTGGCACCTTCTAATCGTATTGCGGCGATTGAAAAAATGTCGACTAGCTTGGAAAGCGATGTACGCAACTTGCTGACTCGACTTACCCGTGACGACAGCGCCGCTGTTGTGAGTGCTGCCAATGCGGCATTAGAAAAAATCGCGCAACGAGTGAATCGTTTTGCCTTTGTCGATCAGTTGTTTTTTGGTTTGAGCCTTGGCTCGGTATTGTTGCTGGCATCTATTGGCTTAGCGATTACTTTTGGTGTGATGGGCGTGATTAACATGGCTCACGGCGAAATGATCATGTTGGGTGCTTACACCACATATGTGGTGCAGTTGATTATGCCGAATTACATCGATTACTCGATTTGGGTAGCGATTCCAGCTGCCTTTTTAGTATCTGGCTTGATGGGCGTATTGATAGAGCGCTTAGTTATTTGTCGTTTGCATGGCCGCCCATTGGAAACCTTGCTGGCCACTTTTGGTATTAGTTTGATCTTGCAGCAATTGGTACGGACGATTTTCTCACCGCTTAACCGTCAAGTATCCACGCCTAGCTGGATGAGTGGCTCTTGGGAAATTAACCCCGTTTTATCTTTAACGCTAAACCGTTTGTATATTTTAGCCTTTGCCTTGTTGGTGTTCATCGTCTTGGTGATTGTATTGAAGAAAACCTCTCTGGGGCTAAACGTTCGTGCTGTCTCGCAAAATCGCAACATGGCAAAAGCTATGGGTGTAAAAACCAATTGGGTCGATGCGATGACCTTTGGTTTGGGGTCTGGTATCGCAGGTATTGCTGGTGTGGCGTTAAGTCAATTGACCAACGTTGGACCAAACTTGGGTCAATCTTACATTATCGATTCTTTCATGGTGGTGGTGTTCGGTGGCGTGGGCAACTTGCTTGGCACCTTGGTAGCGGCCTTTACCTTGGGCATCGCAACGAAATTTCTTGAGCCAACCACGGGTGCAGTTCTCGCAGCTATTCTGGTCTTGGTGTTTATTATTCTCTTTATTCAAAAACGTCCTAAGGGACTCTTTCCACAAAAAGGGAGGGCGGCAGAATGAAACGTCTTATAGCTTGGTTTTCTGAAGGGCGCTCGACGGGCAAACACACTCTGCCATTTGTGGTGATTTTATTGAGTGTGACTATTTTGGCTTCGGCGGCGAATCTATTGTTACCCGCTGACTCAGTTTTTTATGTCAGTACTTACACCATCACCTTATTGGGCAAGTATTTATGCTACGCCATGCTGGCGCTAGCAGTGGACATTATCTGGGGTTATTGCGGTATTTTGAGTTTAGGTCACGGGGCATTTTTCGCCTTGGGCGGTTACGCGATGGGCATGTATTTGATGCGTCAAATTGGTGATCGCGGGGTTTACGGTAATCCTTTGTTGCCTGACTTTATGGTGTTTTTAGACTGGAAAGAATTGCCTTGGTTTTGGCTGGGCATGGATCAGTTCTGGTTCGCCATGTTAATGGCAGTGCTAGTGCCTGGTTTGTTGGCCTTTGTGTTTGGTTGGTTAGCGTTCCGTTCTCGTGTAACGGGCGTTTATCTTTCCATCATGACGCAAGCCTTAACCTATGCCTTGCTGTTGGCGTTCTTCCGTAACGAAATGGGCTTTGGCGGCAACAATGGCTTGACCGATTTTAAAGAAATTCTTGGCTTCAGTTTACAGGCCGACAGCACGCGAGTTGCCTTGTTCTTGATCACGGCTATCTTGCTGGCTGTGGTGTTTGTTGTAAGCCAAAAGATTTTGTCTTCTCGTCTTGGCAAGGTGGTGTTGGCGATTCGTGATTCAGAATCCCGTTCACGTTTTATCGGCTATCGTACTGATAGATACAAAGTGTGGTTGTTTGTTTATTCCGCTGTCATCGCTGGCATTGCTGGCGCTTTGTATGTACCGCAAGTGGGCATTATTAACCCAGGTGAATTCTCCCCCATTAACTCGATCGAGATGGTGATTTGGGTAGCGGTAGGTGGTCGTGGCACCTTGATTGGCGCGGTGATTGGGGCCTTGTTAGTGAACTACGCGAAAACTCGTTTTACTGCCATCATGCCCGATGCTTGGTTGTTCGCCTTAGGTGCTATGTTTGTGCTGGTTACTTTGTATTTGCCAAAAGGTTTGATGGGGCTTTATGGGCAGCTAAAGGCTAAGCGAAATACAGTGATGAATAAGGAGTCACAAGCATGAGTACGTTAGATAGCACCCGTGAACTCTTCCGTCGTGATCAGGTTTGGCCATTTTTGGCTCCAGCGCAGGCCGAGGTAAATGTCGGTAATCAGATGATTCTGTACGTGGAAGATTTGAATTTGAGCTTCGACGGCTTCAAAGCGCTAAACAATCTTAATCTTTATATTAACGATGGCGAATTACGCTGTTTGATCGGTGCCAATGGAGCGGGTAAAACCACTTTGATGGATGTGATTACGGGTAAAACCCAGTGTGATTCTGGCACGGTTTTCTTTGGGCAGAATCACAACTTATTAAATAAAGACGAAGCGGAAATTGCTCAGCTTGGTATTGGTCGTAAATTCCAAAAGCCAACCGTGTTTGAAGAACAAACTGTGTTCGATAATTTGGAGTTGTCTCTTAAGACTGACAAGCGTGTCTTGCCGACCTTGTTCTCGCGTTTAACACCGACACAAATCGACCGCATTGATGAAGTATTAAAAACCATTGGTTTAGCTAAGCATAGATTCATGTTGGCGGGTGCCTTGTCTCATGGTCAAAAACAATGGTTAGAAATCGGTATGTTGTTGGTGGCAGAGCCAAGACTTTTGTTGATCGATGAGCCTGTAGCTGGCATGACAGCACAAGAGACAGAACGCACGGCGGAGCTACTAACCTCTCTGGCTGGAGAGCGAACTGTGATTGTGGTCGAACACGATATGGAATTTGTGCGCAGTATTGCTCGCACAGTCACCGTTTTGCACCAAGGCTCTGTATTGGCGGAAGGTACGATGGATCAGATTCAAAGTAACAAAGACGTTATTGAAGTGTACCTTGGTGAAGAAGCCGCAAAAACAGGAGCCACAGCATGATTTCAATTAACAAGGTTGATCAACTTTACGGCGGCACGCAGATTCTTTGGGGTTTGGATTTAGAGATAGTCCCCGGCTCGATTACTTGCATCATGGGTCGTAATGGCGTGGGCAAAACTACTTTGCTGAAAGCCATTATGGGGTTGCTGCCGATCAAAAGTGGCGACATCACCATGGAAGGCGAAACGCTAAACAAGCAAAGCGCAGAAAAGCGAGCTTACTCAGGCATTGGTTACGTTCCACAAGGTCGAGACATTTTCCCCATGCTTACTGTGGAAGAAAACCTGCGTATCGGTTTGCCTGTTCGTGGTAAGCGCACGAAAGACTCTCCAAAGGATATTCCAGAGAAAATCTTCGAGCTTTTTCCAGTATTGAAAGACATGCTTCATCGTCGCGGTGGTGATTTATCTGGTGGTCAACAACAGCAACTTGCCATCGGTCGTGCCTTGGTATTAGAACCAAAAGTCTTGATCTTGGACGAGCCTAACGAAGGCATTCAGCCCAACATTGTTAAGCAAATTGGCGATGTGATTTTAAAGCTGAACGAAGAAGAAGGATTGACCGTTATCTTGGTGGAGCAAAAGCTCGGTTTCGCTCGTCGCGTAGGTAAAGAGTTTCGTCTGATGGAAAAGGGACGCATTGTTGCGGCAGATAAAATGGAGAACCTTAACGATACTTTGATAAAGCAGTATTTGGCGGTCTGATTTTTGCATTGGTTGGAATCAGCAGCCACGCGAAAGACGCTTATAGGGCATCAATGAATAATAAACATAATCTTGCTTTGGCAGAAGAATACGACCAAAAACCGCTGCCAGAAACTCAAATGCCAGAGCGGGGAGAAGCTTCCCACTGGCATGCATTTCTGACATTAGGCTTTTCTCAAACAACTCGCGGTACCGTGTTGAAAACCTGTGATCACAAAGGGCCTTTGTACGTGCAAAAGCCTTTTTATCCTGAAGGTCGAGACACGGCGCACGTCTATTTATTGCATCCTCCAGGTGGTTTGGTTTCGGGGGATTGTCTCACGATTACGGCAAACCTAGCCGAAAATACTCATGTTTTGATCACTACTCCGGGTGCAGGGCGGGTTTATCGTGCTCGGAAGGATAAAACGCTACAACATCAAATTACTCAGTTGAACGTCGCTGAAAACAGCTTAATGGAATGGTTGCCACAAGAAACCATTCTGTATCCCAATGCCCACACACGACTTGAAAATCGTATCGATCTTGCGGATAACGCTAAGTTTATCGGCTGGGAAATCACCTGTTTTGGCTTGCCAGCCAACCAAGAAGATTTTGGCGAAGGGCAGGCAGAACAAGGCTTTCAGATTCGTCAGAACGATCGTCTTAAGGTGCGTGAACGATTGGTTATTGATGATAGTAGCCGTGCTGTTTTTTCAGCCAAAGCGGGATTAGATGGTAAGCCAATTAATGGTTTGATGATCGCAGGGCCGTTTGATTTAAAGGAACCTTCTAATTCAGTCAATCACGACGAACTGATCGACGCCCTTCGCCAGCACTGTACCCAACATGGGTCATTGAGTGGCGTAAGTTTGGTAGGCGAGTACATTTTAGTTCGCAGTCTTCATCATGATTCCGAACAAGTTAAAGAGCTATTTATTCAGTGCTGGCGAGATATTCGTCCCGCATTAATGAACAAAGAATCCAATGAACCGAGAATTTGGTCGACCTAAAAAGGTGCGGGTGCTCTTTTTTGGTTCAACGAAAACAATCATAAAGATAAGTAACGGAGCATAAAAATGGAACTCCTCCCAAGAGAAAAAGACAAGCTGTTGGTATTTACCGCTGCCTTACTAGCCGAACGACGTTTGAATCGCGGCCTTAAATTGAATTACCCCGAAGCCATGGCGTACATCACTATGGAAATTATCGAAGGTGCTCGCGATGGTAAAACCGTGGCGGAATTAATGGCCTATGGCAAAACTTTATTGAGTGCGGAACAAGTAATGGACGGCGTGGTTGAGTTGATCCATGAAGTACAGGTGGAAGCGACGTTCCCAGATGGGACGAAGTTAGTCACCGTTCATAATCCTATAAATTAATGACTACTGTGCTCGTCAATACTTTGTTAAAAACAGACTCAAAATGCTCATTTATAACCCCATAGACTCCGCTTTTTCGTCTGTTTTTGCCTCGTCTTGGCTTCGCTCATAACGTCATTAAACGTATGTGTCAGGTTCTTTTTTTAAAAGGAAAACATCATGATTCCAGGTGAAATACAGGTTGCCGCTGGTGATATTGAGCTTAATGTGGGCCGTAAAACGGTGAAAATTCGCGTCGAAAATACCGGTGATCGCCCTGTACAAATTGGCTCCCATTATCATTTTTTTGAAGTGAATCCCGCTTTATCTTTTGATCGCGCAGTGACTAAAGGCTTTCGCTTGAATATTGCTTCTGGTACCGCAGTGCGATTTGAACCCGGCCAAGGCCGTGAAGTAGAGCTGGTCGAATATGCTGGCACGAAAACCATTTATGGTTTTCGTGGTGAAGTCATGGGCACATTGCTAGGAGCAGAATAATGGCGACGATGGACAGACAAAGTTACGCGCAGATGTTCGGTCCGACTACGGGCGACCGTTTGCGTTTAGGCGATACCGATATCTGGATTCAGGTGGAAAAAGATTTCACTGTCTATGGCGACGAAGTGAAATTCGGCGGCGGCAAGGTTATCCGCGACGGCATGGGACAAAGCCAAGTGACCAACGACGTGGCTGTGGATTTAGTGATTACCAATGCCTTGGTGTTAGATCATTGGGGCATAGTAAAAGGCGACGTTGGCATCAAAGAAGGCCGTATTTTTAAAGTCGGTAAAGCCGGTAACCCAGACGTGCAAGATAACGTTGATATTGTGGTTGGACCGGGAACGGAAGTGATCGCTGGTGAAGGTTCTATTTTGACCGCGGGTGGCATCGACGCGCACATTCACTTTATTTGTCCACAACAAATTGAAGAAGCTTTGACCTCTGGCGTCACCACCATGATTGGCGGCGGTACTGGCCCAGCAACGGGAACCAAGGCGACAACTTGTACGCCGGGGCCTTGGTATCTTGGCAAGATGTTACAAGCCACGGACAGCATGCCGATGAATTTGGGCTTTTTGGGCAAAGGCAACGCCAGTTTGCCAGAAGCTTTAGAAGAGCAGCTAGAAGCGGGTGCTTGTGGTCTGAAACTACACGAAGATTGGGGCACCACACCAGCGTCAATTGATTGTTGTCTGAGTGTGGCAGAAAAATACGACGTACAAGTCGCCATTCATACTGACACCTTGAATGAATCGGGCTTCGTCGACAGCACCATTGATGCCTTTAAAGATCGGGTGATTCACACTTATCACACTGAAGGCGCGGGTGGCGGTCATGCCCCTGATATTATTCAAGCTTGCTCTAATCCAAATGTTTTACCTTCTTCAACCAACCCAACACGCCCTTATACTCACAACACAGTCGATGAGCATTTAGACATGCTGATGGTGTGTCACCATTTGGACAGCAATATTTCAGAAGACGTGGCGTTTGCCGATTCACGTATTCGCAAAGAGACCATTGCGGCGGAAGACATTCTTCACGACCGTGGTGCGTTCAGTATGATTTCGTCTGACTCCCAAGCCATGGGACGCGTTGGTGAAGTAGTGACTCGAACCTGGCAAACCGCTCACAAAATGAAGCAGCAGTTTGGCTTATTGCCAGAAGACCAAGAACTTGGTGCGGACAATTTCCGTGCTCGTCGCTACATTGCCAAGTACACCATCAACCCAGCCATTGCCCATGGTATTAGTCATGAAGTTGGCTCGATTGAACCGGGAAAAATGGCGGATTTAGTCTTATGGAAGCCCGCCTTTTTTGCGGTGAAACCTTCGATGATTATTAAAGGCGGCATGATCGCCAGCGCGCCAATGGGCGACCCAAATGCGTCTATTCCGACGCCACAGCCGGTGCATTATCGCCCTATGTTTGGTTCATTCGGTAAAGCGGCTGCAGCAACGTCTGTGACCTTTGTTTCTCAGGCTGCGTTGAATAATGGCTTGAAAGAATCACTCGGTTTGGACCGTACCTTGGTGGCCTGTAAAAACACGCGCAATATTTCCAAACTCGACATGATTCATAACGATTGGCTGCCGAACATTACCGTTGATCCGCAAACCTATGAAGTACGCGCTGATGGCGAATTATTAACCTGCGAGCCAGCGGAGACGTTACCTCTCGCGCAACTCTACACGCTTTTTTAGGCTCTTTTTTAGGAACGTTTTTTGAGGAAGATAGCATGCTAGATATTTACGAAAGATTAGGCACTCATTGTCATGATCCAGTCCACACCACAGTGACCTTAACTCATGAACAGCGTGATCGTGGGCGCTTGAAACTGATAGGTGACAATAACGAAGAAGTTCGAGTTTTCCTTGAGCGTGGTAAGCCGCTGTTAGTCGGTGAATTTTTAAAGTCCGAATGCGGCAAGATAGTTCAAGTGACTGGCGCAGTAGAAGACGTTGCCCATGCGAGCTGTGAAGATTGGGAAGCTTTTTCCAAAGCCTGTTATCACTTGGGCAACCGTCACACCAAAATCCAAATTGGCGAACGCTGGTTACGCATCAAACCCGACCATGTTTTAGAAGACATGCTGCACATGCTTGGCTTGATCGTTACCCATGAAGAAGCGGTGTTTGTCCCAGAATCTGGAGCTTATAGTCATGGGCACAGTCACCACTAACATTGCCACCACTAATATTGCCACCACTGACATCAGCTTATTACGGCTTTTGCAGTTAAGCAGCGTGGGTTTACCTGTGGGCGGTTTTGCTTTTTCTCAAGGCATGGAATACGCCATTGATCAAGGATGGGTAAAAAACAAAACCGAAGTGTCAGACTGGATTGGCTTGCAGTTACAACAGTCAGTAGCGCGTGTGGATTTGCCGGTGTTGCGGTTATGTATGGATGCCGCTAAGCAGCAAAACACAGAAAGATTATTTGAACTGAATGATCTGATCTTAGCGTGTCGAGAAACCAAAGAACTGCGCTTAAACGATACTGCCATGGGCGAAGCCTTGTTTCGTTTGATGGGCAGTTTGCAAATCGATACGCCGTTTAAGCGTTTAGATGAAATGAGTTTTGTCACCTTATTTGCCATTGCAGCAAGCCATTGGAGCTTGAAAGCCGATCTTGCTTCACTCGGTTTTGCTTGGTCTTGGTTGGAAAACCAAGTCGCCGCTGCAACCAAATTAGTGCCCCTTGGGCAAACGCAAGCACAAGAATTGTTAGGTGAATTACAGACGGATATTCGACAGGCGATTGCCATGTCGTTAACCATTGATGAAGATCGCATTGGCGCGGGTTTACCTGCCATTGCCATTGCCAGTGCTCAACACGAAACACAATATTCGCGGCTGTTTCGGTCTTAGGTGTATTTTATTTTGTAGGCCTGATGAGGGAGGTACGACCGTAATCAGGCGTTGTATGGTGTGCCTTGCGCTTTAACCACCTCTAAACGCCGGATTACATCTTCGTCCCTCGATTCATCCGGCCTACGTGTTTGGTTCATGTATGTATTTTGGTTTTGTAGTTTTGCGAGTGGAAATAACAACCATAAGATTTCGAATTTTTTTAAAAAGGAACCCAGAATGAAAAAACAAACATTACGAATAGGTGTGGGCGGTCCAGTAGGGTCAGGTAAAACCGCGTTGTTGCGTTCTTTATGCAGCGCGATGCGTGACCATTACAACATTGCCGTGGTGACCAATGATATTTATACCCAAGAAGATGCAAAGTTCTTAACCCAGCATGAAGCCTTGGATGCGGATCGCATCTTGGGTGTCGAAACAGGTGGTTGTCCCCATACAGCGATCCGTGAAGACGCGTCGATGAATTTAGCGGCGATAGATCAATTGCTAGAGCGTCATGGGGAATTGGATGTGGTGTTTGTGGAAAGTGGTGGCGACAACTTAAGTGCGACCTTTAGCCCAGAGCTATCAGATTTTACCATTTATGTTATTGACGTTTCTGCAGGTGACAAAATTCCTCGTAAAGGCGGCCCAGGTATTACCAAGTCCGATTTGTTGATTATTAATAAAACCGATCTAGCGCCTTTGGTTGGCGCGTCTTTGGAGGTAATGGCACACGACGCCAAGATTCAACGCGGCGATCGTCCGTTTATTTTTTCGAATCTTAAAAAAGCCCAAGGTTTGGATGAGATTATTCAGACTATTGTGTCGGAAGGGATGTTGGAAGCGAAAGCGTTACCTGCAGCGAAGGCGGTCGTTTAAACGACTGCTGCACTCGTAACATCGTTTGGTTCAGATTGATCAAGTATTAGGAGAAAGGGTATGAAGGCAATAAACACAAAAGGGTTATTGGTAGCAGCGTCAATATTAGCGTCAGGTTCTGTTCTTGCTCATCCGGGGCACGAACACGCGTCCAGCTTTATGACGGGATTTGCTCACCCAATGGGCGGTTTGGATCATCTTTTGGCCATGGTGGCGATTGGTCTTTGGGCAGCGAGCATTGGTGGTCGCGCTTTGTGGGCGATTCCAGCGGCGTTTGTCGTGACTATGTTGTTGGGCGGCGGCTTAGCGGTGGCGGGATTAAATGTGCCATTTGTTGAACAAGGTATTCTATTGTCTGCCGTCGTATTGGGTGCTTTGGTGTTGTTTGCTAAGCGTTTACCAACAGCGGCTTGCATGGCGATTGCAGGGGCTTTTGCGTTATTCCACGGTGCAGCGCATGGTATGGAAATGCCTTTGAGTGCCAATGGTCTGCAATATGCGTTGGGTTTTGCTTTGGCTACGGCGGGCTTGCATGCGGTTGGTCTGGGTTTTGGTCAGCTGATGACGAAAATTGGTACGCCTTTAGCGACGCGCATTAGTGGCTCTGCTATTGCGCTAGCGGGTTTGGTACTTGCTTTTGCCTAACTCATTTTTGTCTCCTAAGCCAAAAAGCGTCATTTTATCGTCTAAGCACGAGATTCTATGACGGCGGCACAAAAGATCTTTAAAGTGCGACGCCACTACAATAAGTGGGTCGCCGATCAAACCATGGAAGATTACGCTCTACGCTACACTTCTCGGCATGACAACGGCTCCAAGCAGGGCCATGCGATGAGTATTGAGCGTGTTGGTCATACTGCGCTCGGTGCTACCGCGTTTTTGGCTCTGGAGGGATTGGCTGCGGTTATTACTCTGGCGTATGGTTTTACCAACGCGGTGGCAGCTATTCTCACTGTGTTGGCGGTGTTTTTCGTCACGGGTTTCCCCATTGCTTATTATTCCGCTAAGCATGGTTTGGACATAGATTTATTGACCCGAGGCGCTGGTTTTGGCTATCTCGGATCGACCATTACTTCTCTGATTTACGCGACCTTCACCTTTATATTTTTTGCCATTGAGGCGGCTATTTTGGCCTCTGCAATGGAGGTTCTATTAGGCATTCCTTTGGCCTTGGGTTATGCGCTCTCGGCGATATTTGTGATTCCCATCGTAACGCATGGTATTCGTGCTATTAGTCGCTTTCAAAACGGAACCCAGTGGATTTGGTTGGTTCTGCAAGTCGCGGCTATCAGTGTGGTGGTGACTCAGGAATACCAAAATTTCGAAGGCTGGACGCAATATGCGCCAGTGGATTTGCCGCAAAGTACCCACTTTGATTGGGTTCTGTTTGGCGCAGCAGCGTCTGTTTTATTTGCCTTAATGGCGCAGATTGGCGAGCAAGTCGATTACTTACGTTTTTTTCCCATTAAGACCAAGCAAAACCGCCGACGCTGGTGGTTTTGGCTGATATTAGCGGGCCCAGGTTGGGTGTTTATTGGTGCAATTAAAATGCTATTGGGTTCGTTTTTGGCTTACTTGGCGATTTCAGATGGCGCTTCAGCGATACAAGCCACCGACCCAACCTATTTGTATCAGCGCATCTTTTTCTTTTTAACTACATCGCCTACCACCGCTTTGCTTTTGGCGGCGGTGTTTGTGTTTATCTGTCAGATGAAAATCAATTTAACCAACGCCTATGCGGGTTCTATTGCTTGGTCGAACTTCTTCTCTCGCTTAACTCACTCTCACCCCGGTCGAGTGGTCTGGTTGGTATTCAACGTGACTATTGCATTATTGCTGATGGAGCTAGGCATTTATCAAGCGTTAAGTGCTATTTTAGGCGTGTTTGCTATTGCTGCGGTGAGTTGGTTAGGCAGCTTGTCAGCGGATTTATTAATCAATAAGCCGTTGGGTTTAAGCCCTAATTATGTGGAGTTTAAACGGGCGCATTTATACGACATTAACCCAGTAGGAACAGGGTCGATGTTGATCGCGACGACATTAGGATTGGTGAGTTATTTAGGTGTCTTTGGTGAAGTGGCGAAAAGCTTGTGTCACTTTATTTCCTTGGGTTCTTGTTTTGTGTTTGTGCCGCTGATTGCATGGCTCACCAAGGGCAAATATTACCTAGCGCGCCAAAGCCCTGAATTGATCCCGATGATTGAGCTGGCAAAACAACGCAACCCTAAGTATGTCACTCTGACTTGTGGAATTTGTGAGAATGCGTTCGAAACGGAAGACATGAGTTTTTGTTCTGCCTACATGCAGCCGATTTGTTCTTTGTGTTGCTCCTTAGATGTACGCTGTTTAGATAGCTGTAAACCACAGGCAAGCATTGGGCAGCAGAGTGACTATTTCTTGAAGCTGTTTTTACCTAAGAGACTTGTTAAGGCGCTGAGCTCTCGCTTTGGTCGTTTTGCCTCTTTGTTGCTAATAATCAATATTATCAATGCCGCACTGATGATGTTGATTTATACGCAAATGGCACCGACATCGCTGAATGAAGAAGTCTTGTTGAAAGAGACTATGTTGGCGCTGTTCTTTACTCTGTTGATCGTTTCTGGTGTCTTATCATGGTTGTTTGTCCTCGCTCATGAAAGTCGTGTGGTGGCGCAGAAAGAGTCTAATAGGCAAACAAGAAAATTGATTCGTGAAGTTGATGCTCACCAAGAAACCGACCGAGCCTTGCAAGGGGCAAAAGAACAAGCCGAGCGAGCAAATGAGGCAAAAAGTCGTTATCTCACAGGAATAAGCCACGAATTACGCACACCGCTGCAATCTATTATTGGCTATGCACAACTCTTATCCGAGAAAGCTAATACACCTTCTGGGCACCAGAATGGTTTGGATATTATTCATCGCAGTGGTTTGTATTTGGCGGATTTGATCGAAGGTTTATTGGATATTTCCAAGATCGAAGCAGGGCGTTTTGATCTATATCGCAATACGGTGGATTTGCCGAAGTTAATCGATCAGCTAAACAGCATGTTTGCCATGCAAGCGCGTGACAAAGGCATTCAATTGCAGTCAAAAATTCTCGCACCATTGCCTCAACATGTCATAACAGATGAAAAGCGTTTACGGCAAATTTTGATTAACTTGTTGTCAAATGCCGTGAAATACACGCCAAAAGGCTCGGTATTGTTCGAAGTCAATTATCGTAATCAAGTGGCTGAGTTTGTTATCCGAGATACGGGTGTAGGCATTAAAGAAGGCCACTTAAAACGTATTTTTGATCCTTTCGAGCGAGTACGTGACATCAGTACTGGTAATTTACCTGGCACAGGCTTGGGCTTGACCATAGTGAAACTGTTAACAGACATCATGGGCGGCGATTTGCAGGCACATTCTGTGGTGGGCGAAGGCAGTGAATTTCGCGTCAGTTTGATGCTACCTTGGGTGAGCCAAGGAGATGGCTCTGCTTATGAATACAAACGCATCGTAAGTTACCGTGGCTATCAGCGTACTCTTATGGTGGTAGACGATGACCCTGTGGTACGTGGTTTGTTGTCGGATATTCTCGTGCCGCTGGGCTTTAATGTTTTGGAAGCCTCCGACGCTGAGGCTTGCTTGGATGAGCTGGATTCTTGCTCGCCAGATTTATTCGTATTAGATGTCTCCATGCCCGGTATGGATGGGTTGAGTTTAGCTAAGTTGCTACGTGATCGAGCTTATAGTGCGCCAATTATTATGTTGTCTGCTGATGCCAAAGAGAACCAACGTAAGCCAGATGAGCAAGCAGCGTTTAATCAGTATCTTGTTAAGCCTGTTAACAACAGTGATTTGTTGGATGCCATCAAACATTGGCTAGTGTTGGAATGGGTCTATCAAGAAACCGACGTCGATGTTGCTGCGCCTAGGCTTGTGGAAAAGCTCGCTGACAGCAATGAAGAGCACGAGCACAATCGGCTAGAAGAGCAACAAACTGCCGGCATTCCAGACCATGAAAGTGTGCGCGAACTGATGGCGTTTGCGGAGATGGGTTATAAAAAAGGCGTCGGCGGTTTGCTAGATCAGCTGGCTAAAACAGATGTCATTGACTCGATCCATTTACAACAATTGGAAAGCTTGTATCAAAGTTTTCAGTTCGACGCGATTGCCCAATACATACAAACACACTCACGTTTAATCAGTGATGTTAGCGAGAAATCCAACTATGAACCCGAGTAATAAAAGTGACATTGTTTTAGTGGTCGACGACTCGCCAGATGCGTTGAGCCTAATTCATGACACTTTGGAAGCTGCTAATATGGATGTGCTTGTTGCCCTTGAAGGCAAGCAAGCCTTAACCATTGCTCGACGAATTCGTCCCGACATCATTTTGCTCGATGCCATAATGCCGAATATGGATGGTTTTGACACCTGCCGAGCGTTGAAAGCAGAGCAAAGTCTGGCGTCGATTCCAGTTATTTTCATGACAGGTTTGAGCGATACCGACGACATTGTACGTGGCTTAGAAGCGGGTGGTGTGGATTATCTTACCAAGCCGATTCAGCCCAATGAATTGATTGCTCGCATGCGTGTACATTTGTCTAATGCGCGTTTGAGCAACAACGCTCAGTCCGCACTGGACAGTATGGGACAGTATTTGATGACGACAACCTACGCTGGTGAAATTGCGTGGGCGACGCCACAAACCTACGCCTTGCTTGCTAAGGCGCGAGCAAGCAGTGAATGGCAAAGTACTGAGCTGGCTTTGCAAATACGCCTCTGGTTAGCTCATCAGCCTGCCGTGGGGAACCTGCTGAAACTCAGTGGATTAGAGTACCCCTTGGCGCTGAAAATGATGGGCGTCACCGAACAAAAAGAAGTGCTATTACGTCTTGAAGACGGAGACAAACCCTCCGGTCCGGCTTTATTAAAGAAAGAACTCGACCTTACGGATCGCGAGTCAGAAGTCTTGCACTGGATTGCCAATGGGAAAACTAACCGTGAGATCGCTGAAATTCTTGAAATGAGCCCGCGCACAGTCAACAAGCACTTAGAGCAAATTTTCCCAAAACTAGGTGTTGAAAACCGTACTTCAGCTGCCGCTGTTGCTCTGCGAATTTTATCAAAAGATCGATAGTTTTGGTTGAGTGTTTACTATTGTTTAGGCTTAACTTTAGGTAAGTACTTTCTTATTTTATAAACGCATAAATTACTTTATGCTGCCGTTTTACCGCATCGAAAAAGGTGTCCTAATGTCTATTGAGCAATCCATCGAGTTATCGCTTCCTATCGCTTATAAGGTGAATCAGGCTATAACGGCTAAGCAGTTTGTGGAGTTGCTGGCGAAAACGACATTGGGCGCGCGTCGTCCTATCAATGAGCCTGAAACAATAAAGGCTATGTTGGAAAATGCTAATTTGCTGATTACCGCATGGCAAGGCGAGGCCTTGGTCGGCGTGGCGCGTTCAGTGACGGATTTTGCCTTTTGTTGTTACTTATCGGACTTGGCAGTGGATGAATCTGTGCAGGCAACGGGGATTGGTAAAACGCTGATCCGAATGACCAAGGAAGCCTTACAGCCTAAGTGTTCGTTAATTTTATTGTCTGCGCCTCAGGCAGTGGATTACTACCCTAAAATTGGTTTTTCTCAACATAATAGTGCGTGGGTGCTGACGGATATTACGATGTTAAAATAGCCTCCGAAAGTAACTTATTGTTTTGAAAAGAGTAAAAATCATTTTTACTTAAAATGTCGTCTATTTTTATACTCGTTCATGTTTGGAATATCAGAGAAGAACTGCTCTGTCGTCAATGTCCCCACACCTTGTATCGACATAAGTAGTTGGGCGTTGTTATTACGATTTTAATGTTAAACATGATGGTTCGCCTGTTTGTTTAGTCTACCTTAAGTATAGCTTAGGGGGGGAGACGGACCATCTAATTAAGTATCGGTAAAAAATACTAACCCATTGACTTGTAATAAAAATACATTCCAATAATAGGTACGGTGAATTATCTTAACTCATTGGATTTATTAGATTAAAGAAAGGATTGAAAATCCTCGTGTCG
Organism: Marinomonas sp. ATLA20; assembly: GCF_057180105.1. Taxonomy (NCBI): domain Bacteria; kingdom Pseudomonadati; phylum Pseudomonadota; class Gammaproteobacteria; order Oceanospirillales; family Oceanospirillaceae; genus Marinomonas; species Marinomonas sp. ATLA20. The sequence continues at coordinate 291,606 of NZ_JBXUKU010000002.1, forward strand.
GCGGTTCGATTCCGTCTCTGGGCACCATATACTCATCACTTGCTTCTCTTCTCTTGCGCTTATTAAGTTAATGATTTATTACATAACGTAACCAATATTAGATCTTCATAATTCGTGATTTTAGCTATGCTTAGATCATCTTTGATGGAGCAAGTTTGTATGATGAAAGTGATGTCGATTATCGCTTTAACTGCGTTGGGGTATTTTATCCTTGGCGTTGTGGGGTTAGCTGTTGCGATTTCGCCTGGTTATTCGACGATTATTTGGCCCGCTTCTGGTTTGGCGGTGGCGGCGTCTGTCTTTTTTCCTAAACAAGCACCGTTCGGAATTTTTCTGGGCTCTTTTTTGCTCAATATCGGTGCGACTTGGTTTAATAATCATCCTATTGCTTTTTCTCTCCCTGCACTTATTGCCCTTGGTTCAACGTTACAGTCTTTTGTTGGCGGCTATTTAGTTCGCCGATTTGTTGGTGTGCCTTTCCAATTTCATCGTACTGGCTTAGTGGTTCGGTTTATCTTTTTAGCGGGTGTTTTGTCCACCTTGATTAGTGCCAGTGTTGGTTCAGCGTCGCTGCTTTCTTTTGGAATCATTAATAAAGAGGAATTTCTGACCAATTGGCTAGTTTGGTGGGGCGGCGATATGATCGGGGTACTGGTCATGGTGCCTTGGTTGGCGGTGTGTTTTCCTCAGTATTTTGGTAATAAATTCGAACATCCGCTGCGTTTAGTGGGTGGTTTTCTATTTGTCTTGGTGCTTACGATTGTTTTGTCTTGGGGAAGCAGTTATTCGGAATGGAACAAGCAGTCGAAAGAGTTTCGTTCCAACGCTGAATTGTTAGACGTGTTGCTCAATAATCGTATTAAAAACAGTGTGGATATGCTGCATAGCTTTGTTGGTCTGGTCAAAGGCAGTGATGAAGTGGATGCAAAAGAATTTGAATTGTTCGCTAACAGTGTGATGCAACGCGACGATTCGATACTCATTGTTAGTTTGAATTTTGCTATGGCAGGTGAAAACTTAGCCAGTTTTGAACGTGATATTCAAAAGGACTATCCTGATCGAGTATTTCGAGTTAGGGAAAAAAATGACGCGAACCAGTTTGTTTTTGCTACACCCAGGTCACAACACATAGTCGTCACTTACATTAGTCCTTTGGAGGGGAACGAGCAGGCACTGGGTTACGATGTTTACTCTCAGGCTGACCGACGTTTTGCTCTTGATCAGGCGATAACGTTGCGTAAGGCTTACCCGACGACGCCCCTCAAGCTTGTACAAGGTTCTCATGCCATTCTATTATTTATGCCATTTTTTGATCGGGAAACCGATGTCTTTTTAGGCGTTGCAACCGCAGTAATAGAGCTGGATGTATTAACCAATACCATTGTAGAGCGGGGTTTATTACCTAATACCGATTTGTATTTGGTGGACTTAGATGATGGCTCTTCAACGCCAACGCTTGTCACTAAAAATTTGACAGCGAGCCTGTCTGCTCAAGACGTTGTAGATCGTTACAGTGCGGGTGATTTTAGTCACGCTGTTCGTTTTGATATTGATGTCGGTGGTAAAAAATGGCAGTTATATCAAGTTACTGACAACTACTTTTTCAAACAGCCTTGGATCGTGAAATTTGTTTTGGCTTGTGGCTTTTTGTTCTCCGGCTTGGCTGGCTGGTTTTTATTGATTGTAAGTAGCCACACGGCGGAAATAGAAAATCGAGTGAGATTAAGAACGCGAGATTTGCAGTTGGCAAACGAGCATTTAAAAGCCTCTGAATTGGAACAAAGTAAAGCCAAAGAAGAAGCACAAGAAGCCAACCGCGCTAAAAGTGAGTTTTTGGCGAACATGAGCCACGAAATTCGTACACCATTAAATGGCGTTATTGGCTGTTTGTCTTTGTTGATGAGTACAAAACTGCAGTCTGAGCAGGCGAATTTGGCGAAAATATCTCAGCAAAGTGCAGAATCCTTGCTGGATATTATTAATGACATTTTAGATTTGTCTAAGATCGAGATGGGGACCTTGGAGTTAGATAAGCAAGAATTTGAATTAAGGGCGCTAATTGAAGAAGTGACTGGTGTTTTTGTCTTAAAAGCTGAAGAGAAAGGTATTGTTCTGAATTCGCCAGCGACACCTATTCCTAATGTGGTGCTTTATGGTGATAGATTACGTATTAAGCAGGTATTGGTGAATTTAATGGCTAACGCTGTCAAATTTACCCAAGAGGGTGAGGTAGCGTTATTCCTTTCGGTTGAGCCGTTAGTTGATAACAGTGTTGTTTTGCGAGTTGGTATTAAAGACTCTGGGATTGGTATTTCTGAAACGAATCAAAAGCATTTGTTCCAGCGTTTTAAACAAGCGGATGGGTCGACAACTCGTAAGTTTGGTGGCACCGGATTAGGCTTGGCAATCAGTAAAGAAATTGTTCAAGTTATGAGTGGCGAAATCGGTTTGAACTCGGTAGAAAATCAGGGTTCTGAATTTTGGTTTCGTATACCACTTGATGTGGTTTCAATGGCTGAGCAGACCCCATTGATAACGGGTGGTGTAGAACAAGCTGTTAGAGTGACGTTAATTTATGCTAATAAAACCGGTCGTGACTATGTTGCTGCATTGCTGGATTCATTCGGTGTTATTCACAATGCTTACGACAGTATTGCTACCGCGCTGGCTGACAGCGAATGGATAGGGCGTTGTGTTTTACTGGACTCTGATGTCATTTCGGCAGTTTCTGATGTCTCTGAATTGAACGCATTCTGTCAGAAAAATGCGATTAAGCGAGTATTGCTACAAGGTCGTTCAGATATGGATTTTGATAAAGAAGTGTATGTTGCTGCTTTAGCAAAACCTGTCTTTCAGCAGCCACTGCTGGACGTGCTTGAAAATCTAAAACCATTAGTGGAAGGAGAGCCTGAGATGGCGAGTGAAGTAGAGAAGACCCCTGATGGTCGGCCAGTATTTAAAGCCAAAGTATTGTTAGCAGAAGACAATTTGACCAATCAGATTGTTGCCCGTGGTTTGTTGAACTTGTATGGCGTAGAGGTTGTGGTGGCGAAAAATGGCCAAGAAGCGGTTGAGCAAGCCCAATCGACTCAATTCGATATGATTTTTATGGATTGCCAGATGCCAGTAATGGATGGTTATGAAGCGACGCGAACTATTCGCCAGTTTACTGATGGGCAAACGCCTTCTGATGTAGCGATTGTTGCACTCAGTGCTAATGCCATGAAAGGTGACGAAGACGACTGTTTCGCGGCTGGCATGAATGACCATATTGCAAAACCCATTTCGCAGGAAAAGTTAGTTGCGATACTCACAAAATGGCTTCCTTAGAGAATAGTATGGAAACGGAGATTCTAAGTTATGTTTGAGCCTAAGGTGTTTGATAATACAGATTACGAAAGTCGTTTGGCCTATAACCACGAATTAATGGCATTGGTTGCGGGTGAATTTATTAAAGAAGCAACGACCTTACTGAAAACTCTGCAGGCTCATGTTAATGGCGGCGATTGGCATGATTTCGCTCTGGTGGCGCATCGCTTAAGAGGCGCCGCTTTGGAAGTGTCTGGCTATCGCTTTTGTCAATTAATCTCAGAGATGGAAGCGCTCGTGATAAAGCATGAAAGCGACTTGTTGGCGGCGTACCATGTGGCGCTCACTGAAGAGTTTGATGCTCTCGTATTGGCTTTGAATCAAGAAATTTTGCGTTAATCCTTATCTAATAATTTTTTCATTTCTGTTATTTTTCTTCATTTTTCTTTTGTTTTTCCGCTATTTGTTGGTTTGAAAGTTTCATTTGAATTGCGATTGTATTTCAAATGAAACCTTACTATCATCAAAGTGAAATATATTCTTTCTATAGTCGTTCTTTCTTTTCTAATAAAAACTCATTGTGAGGAACACGGAAATGCATAATTTGAAGTTAGCGTCAGTGGTTGTTGGTCTATCTATTGCGAGTTCAGGCTTTGCCGCCACACAAGTAGAATGGTGGCATGCAATGGGTGGTGCAAATGGCGAAAAAGTAAATGAAATCGCTAAAGCGTTTAACGACTCCCAAGATGCTTATGAAGTGAAGCCAGTTTATAAAGGCAATTACACAGAGACGATGACGTCAGCTATTGCCGCGTTTCGAGCGAAACAGCAACCAGCGATCGTTCAGGTATTTGAAGTAGGTACTGCGAGTATGATGGCGGCTAAAGGCGCTATTTACCCAGTATATAAGCTGATGCGTGAGTCTGGTCAATCGTTTGATGAAAGTGCTTATTTGAGCGCTGTGACAGGTTATTACACCAACAGTGATGGCCAAATGCTGTCTATGCCATTCAACAGTTCTACGCCTGTACTTTACTACAACAAAGATTTGTTCAAAAAAGCGGGCATCAGCCAAGCGCCTAAAACATGGCAAGATGTCGAAAGTGTTTCTAAGAAACTGCAAGCATCAGGTGTATCTTGTGGCTTTACGACGGCTTGGCAATCTTGGGTACAGCTAGAGAACTTAAGTTCTCGTCACAATGTACCATTTGCTACGTTAGAGAATGGCTTTGGCGGTTTGAAAACCGAGTTGAAATTTAATGGTCCATTGCAAGTTGCGCATATTTCAAAAATGGGCGAATGGCAAAAGAACGGCATCTTTAGCTATTCAGGTCGTACTAACGATGGTGCAGCGAAGTTCTATAGCCAAGAATGTGCCATGTTTACTGAATCTTCTGCCGGTTACGCTGGCATAAAACGTAATGCGAAATTCGATTTTGGTGTTGCGGAACTTCCTTACTGGGAAGGCAAGGTAAAACAACCTTCTAATACCATTATCGGTGGCGCGTCTTTGTGGGTATTGCAAGGTCACTCTAAAGAAGAATACAAAGGTGTGGCGTCTTTCCTAAGCTATCTATCAAGTGCATCTGTTCAGGCTGACTGGCATCAGTTCTCTGGTTACTTGCCAATTACTAAGGCCGCGTATGATTTGACCAAAGGTCAAGGTTTCTACGCCGCGAACCCTGGTACGGAAACGGGTGTCATCCAAATGACAACAGGTACGCCAACGGAAAACACTAAAGGTTTGCGTTTGGGTAACTTTGTACAGATTCGTGGCATCATAGACGAAGCATTAGAATCTGTTTGGAGTGGCGATGTAGATGCTCAAACCGCTTTGAATACCGCTGTTGAACGTGGTAACGCGCAACTTCGTAAGTTTGAAAAAGCGAACGACTAAATAAAACTAGCGCCCTTATGTTTTCTGCATAAGGGCGCTTTTTATTGAATGGCGTATTTTTCTTTTTAATTTGTCGTTTTCTTTTTTTTGGATTGTCCGATGACAGTTACCTTTCCCCAAAAAGGCCTACCTTGGCTTTTGCTGTTGCCCCAGCTCTTGGTGACCGCTATTTTCTTTCTTTGGCCAGCTGAGCAAGCCTTAGAGCAAGCGTTTTATCAGGAAGACGCCTTTGGTCTGAGTCGAGAGTTTATTGGCTTGGAAAACTTTGCGGATTTATTTTCTGATCCTTTGTATTACCAATCTATGTTAACCACCTTGGTGTTCAGTTTTTCTGTTGCCATTGTGGGCATGTCTTTAGCGCTGTTGTTGGCCGTGATGGCGGATCGTATTATCCGTGGCAAGCTGGCGTATCAAACTTTGTTAATTTGGCCATATGCTGTCGCGCCTGCGTTGGCGGGTGTTTTGTGGTGGATTTTGTTTGATCCGAGCATGGGGCCGATTGCCCTATGGTTGAAGTCAGCGGGTATTGATTGGAACCATTATCTTGATGGTAACCAAGCGATGATTTTGGTGGTGATTGCGTCGACTTGGAAGCAAATTAGTTACAACTTCTTATTTTTCCTTGCTGGTTTGCAAGCCGTACCGCGCTCGCTTATTGAAGCAGCAGCGATTGATGGTGCGAGTCCATTTAAGCGCTTTTGGACCATTGTTTTTCCGCTATTGTCTCCGACGACGTTTTTCTTGTTGGTAGTGAATCTTGTGTACGCCTTCTTTGAAACCTTCGGGGTGATCGATGCGACCACCAAAGGTGGTCCAGGGCAAAGTACAACCACTTTAGTTTACAAAGTATTTGATGACGGTTTTGTTGGTTTAGATCTGGGTGGATCAGCGGCGCAATCGGTTGTTCTTATGGCGATTGTCGGCTTGATGACGGTGATTCAGTTTCGTTTTATTGAGCGTAAGGTGCAGTACTCATGATCGAAAATCGACCTTGGTTAACCTTTGCAAGTCACGCGACCTTGTTGATTGGGATCGCTTTAGTAGCCTTGCCTGTTTGGATGGCGTTGGTGGCATCGACACATCCTGCTTCGGCGTTTGGCGTTGGGCATATTCCTTTGTGGTTTGGCGATGCGGGCGCACAAACATGGGGAACGGTATTGTTTGAAAAAGCGGGCAACGGCGTGGATACGCCTGTCTGGTTTATGATGCTGAACTCTTTGATTATGGCGCTGGGCATTACCTTCGGCAAAATCGCCATCTCTTTGTTGTCAGCTTATGCGATTGTGTTCTTCCGTTTCCCATTTCGTAACCTGTGCTTTTGGATCATCTTCATGACCTTAATGCTGCCCGTGGAGGTGCGGATTGTGCCGACCTATGAGGTGGTGGCGAATCTTGATCTGCTTAACAGTTATACAGGTTTAACCTTGCCTTTGATTGCCAGTGCGACGGCGACTTTCTTGTTTCGTCAGTGTTTTTTAAGCATCCCAGGGGAGCTGGTGGAAGCCGCTCGAATGGACGGTGCAGGGCCATGGCGTTTCTTTTTCGATATCTTGTTGCCGCTGTCTCGAACCAATATTGCGGCCTTGTTTGTGATCTTGTTTATTTACGGTTGGAATCAATATCTATGGCCTTTGTTGATCACCACAGACGATGCCTATTACACCTTGGTGATGAGTATTAAGCGCATGCTGTCGGTGACCGATGGTGATATCGCATGGAACCAAATTATGGCAACTACCTTATTAGCGATGTTGCCACCCGTTGCGGTGGTGATAGGCATGCAGAAGCTGTTTGTTAAAGGCTTAGTGGATTCGGAGAAGTAGTAATGACGGACGTTATTTTAGAAAAAGTGGGTAAGACTTACCCTAATGGTTATCATGCCATTCCAAGCGTCGATTTAACGATTGAAGAAGGCGAATTTATTGTTTTAGTCGGCCCTTCTGGTTGTGGTAAATCCACCTTGCTGCGCATGGTGGCAGGTCTGGAAAGTATTTCCACTGGTGAGCTGCGCATCCGTGGCGAGCGCATGAATGAGAAGGAACCCGCTGAGCGAGACATCGCCATGGTGTTTCAGAATTACGCCTTGTACCCGCATATGTCGGTGTACGACAACATGGCTTACGGCCTAAAAAACCGCGGTATGCCAAAGGATCAAATTGCTGAAAAGGTCAGTGATGTAGCACAGATGCTGGGCTTAACGGAATTACTACAGCGTAAGCCGCGTCAATTATCCGGCGGCCAGCGTCAACGTGTTGCTATGGGGCGCGCTATGGTGCGAGACCCGAAAGTGTTTTTGTTCGATGAACCTTTGTCTAATCTAGATGCAAAATTACGTGTGCAGATGCGTGTCGAGATTCGTCAGTTGCAGCGTAAATTAGGCACCACGACCTTGTATGTAACCCATGATCAAGTTGAGGCGATGACCTTGGCAGATCGCTTGGTGGTTTTAAACAAAGGCAAGGCGGAGCAAATTGGTACGCCGATGGATTTATACAATAAACCGGCCACGCCTTTCGTGGCGGCCTTTATTGGTTCTCCTTCAATGAATTTGATCGACGCGAATCTTACTGAGCAAGGTATCAAAATCTCAGAGGCGCTAACTTTACCTTTGTCCCATCAACACCGAGGTGGCGTCGTATGGGGAATTCGTCCTGAGCATTTGGAAGTGAGTGATGAACACAATGCCGATTTCGCTTTGCGCATCCAAGCGGTAGAATCCTTGGGGGCAGAGACGTTAATTCACGGTAAAATAGAGACCGAATCTGGTAATGGCGAGCCTATGGTGGTGCGTTTGTCTGGGCCGCATTTGCCAGATGTGAATAGCCTTATGTGGTTAACGGCACCAGTGTCCCATTGGCACTTATTTGATGCAAAAACTCAACAACGATTGTGAGATCGATATGACAAATGACAATGTTTCTACCGGTTATATTGTGAAAGACAAGGTGCTCAATACCAGAGTAATGGGGCACCGTGGTGCGGCATTATTGGCACCTGAAAATACCTTGGCGTCTATCCGAGCTGCTGCTGAAGCAGGGGTGACTTGGGTAGAAATTGATGTGTATTTAATTGCCGAAGGTGGGTTGGTTATTTTTCATGATGACACTCTTGATCGCTGTACCAATGGATCGGGTGTGACTCGTGATGCACGTCCTGTCGAGGTCGCTCAACTGGACGCAGGTGCGTGGTTTTCTGACAAGTTTGCTGGTGAGAAAGTGCCTACTTTGTTGGAGGCGTTGGAATGCATTCAATCGTTGAATCTTGGCCTGAACCTTGAAATTAAACACGATAGTGCCGATGTAGAAAACATTGTGCCTGCTGTTATGGCGATGTTGCGCGATTATTGGCAAGACAACAATAAACTGATGATTTCCAGTTTTAACTTAGCGGCGTTAGAGCTTTGTTACGAGATTGATCCTCAGCGTCACCTCGCTCCTTTATATGAAAACATTCCTGACGACTGGCAAGAACGGCTTGCGGCTATTAAAGCGTACAGTTTGAATTGCGATTACTCTCGATTGACTGAAACTCAGGCGCGAGCGGTAAAAGCCGCAGGTTATAAATTGCTGTGCTACACCGCCAATGACCCAAAGGAAGTGGAACGGCATTGGGAGTGGGGAATGGACGCTGTGATTACCGATGATCCGACTCAGTTCTCATCACTGTTGGCAGAATAAATTAAGGGCGTTGTGTGGGATTAAATGAAAGGCAAAACCAGATATTAAATTGGGTTCAGCAAGAAGACGCCCTATTGGTTGAAGATATGGTGGCACGTTTTAATGTCTCATCTCAGACCATACGTAAAGATATTAATCAGCTGGCAGAACGTCATCTTGTCCGTCGTACACATGGCGGTATTGCACCAGTATCTAGTACGGAAAATTTGCCGTTCGACCATCGCCAGTTTTTGAACAGTGATGCGAAAGAGGCGATTGCTGCGAATGTTGCTCAGGTGATACCCGACGGTGCCTCAGTGTTTCTAGGGATTGGCACCACAGTGGAATATGTGGCGAAAGCCTTGGTGTCTCATCATGACCTACAAGTCTTTACCAACAACTTAACGGTGGCGAGCATCTTGGGCAATTACCCTGAGGTAAGAGTGCGTGTTTTGGCTGGAAAATTACGCCATCAGCATCATGACTTAGTAGGTGAAGAAACCTTGTTTGGATTGCGCCAATACTATTTTGATTACGGCGTATTAGGCTGTGGTGGTATGGATGAAGAGCAAGGGATATTGGATTTTGACCCTGAAGAAGCCGCTGTGAGCCGTGTTTTGGTCGAGCAAAGTCGTCATACTTTATTGGTTGCAGACCAGCACAAATGGGGGCGAAAAGCCATGGCGAGAGTTCAGCCTTTTGCTGCGATAGACTGGTTATTTAGTGATGTGCTAACCGAGTCGCAAACGCAATTACTCACCTCTCATGGTGTTCAAATTAAACTCTGCTCTTAGGACGAATATGTCGATATCTGTTTCTTCTTCGTTAGGTGATTTTGGTTTAGAGCTTTCTTCTATTAAGGAAAGTGCATGCCAAGGTTTGCGTTTTATTTTAACGGACTTTGACGACACGCTGACATGGGAAGGTCAGTTACCTGTTGAAACATTACGAGCACTAGCGCAACTGGAAGCGCATGGCATCAAGGTGATCCCTGTAACGGGTGGTTGTGCTGGCTGGTCGGATATGATTGCCAGAGCGCTCCCTGTTGATGGCGTGATTACTGAAGGCGGTGCCTGCTTTATTGGCAGAACAGTAGACCGTCATCTTACGTATTCCTTCTGGCGTGAAGAGTCTGAGATGCGTGCTGAACAAGCGCATATATTGACTCAGGTGAATCAGGTTTTAACGCAATTTCCGCGCTTACGCTTGGCAAGGGATCAGTCTTATCGACTTACCGATGTTGCGATTGATTACGCTCAAGATGTGAAACCAGCCGCAGTCGAAGAGAAAGATGCTTGCTTGGCCGCTTTGATTGAGATGGGGTTAAACGCTAAGGCAAGCTCAATACACATTAACGTGTGTTCTCAAGGCTATGATAAGTTTTCCATGGCGCAGCGAGTATTAAGTGACGTGTATGGTCTGAGCGAAGCGCAACAGCAAGAGCAAGTGCTCTATGTCGGCGATGCACCGAATGATGAAAGCATGTTTGCGCGTTTTCCATTGAGTGTGGGAGTCGCCAATATCGCAGAACATTTGGAATTTATGCAGCATCGTCCTCGTTATCAAACAATGCAACCGGGTGGCTTGGGTTTTGCCGAGTTGGCGGAGTTTGTGTTGTCTGCACGACAAGCTTAATTTATTGCTTGTCGTGTGCTTGATTGAGTGTCTTAGGTTTTCTTCTGGCTCTCTTTTATCTTATTAAAAAGTGAAGCTATGCCAACGGCCAGGCCACCTAGAATTAAGCCAACAGAAAAGCTAACACCGGTGTTTATCAAGCTCGTGATAAATGGGAGTTGGGCGATTTCACCGGACACGGCCATGTCAGCAAGATGATGCAATGTCGGCAAGCCATGAACAAAAATGCCGCCGCCTACTAGGAACATGGCAATGGTGCCGACAATGGTTAACAGTCGGATTAGCATTGGCGCGCCTTTCAATATGACGAAACCTAGTTGTTTAATTAAGGTGTTTTTTGATTGATTGAGGTGTAGTCCTATATCGTCAAGGCGCACAATTAATCCCACCAAGAAATACACACCGACGGTGACAATAAAAGCGATCAAACTCACCACCATGGCTTGTGTTAATAAGCTTTGTTCTGCGACGGTGCCTAGCGCGATAACAATGATTTCTGCTGATAAGACAAAGTCGGTTCGAATCGCGCCTTTCACTTTGCTTTTTTCAAGGGCTAAGAGCTCTTGTGCTGAGTTTGCTTGCTTGACGTTTTTCCTTAAGGTTTCTTTTTCTTCATGGTTATCTTTAAAAGCATGGAGCACTTTTTCCACACCTTCAAAACACAGATACAAACCGCCAGCCATTAATAAAGGTTGAATCAACCAAGGTATAAATGCGCTGATGGCCAATGCTAAAGGCACCAGAATCAGCTTGTTGATAAAAGAGCCTTTGGCCACAGCCCAAACGACAGGCAGTTCGCGTTCGGCTTTGACGCCAGACACTTGCTCGGCGTTTAAGGCAAGGTCATCACCTAATACGCCAGCGGTCTTTTTTGCCGCGACTTTAGAGAAAACGGCGACATCGTCCAGCAGTGTGGTGATGTCATCAAGAAGAGCTAATAAACCTGTCATTGCCATGATCGCTTTCCCTATAAAATCTCAAATGTTATGACTACTTACTCGCAAGCGCCAAGTCGTTTGGATATGGTGCTTGCTGCCAGTTTGACTTGCTGTTTCATCTTTTCATAAACATCATCACTGGTACGAAAAACTGGAGCGGTAACGCTAATCGCTGCTACGGCTTCATGGCGTGAGTTAAAAATAGGCGCAGCTGCGCATTTTATTCCCATCTCATGTTCTTCTAAGTCGAGTGATATGCCGGTTTCACGGATAAGCTCGAGGTTGGCTTTTAGCGCATTAGGCGAAGTGAGAGTGTGTTCTGTATGTTTAAAAAAAGCCTGAGCGTCGATCACTGCTGGTTGTTTGTCAGCAGGCATAAATGCCAGCATGGCCTTACCAACACCGGTGCAATAGATAGGGCCTTTCTTGCCCACAGCGGAGTACAGACGCAAGCTTTTGGGGCTTTCTAGCTTGTCGATATAAATAACATCAGCGCCATCTAAAACGGCAAGGTGAATGGTTTCCTGTGTGCTGGACCATAAATCTCGCATCGGTGTTGCTGCCACGTCTCGGATATCCAAATTGGCCCAAGTACGATGAGCAAGGGCAAGTAATCCGTAACCCGGATAATAGGCTTGTTTGTGTTCATCAAAGCGCACTAAACCGTGTTCAAGTAAGGTATTTAATTGTCGATGTGCGGTTGCTTTTGGGAGTTCAGAAAGATCAACTAGCTCTGCAAAACGTAATGGTACTGGAGACGTACAAACATGATTTAGCATATTTAATGCTTTGCTAAGAGATGACCCCGAGGCTTTAGTTTCCATGGCGCTTCCTATTAGTAATACTTGTTATTGTTGAAAGTACTATTAGATGGCATTTTATCATTTGCGCTGAATGGAAGATAATATCCACTCATTTAAATATACTGTCACAACGCTTCGCTTTTTGATTTGCTACTATAGCGGTGAGCGGTGTTTTTTTATTAGTTTTATAGATGAGGTTTTGTATGACAACTTCAATGCGTATTTGGCGTCGTATGATTATGCCTGATCTCGTCCGTGCTCATCGTTATCAGAGTTTGCCAGAGCAAGGACCAAAAGTGTTGTTTTTTAGTGGTGGCTCGGCGTTAAATAAAATCAGCCGAGTATTTAAAGAGTACACACATCACTCTGTGCATTTAGTCACGCCTTTTGACTCTGGCGGCAGTTCCGCGCGTTTACGTGCAGAGTTCAATATTCCAGCCGTTGGCGATTTGCGCAGTCGTCTGATGGCGTTGGCCGATGAAACAGTATTGGGGCAGCCTGAAGTTTATGACTTGTTTACGCATCGTCTTCCTCAACAGGCAGAAGCATTAGCATTAAGAGAGCAATTGCAATTGTTGGTTTTGGGTGAACATCCGTTAATTGAGTGTATTCCTAATCCTATGAAAGCCTTGATTCAAACGCATTTAGCGGTGACTCAGGCCCGAATTCACGCTGATTTTGATTTACGTGGCGCCAGTATTGGTAATTTAATCATGGCGGGCGGATATTTAAATAATCAGCACCAGTTAGACCCTATCGTGTTTTTGTTTTCCCGATTGATTAAGGCGTTGGGTGAGGTGAAAACCACACTGGATGCCAGTCTGCATTTGGGGGTTGAGCTCGATAACGGCGACATCGTTTTGGGGCAGCACTTGATCACGGGAAAAGAAACCGATGAGCTGTCGAGCCCAATAAAACGCATTTGGTTAAATAAAGGCTTACGCAATATCGTGCCGACTAATTGCCATATCGCAGATGATCGTAAAGACGCCATAGAAACCGCAGATTTGATTTGTTACCCACCGGGGAGTTTCTACAGTAGCCTTTTGGCGAACCTATTGCCTGAAGGTGTTGGGCGCTCAATTTGCCAAAACTCTAATCCGAAAGTGTATTTACCTAATTTAGGAGTAGACCCAGAACAACATGGCTTATCACTGATGGAGCGCATAAAACGTTTAGTTTCTACTGTTTTGGCCGATACAGATAACAATGGTGCATTTGGTGCTCTTGATTATCTATTGCTTGATGATTCATACAATTATGGTGAATTGGACAGCGAATTATTGAATAGTCTAAATGTGGTGGTTATTAGAACGCCATTGATAGGGGCAAAACAGTATAAGTATGATGAGCGTTTAGTCGCCAGAGCGCTGTTATCATTTGTTTAAATTTACCGTTTTAAAGTGACAAGTGAAGTTTGTGCTATCTTTAAATTAGATAATAAATACGGTTTTGATTAATTCTGGTTACGTGACTTAACATTTTTGTATTTCTAAAAACATGGTCTTAAGTGTCATAGTACGTGGTATGTAGCGCCGATCAAAAAGAGAGTGGTAATGAGTACACGAGTACTGATTTGTGATGATTCCAAAATTGCCCGAAAGCAGTTGGCAAGAATATTGCCAACCGATTGGGATGTTGAAGTGGAGTTTGCAGTAGACGGCCAAGACGCGCTGGATATATTGTCATCCTCAGATTTTGATATTTTATTCTTAGATTTAAATATGCCGGTAAAAGACGGCTACGAAACTCTTGAAGCCTTACAATCGGTTGAACAAACTCCAGCGGTTATTGTTGTGTCCGGTGATGTGCAGCCAAAAGCAATACAGCGAGTTAAAGAAATGGGGGCAATAGCCTTCCATAAAAAACCTGCATCGGCTGAAGAGCTGCGCAGTCTATTGATTTCTCTGGGGCTTTTTTCTGCTGGTGTTGTTGATCAGCAGGCTAAAGTTGTTGAACAGCCGACAGCGGCTGAGCAGTTTACTCTGAACGAGTGTTTACAAGAAATTTCGAATATTGCGATGGGGCGTGCTGCAAGTGTATTGGCAGAAATGCTAAATGTATTTGTTAAGCTACCAGTGCCTACCGTGAACATTTTGGAAGTAAGTGAATTGCAGATGGCATTGGATTACAGTGTCAAAAACGACAGTTGTTCTGCTGTATCGCAAGGTTTTGTCGGCTCTGGTATCGCATTTGAAACCTTGCTTATTTTTAGTGATTCTAGTTTTCCTGATATGGCGAAACTATTAGGTGTAACAGATACCATCACCAGAGAGTTGGAAACAGAACTCTTGATGGATGTATCTTCGGTCTTAGTGGGGCCATTCATGGCCGCCATTGGTAAGCAGCTTAATATCGACTTTAGCCATAGTCATCCGCTGCTATTGGGCCAGCATGTTAAAATTGCAGACTTGATCAACGAAAAGAAAGCAACGTGGAAAAGAACGTTAGCGGTTGAAATTGTCTATGAAGTGGAAAACTATCAAATTAGTTGTGACTTGATTATGCTTTTCACTGAAGACTCTGTGCCGACATTAGAAAACCTATTGTCATTTTTGGTTGAGGAAGACGAATGAGTAATGAAGCAGATGGGATGGCAGATCTCCACTGGATGTTTGATATGCTTCATCATATTGATGTTGGGCTTGTCGTTTTGGACTCGAAATATCGAGTAAAGCTATGGAACAACTTCATGGAAAACCATAGTGGTGTGAGTTCGTCGATAGCTAAAGAGCAATCATTGCTTACGCTTTACCCAGAGTTAGATACGGGATGGCTACACCAGAAGTTGGATAATGTTTTTGGTTTGAAAACGCCGATTTTTGTATCTTGGGAGCAACGACCGCACTTTTTCCCGTTCAAGAGTTATCGCCCTATTACGGGGATTGCGAATAAGATGTTTCAGAACGTAGCGATACGTCCGATCACTAGCCCTGATGGGTCAATCAAGAATATATGTTTGGTGGTCTATGATGTCACAGATATCGCAACCAATAAAATGGCATTATCGGCCGCTAACCACAAACTACGCCGCCTGAGCCAAGCTCTATCTAAATAGGGTGCGCTAATCTAAGCGCTGGAAAAATAACCCAAGCGCTTTCCTTTGTACTCGCTGAGAAAGGAGGGCGTTTTTCTGCTATTTCTTTTTCACTGTCTGCTTGGAGGGTATTTTGTATAGCTCTACCAAGGTTTCCTCTTGTTTCTCACCCTGTAAACATAGGCCTTCAGGGTCGATCAGAGCGCGCCCAATCATGGCTTCGCGTCCAAGTAGCATTCGATAGCCCATGGTGTCTCTATTGGTCAGCGTGACTTCCGCTTCCCATGTTTTACCGCCAATAGTCAGAGGTACGCGAATGACAGGGCGGCTTTCTTTGTCTCCGCTCGAGCTTTTAATAATTCTTTGATCAACAAGCTGAGCTTCGCAGTGAACGGTTACCTTACGATTTTTTTGTAGAGGATGAACTTCAAAGCTAACCCAACTTTCATCGCCTCGCGCAAAACGTACAATGTTAATCGCATGAATGGATGATGTTTTTGCACCAGAATCAACTCGAGCTTTGATCGCTGGGATATTAATAGAAGGAAATGCGCACCACTCCTCGCAACCAATGACCATTTTGAGTTCGTTATGTTGATTCATAAAAAATATATGACCTTTTAAAATGAAAGTAGTGTACGTTAACAATTAAGGAAAACTCGCCCTAAGTTGCTGTGTTTTATAGCGTAAAAGTGCGATCAGGTTAAGTCTTTATTGATGCATAATAAGGTTATCTGCTTTGTTGTATTGTCAGTATAAGCTCAAACTATTGTAATCATGGCGTCTAAAGTTAATATGGGCGTACAAAATTACTTAATGGAGTTATTGATGAATGGCCGACTGATGCAAGAGTTGGAAGAGTTGGGTGGTGAAATACGCCCAGCAAGCTTAAGAAAATGCGATGAAATCGTCATAGAGCAACCAGGCTTTAGTGCGGTTATTGCCTTGTGGGGCGGGCATTTGGAGAGCTTTATTCCTGCTGGTCAAGAGGACCTATTATTTCAATCTACCAATCTTGGTGGTGAAGGCCGTTTTGGTCGTCGACACTTTGGTGTTCCTGTTTGTTGGCCTTGGTTTGGCGCCAATGAGACGCAGCCAGATTTCCCAGCGCATGGTCTTGCTCGTTATTTTCGTTGGGAATTTATTGAGGCGGGGCGTTTTAAAAATGGTGATGTGAAAATCGTCATTCGCTTGGCTTCTGAAGATCATCCATTAATTGAAGAAATGTGGCCATTTGCTTTTGAGTTACGACAAGTTTTCCGTTTTTCTGATAAGGGTTTTCGAGTGAATTTCTCGGCCGCTAATTTGTCGGATAAACCGATGCCAATCAGCGAAGCTCTGCATACTTATTTTAATGTATCAGATAATCAAACGGCCGAAGTTCACGGCTTAGATCAAGTGAGCTATGTTGATAAGTTTGATAATGCTAACCAGAAGTTACAGCAAGGTGTTGTGACTCCTTGTGATTACATGGATAGAGTGTATACCTCTGCACCAGAAAAATGCAGCATCTTCGATACAGGGCTACAAAGAAGACTGGTGATTAGCACAGAAGGCAGTAACAGTACCGTGTTATGGAATCCCGGTGCCGAAATAGCTAAACAGCGTACAGATATGGAAGACGATGATTATCGCCGTTTCGTGTGTGTCGAGGCTGGTAATGCCCTTAGCGATGCTTATAGCATTCCGGTTGGTGGAATCCATCAGCTCAAGTTAAAAGTGAAGAGCAAGCCTCTGGTGGACGAATAGACGCCTTATTTAAGAGAAAGCTTCCTAATATAAAAAGCCCGCCGACATTGACTGTTTAAATATTAAACGTCATGTCTAGCGGGCTTTTTTGTTTTTGATTTTCCATTCCAGCGAAAGAGCAGTGCTCTCTCAACAAATGAGGCAAGGCTTAATCAATATTGTATTCCATGATCAAGGGCGCGTGATCTGAAAAACGTTGGCCTTTGTAAATCGTGCCGCCTTGAATCAGGTTTTTGATGCCGGGCGTGGTGATTTGATAATCTAAACGACCGCCTTCATCCAGTTTCCAAGCGCGTTCATAATCTGGCCACCAAGTATATTGCTTGTCTTGCTTGTTTACTTGACGGAAAGCATCAATGTATTCCAGCTCATTGAAAATCTCATTTATCCATTTGCGCTCTTCTGGCAGAAAGCCAGAGTTACGCTGGTTGACGAACCAGCTGCTCACATCAATCGGTGAACGTGCAACATTGGCGGTACCGCAGAAAATAAATTCACGACGCTTGCGTCGAGTTTTAATCAGATGGTTTTTAAAACCTTCCATAAAACGGTATTTATGTTCTTGTAATGCTTCCTCATGGTTTGAGCCGTGAGGAGTCAAGAATGCGCCAATGCTTACTTTATCGAAATCTGCTTGAATAAAACGACCTTCGAAGTCGCATTCAGGGAATCCCATGCCTGTCATAATGGCTTTAGGCATGGTTTTGCAATAGATAGCGACGCCTGCTTGCTCAGGATTTTCCATGGAGTCAAAGAAGTATGTATTGTATCCAGGTGGGAAAAATACACTGTCATTTAACGTGCGTTCATCTGCCTGTATGTCTTGCAGACACACAACATCTGGGTCCTGACGAACCATCCATTCAAAAAAGCCGCGTTCTGCTGCTTGTCTTATACCGTTTACATTAAGGCTGATGACCTTCATTTCTGGTCCCTACAATTCCTAGCCGTGTGTTATATTAGCGCCTATCCAATGTTGGCATGGCTTCGCTCGTTCTCGGCGGCGCTTTGTTGTGTACTATTTATTATCTTTCTGGAGTCGGCATGAAACCTTACCAAAGAGACTTTATCGAATTCGCTATCGAGCAAAATGTGCTGCGTTTTGGCGAATTTACGCTTAAATCAGGTCGCGTAAGTCCTTACTTTTTTAACGCAGGCCTATTTAGTTCTGGCCAAGCATTAGCAAAATTGGGACGCTTTTACGCAACCTCATTAATGGAAGCAAATGTTCCATTTGATGTTTTATTTGGTCCTGCTTATAAAGGCATTCCCTTAGCAACAACAACCGCAGTTGCGCTTTATGACCATCATAATGTAGACACACCATACGTTTTCAACCGTAAAGAAGCAAAAACTCACGGTGAAGGTGGTTCTCTAGTAGGGGCTCCTTTAGCGGGTAACGTCATGATTATCGATGACGTTATTACTGCAGGGACCGCCATTCGAGAAGTGATGGCTATTATTAAACAAGCCAACGCCCTTCCGGCTGGTGTTCTTATCGCCTTGGATCGTCAAGAACGAGGCCAAGGTGAACTGTCTGCTATCCAAGAAGTCGAACGTGACTTCGGTATGCCTGTTATTAGTATCGTATCTTTAAATGACATCATGACGTATTTGGCAGAACAGGATTCTCCTGAATTTGCGAAACATCTTAATGCCGTTAAAGCATATCGTCTTCAATACGGCATTTAATGCTAATACAAAAACTAAGGTTTGAGGTTTCTCCTCAAACCTTAGCGATTTAGCATCAAGTTTTGTGCCAATGTTGCCCATTGCTCTGGCCAAATTTCCATTGGCTTCACCTTAAATTCGCTACGAACGTAATGGCGTATTTTTCCTTCAATGATAGCAATAAGAAAGTTTGCGCAAGGTGCAACGCCCATTGCTGGTCGTAAGCCCTGTTTTAAGTCAGCTTCACGAATGACTTGTTTTAGCTGAGTTTCTATGCGATCAAATACTTGGGTAATACGAACCCGCAAACGCTCTGTTTCGCCAGCCAAGGCATCAGCCGTTAGCAAACGGCACATACCTGGGTTTTGCTCAGCAAACCCTAATACCAGAGTAACGATCATCTCAATTCGAGTAATCACGTTGCTTTCTTCTTGGGCAATGCGGTTGATTCGAGTGAAGAGGCTTTCCTCAATAAATTCGATCAAACCTTCAAACATCTTAGCTTTACTGGGAAAATGACGATACAACGCTGCTTCTGATACACCAACTTGCTTCGCCAAAGCCGCCGTAGTGATACGTGCTCCTGGGCTACTTTCTAGCATCTGAGCAAGGGCTTGCAATATCTGAGTGCGACGATCGTTTTTCTTATTGCTCATTGTTCGTATCCAGTTTTGTTAATTGCCAGTATCTTTAAGTGATAGTACCAACAAAAGCGAAAGCTTTTATTCACCAACCTTGGTGTTTGAAATTAATGTACCAACGCCTGTGTCGGTGAAAATTTCTAATAAAGTAGCGTGCGGTACGCGACCATCAATAATATGAGCGCTTGTGACGCCGGCATTCACCGCAGATAGTGCGCAGCTAATTTTAGGTAACATGCCGCCATAAATAGTGCCGTCCGCAATTAATGCGTCGACTTGCGCTGTGCTTAGCCCAGTTAACACATTACCTTGCTTGTCTTGTACGCCTGAAATGTTTGTCAGCAACATGAGTTTTTCTGCACCAACAGCTTCCGCGACTTTACCAGCAACAAGATCAGCATTGATGTTGTAAGAGTTGCCTTCATCATCCACGCCAATTGGAGCGATAACAGGGATCAAATCGCTATTCTCAAAGAATTTCAGGAAGCTGGTGTCGACGCTGGCAACTTCGCCAACGTGGCCAATATCCACTTGTTCCGGTGTGGTCATGCCTTCCGCTTGGTGTTTAACGAAAAGCTTCTTCGCTTTAATAAAGCGGCTGTCTTTACCTGTGATACCAATGGCTTTACCGCCAGCTTCACAAATTAAATTAACGATTTCTTTGTTAACCTGACCACCTAGCACCATCTCAACCACATCCATGGTGGCGGTATCGGTTACACGCATGCCATTGATGAATTTTGATTCGATGTTCAGCTTAGCCAGCATGTCACCAATTTGTGGGCCGCCACCGTGGACTACGATAGGGTTAATACCAATGGCTTTCATTAAAACGATATCTCGTGCAAACCCAGCTTGTAGATTTTCATCTGTCATGGCATTGCCGCCGTATTTAATAACCAGCGTTTTGCCAGCAAAGCGCTGAATGTAAGGAAGCGATTCGCTTAAAACCTTAGCAACATCTAAAGCAGATTCACGAGAAAAAGCCACGGATTATGTACTCCTGTAAATAAAAATGGGTCGCACAAAAAAAGATACAAACTTGATAGGTGTATTGTTCTATCAACGAGAGAATATACTTACTAAGTATGGCAGAACGTTGACAGCTAAGGCCGACAACGAGTGTAAGCAACCACTTAGGTTTGAAATAATAGCGTGATCCTGAAGGATTAACTATAGAAATTTGTAGGAAACTGACGAAGTTTAGACTTATGAAAGTTAATTTTGTTTGTGTGATGGTGGAAGGGTGAATGAATGTGGTAACGAACTCAAAAAAGGTGAATTAATCTCACCTTTTTTGAGTGTTTTTTGCTTATTTTGTGCCTGTGTGACCAAAGCCACCTTCGCCGCGTTCGGTGCATTCGAATTCAGTAACAATATTAAATTCGGCTTGAACAACAGGTAATAAAACAAGCTGAGCAACACGCTCACCCGGCTCGATCGTGAATGTTGTATTGCCGCGGTTCCAACAAGACACCATTAGCTCGCCTTGGTAATCAGAATCGATTAAACCAACCAAATTGCCCAATACGATGCCATGTTTATGGCCTAATCCAGAGCGTGGCAGAATGGTCGCCGCTAGATTCGGATCTTGGATATAAATAGACAAGCCAGTTGGTAGCAGTGTTGTTTCACCTGGTGCAAGGTCGATTGCCTGATCAAGGCAAGCGCGCAAATCCAAACCAGCAGAACCTTCTGTCGCATAAGTTGGTAATGGAATCTCTTTGCCGATTTTGTCGCTCAGGATTTTTAATTGAATCGCTTGTTTCATGGTTATTTTCTCTTTTGCTCTTAATGTATTAATGCTGTTAAGACGAAGACTTAATATGTTGATGAATAAACTCAACGAGTTGGTTTGCTAGTTCGCTTTTTGCGGCTTTGTCAGGTGACCAAGTTTTGTCTTTGGTAATCACTGTGACTTGGTTTTCATCTTGGTTAAAACCAATGTCGCTGCGCGAGACATCATTGGCGACAATAATATCCAAGCCTTTTCGTTCTAGTTTGCTTTTCGCGTATTCGATCACATTTTGCGTTTCAGCGGCAAAGCCCACTATGGTTTTTGCGCGCTTGTGTTGGGCAAGTGTGGCGATGATGTCTGGGTTTTTAACTAGCGTCAGAGTCACTTCTTCTGTGTCGGACTGCTTTTTCATTTTTTGGTTGCTGGCAGCTTTCATTTTAAAGTCAGCCACGGCAGCGGCCCCAATGAACACATCCGCTTGAGCGCTCATGCTTTGCTGGCAAGCCGCTAACATTTCATCAGCGCTTTTTACATTGATAATATTTGCATTAGCAGGTGTGGATATTTGTACTGGACCACTGATTAGTGTGACTTTCGCGCCACGAGCAATCGCCGCAGCGGCAAGAGCATAACCCATCTTGCCTGAGCTGTGATTGCTGATAAAACGAACTGGGTCGATGGCTTCCATCGTCGGGCCTGCGGTAATCACCCAATGCTGGCCAGTTAGATCTTGTTCTATAGACGAGCCTTGGAAATGCATAATAACAGCATTGAATATATCGCTCGGTTCACTCATTCGCCCAGGTCCAATATCTCCACAAGCTTGCGCGCCATCAGCGGGCCCAATGTTTAAAACGCCTCGCTCATTGAGCAAGTACGCATTGGCTTGTGTCGCCGGGTGTCGCCACATGGCTTGGTTCATCGCAGGGGCAAGCAAAACCGGCGACTCTGTGGCGATGCACAAGGTACTTAATAAGTCGTTTGCCATGCCTTGAGCATAACGGGCCATAAAGTCGGCAGAGGCGGGTGCAATGACGATTAAATTAGCCCATTTTGCTAGCTCTATATGCCCCATTCCCGCTTCCGCATTGGGGTCTAATAAAGTGCTGCGTACTGGGTGGCCCGAAATGGCTTGCAGTGTCATCTCGGTCACAAAAGCTTTTGCACCGTCGGTTAATACAACTTGCACCTCAGCACCAGCCTTGGTCAATAAGCGAATTAACTCTATGCTTTTATAGGCTGCGATGCCGCCTGTAATGCCTAATAAAATGCGTTTTTGAGCGAGATTTGACATAAAAAACTTCTCAATTCGATCTGTGATAGATAAGGTTACAAATAAGGCAGGAAGCCTTTTGCGGTTGTTTTACATCACCGCTTTGCTATTTGCATGTCTAAATATGAGCAAGATTATCATGTATCAAGGAGTAGATCATGAGTATTAAGCATTGGCCAGAGCAGGAAAGGCCACGTGAGAAACTAATTCACCAAGGCGCCGGCGCCTTAAGTGACTCTGAACTGTTAGCTATTTTTCTTCGCACCGGAACCCAAGGAATGAGTGCTGTTGAGCTGGCTCGGCAAGTATTGTCTCAGTTTGGTGGACTACGTTCCTTAATGTCGGCGAGCCGTGAAGAGTTTTGCCAAGGGTTTGGCTTAGGGGATGCAAAATATACTCAACTGCAAGCTGTACTGGAAATGTCTAAGCGCCATCTGCAAGAGCAGCTAATGCGCGAAACCGTGTTTACCAGCGCGGAACACGTCCGAACTTACCTTTCTTCCCAGCTACGTCACTCTCCGCGAGAAGTCTTTGCCGTGCTTTTCTTGGATACGCAACACAGATTAATTCGCTATCAAGAGCTTTTTATGGGCACCATCGATGCGGCTGCGGTTTATCCTCGTGAAGTTGTTAAAGCGGCTCTGCAATACAACGCTGCAGCGGTAATCCTCGCCCATAACCATCCAAGTGGTGTGGCCGAACCGAGCCAAGCGGATATCAGTATTACCGATAAAATCAAACGTGCATTAGACCTCGTCGATGTGCGATTGCTCGATCACTTTGTCGTCGGTGATGGTTCGCCTGTGTCCTTGGCAGAAAGAGGGTTGGTGTAGACTTTAAGTTAAGGTCCTTATCTAGTTACTTTATTTGTTTTAAACGCACTTAAAGTAACTGCATGAGGATTTTCCTTGTAAGCTGCTTAAATGCATACTCAGGTCAAACTCAGATGCCAGTGTTAGAGTTCTTTGGAGTCTAATGTGGCAATGGCTGACTTAGATTTATGCAATAGTTATCACACTTTGAATAAAAAACATGAATAAGAAAAAGCCGAGCGGCGCAGCGTATTACTAAGCAAATCATTGAGGGCGTGAATCTTCTACAAACATTTATGGTCTGCCTCGTTATTGCAAATAATATATTCGATAATGAGGTTGTCTATTTTTATACTTTTCATGTTTGGAAGATCAGATAATCACTGTGCGCTGCAGTTAATGTCTCCACACCTTGTATCGACATAAGTAGTTGGGCGTTGCTGTTATGATTCCAATGACTTTAATTTTAAACATGATGGTTCGCCTCTTTGTTTAGCCTACCCTAAGCATAGCTCATGGGGGAGGCGGACTATTTAAAAAAGCCCCTTGCGGGGCTTTGGTTGAAATAAGATTCAATTTTTAGTGTTACAAGCTTAGATCTGGAACTGGCCGACTTCGCTGTCTACTTGCTTGGCAAGTTGGTTAAGTCGTTTTGATTGTTCTACACCCGTTTTACTTTCAATGGCTAAATCGGCAGCCACTTGGCGAATGGTCTCGCTGTTTTGGCTGATTTCATTGGTCACCGCTGTTTGTTCTTCTGCAGCGGTAGCAATTTGCGTCGCCATGTCTGAAATACTGATGATGGCATTGGCAATTTCTTCTAGGCTCTCTGTCGCTGCATCAGCATCCGCAACACTGGTTTGTGCTTTGGCGCTGCTGTTTTGCATTGAAGTAACCGCTTTTGATGTTTGCTCTTGTAGCAGCTCAATCATTTTTTGAATTTCTTCGGTCGAAGCGTGAGTACGTTGAGAAAGCGTACGCACTTCATCTGCAACTACAGCAAAGCCTCGGCCATGTTCGCCGGCACGAGCGGCTTCAATCGCGGCATTAAGAGCTAGCAGGTTGGTTTGCTCTGCGATGCCTGTAATGGTCGATAGAATGCCACTAATTTGTTGAGCGTGATTATCTAATTCAGAAATTTGTCCAGTAGCAAGGCTCACTTCATTGGCAAGTTGGTGAGTCGAGTTACGACTTTTTTGTACTTGTGCACTGCCTTTTTGGCCGAGTTCAACAGAGTGACCAGCGGCTTTGGCTGTTTGCTCGGCGTTGCCTGCGATTTCGTGAGTTGCAGCCGCCATTTCAGTAACAGCAGAAGCGACCATGTCGATTTCTTGCTGTTGAGTGGTAACACGAGAGGCGCTTTGAGTCGATGAGTTCGACACATTTTGAGCTTCGTTTGCGACGTCTTTAGAAAGTACTTTTAAGCGTTCAACCACACCATGCATGTGACCCACAAAGTCATTAAAGCCTTGTGCTAATACACCAATTTCATCGTCACGTTTTACTTCTATACGAGCGCGTAAATCGCCTTTGCCTTTAGATATATCTTGTAGGGCTTTAGAGACGCGCGTTAAGTCACTAAATATCACTTTGAATAACCAATATAAGAAACAGCTAAATGCTACGAGAAGGACCAATGCAGTGATGATCTGACGAACCAATACTTTATAAACAGGCGCCATTAGTTCACTTTTGTCCATGGTGAAGACTAATGTCCAATCTGTATTAGGGATATTCTGAGCGTAAGCAAATACCTCTCGGTCATTTAATGTTTCTTCGGCTAGCCTATCTTCTTTTGCAAGTTTGGACAGCGCACGAGGTGCGAAAATAGAGGAAATAGATTCGGCTTTTTTCATTACCATGTCTTTGTCAGCATGGGCAATAATGTCGTTGTTGGATGCGACCATCATGGCAGAGCCAGAACCTGGAATCTCAAGCTCAGCAACCTGTTTAGACAATTGATCCAAACTTAGATTTGCGCCGACCGTACCAAAGTTTTGGCCATTCTTTGTGACGGGATTCGTTAAGATGATCACCAATTCTTTGGTCGTAGAGCTTAGATTTGGGCCAAGAATACTTGGTTGGCCAATGCTCATTGCTTCTTGATACCAGCTCTTTTGGCGAGGGTCGTAACCCGGACGTTTCGCGTCTAACGCTGGGTCTTGACGATACATTTTGCCATCATTATTACCGTAATAGGTTAAGGCAAATTTACCACTGTCATACGCTTGTTTAATCGCGATGTAAGGTGATTGCTCAGGTGCTCGTTCTAGCGTGTTAGCAAGCGAAGCCGCAATGACTTTTCGGCTGTTCAGCCACTCGCTTGTGTTATCGCCATAGGCTTTTGAGAAATGACGAACATCTTTAACTAATGAATCGCGCATTTGCTGCGTCAGAGAAAGGGTCGTTTCTGTGACTAGATATGCCGTTGTGATAACAACAGCAAGAATGCTGACACTCAGTATCCGAGTGCGCAAAGAAAGAGTCATGAGGGTATCTCCATATATGTAAAAAAAGGCGCAGCATCACAGTGATGCATACGCCCAAAGAGGTTATCCGTTACTAAAGCATAAAAGTGATTAGCAAATTAAAGAGTAGGGCCGCAGCAAAACCCAGTGGGGCAGCGCGGAACAGAAGTTGAGGGAACAGTTTCGTTCGACTTTCTTCTGTTGGGCAAGCGCCTAGAATCAAACTTCCTCCAGAAGAGAAAGGCGATATGGCTGTGGCCTGAGCACCGACTACGATACAGATGAATAGCATCATCGGATCCAATGACAGACTTTGTGCAATTGACGGTACGATTGGGAAAAGCGCTGGCGTAACCACGCCCAATGTACTGGCAAAAAGGGACATGAAAGCAGCAACAATACCGAATACAACGGGCACCAAAGCGGCTGGGATTGAAGTACCAATCCAAGAGGCAAGGTCATTGATTGTACCGGCTTTTATCGCTACCGAGATCAACATACCTACGCCACAGATCATAATAAGCGTTGACCAAGGCACAGAGGCAATGGCTTTACGCTCGTCTCCAAGTTTCAATAATAATGCGATAACAGAGAACACGCTGGCGATTAGGCCTATGTTCATCTTGGAATTAATAAAGTTAATCGTCTCATTATCAGGCAATAGAAGATGCGAAATGGGTGCAAGTAGTACTAAGCCCATCATGATAAGAGTGAGTATAAAGGTTTGTGATTGCTCTTTATTGAATGGCGTAGGGCGTTCTACTTGGAAGTCATTTTTGGCGACATTAGCACGGTGCTTAGTGAAGAACACCAATGCGGTAATCACAATTAACGGAATAACCGCGGTGCTTAAGAAGATGCCAATAGAGTTTATGAAGGCTTGGTTTTCGGTAACACCAGCGCTGGCCATGATACCGCGGAAGATAATGCCGCTTTGGCTAGACATGAAATTCGCGCCAGTTAATGCGCCGTAACCAACCGACATAGAACCAATTACCATGCTCATGCCTGTCCGTTGGCAAAGTAATAGCGTGATAGGCGCCATAAAAGCTAAAACTGTGTAGTAGCCTGCTCCAAGCGCAGAAACGATAGTTGTCGTAATATAAATTGCGTACGGCAACAAGTGAGGAAAGCGGCGGCAACGATACATAAGATGCTCGGCTAGCTTTTCTAACGTGCCATTAATAATGGCAAAACTGTAAAACAAGGACACAGAGAAAATGATGAAGAAGATCTTCAGCGGCCACATTTTAATGATGTCGTTAGGACTTAGTCCAAGCGCAAAACTACCAATTAAATAGGCAAAGGCAATGGCAAAAAGTCCGATATTAATTCGGGTTTTATAACCAAGGATGATGGATAGTAGGATTGCTCCAACAACAAGTAGACTCATTTTTATGCTTCTCTTTTACTGTTCTTATTTGGTTGGCGGTTAAAACTTAAATAGTTTGCTTGGGTTAGTAACCAGTACTTTATTCCGCTCATCCATGCTGGGCAGTAAATCTTCCATAAAATCGTATTGTTCTTTGTAATTTGTCTGCGCTTCAAATTGTGTGTTTGGCCAATCACTGCCCCATAAAAAGTAGTCTGAATGACCATAGGCTGAACGCAGGATTGCTAGCATTTCTTTTGCTTGTTCTATGTCGGCATTGCAGCGGTAGGCCGCCGACACTTTTGTCCATATTGGTGCGCCACTGCTTAATAAGTCTAAAAAGTCTTGGTGAGCTGGGTTGGATGGATCTATTCCTCCATCTGTACGAGCAAAATGATCAATGATCACTTCGACGCCGGACTCTAGAATAGCTGGTAAAAAAGTCGCCAAATCGTCGATTTCGCGCTGGATCTCCACGACCCATTTACGTTGCGCCAATTTGCTTAAGAAGGTTTGCCAAAGGAGAGATGTGTAATTCTCTAACGGCTTTTTAATTAAGTTGAGGCGAATACCAACCACTCCATTAGCGTCTAACGCATCCAATTCACTATCGCTAATAGTGGAATCAACAACAGCAATGCCTTTTAGCTTTTCAGGGTGTTGACGTAATGCTCGCACCATAAAACTGTTGTCAGTGCCTAAAAAACTAGGCTGGACCAACACGCCATGAGAAATACGATGACCTGCTAAATGCGTTAAGAAGTCTTCAGGCAGCGCATTATAGTCTGGCGCGTACCTGCGTTCAGCAGTCATAGGCAAATCAGTGCGAAAAATATGCGCATGTGTGTCGATGCCTGTTACTGGCAGATTGGTGTCGGAAATCATTAAAAAACCTTTACCTGCATGTTGTTAAATTTATTGGTGTAAGGATAAATGTATACTTATGTAATTCATATAGATGAATATATGTTTATATGAATATTAAGTCAACAATCATAGACGCTTCGCTACGCTGGGATTAGAATGGTGTAATTTACTAAAGAGAGAAGAAAATGGCGCTGTTTAAGCATGGGCGGGATCATAGATTGCCGCTGTATCAACAGGTACGTGATGAATTGCTAGACAATATTAGTTCAGGAGCTTGGTTACCGGATGTGCCAATTCCAACGGAAAGTGAACTAACAAAAAACTATGAAGTGGCTATCGGTACTATTCGTAAAGCGGTAGATACCCTAGTTAACGATGGCTTGCTTTATCGTAGTCAAGGTCGTGGCACTTTTGTGCGTCGTCCTGATTTTAATGCCTCTTTGTTTCGCTTTTTCCGTCAAATGTCTTCCGATGGGCGTTTTGTTATGCCCGAAAGTCAACTGCTGTCCAGAACCTTCAAAAATCCACCACAGCAAGCCGCTGATGCCTTAAAAATAAATGTTAATGACAAGGCGATTTGTCTCGAACGTTTGCGTTTATTGGAAGCCCGCGTGGTATTAACGGAAGAGATTTGGCTGCCTGCGTCATTATTCACTAGTTTGATCGATTTAGAATTGTCTGAGTTTGGTAATTTGCTATACCCATTTTATGAGCAACAATGTGGGCAGCTTATCGCTTCGGCGAAAGAAACCTTAACGATAGCCTCTGCCAGCACGAGCATTGCTATGGCTTTGAACACGGTGGAAAATAGTCCTGTTGCTGTTATTGAACGAGTGGCTTATGGCTATGACAAAACGCCTTTAGAATACCGAATTTCTCATGGTTCGGCAGAGACATTTTGTTACCAAATAGAGATCGCTTAAACATTCAATATAGTACTTGACCTTACTCGTCTGCTAACGCTTACTACTTCTCATGTTATGCCGCTGAAATAGAGCGGCATTGTTCTTGTTAGTAGAAGGATTTTAAGGCGTCGTTATGAAGATTACAGATTTACCCTTTGGCGTAACAGATTGGCAAGGTGTCGAAAAAACGACCCACAAAGGTGAAAGCGGTTTTGCCTATTGGCAGACCAAGCAGTTCGGCGATATTCGCGTTAGAATTGTGACCTACTCTGCTGGGTATTTAGCGGATCATTGGTGTACCAAAGGTCACATTCTTTTTTGCATGAGTGGCGAGCTGAAAACAGTATTAAAAGACGGTCGTACTTTTGTATTATCTGCGGGCATGAGTTATCAGGTAGCAGATGATGCCGAGCCGCACCGTTCATCAACCTCTGAAGGCGCAACGCTGTTTATCGTTGATTGAGTTGTGTCGATAGAATTATCTCCACTGAATAGTAGCGATTGAGAGCAAAGCAAAACTCTTTTTGGTTTTGCTTTTTTTAGCTAACCGCTTAATTAGCCAGATATTGACGATACAAAACGCTGACGAAACGCACTGGGTGTTAACCCCATTATCTTCTGAAAAGCTTTACGGCAACTTCCCACATCTTCATAACCCACTTGCAGCGCAATACTTTCGAATGGCAATGTTGTTTGCTCCAACGTATCGCAAGCAGCCTGAATACGAACGCGCTGCAGATATTCATTTGGGTTGAGTTCTGTGCATTTTGAAAAGCGTCTTAAAAAAGTTCTTGGTGTGAGCTTTGCCAAAGCGGCCATACTTTCGATGCGTTGCCGTTTGGCAAAATGCCCTTGTAGGTGATGCTGAACGGTCAGAATCGCGCCGTCGCCGTGATCGAAATTTGGCTGAAACTGCTGATAATAGCGCTGTTCTCTGTTGCCTGTATCAATTACCAAGGTTTTGCCTAGCTGACGAACGATATGAGCATTGGTGAGAGCTTGTACTAATTCCAGCGCCAGATCCATCCAAGACATCATGCCGCCAGCGCTAATGATATCGCCTTGATTGATCAAAATCTTAGACGTATCTATTGCTTGTTTCGGAAAGCGTTCCTTGAATAACGTTTCTAGTGCCCAGTGCGTCGTCAATTGGCGTTTATCTGTGAGGCCAGTGTAAGCCAAAAAGAACGCGCCAGCGCAGGCACTGCAAAGTATGGCGCCTTGTTGATGCTGTGCGATTAAAAAATCATTGATGTCGATATTCATTTCGCCATAACTGGCTTTATTTAAGCTAGGGGGCAACAAGACTGCGTGATAGTGCGATTGCGTGCCTAAGTCTTTCTGTAGATCTGCCTCGTTTAAAATATGCGTAGTGATACGAACTTCTAAATCTGATTCTTTACAGGCTTCATTAGCTAGCTCGAATGTTTCTGCAAAACCATAAACAGCTGACAAAAGAGAATGAGGATAAGCAAGCACAGCGATTTGATAGTGTTTCAAGGATTTATCCTGTTTGTCATTTTAGCCTTCTAATATGTCAAATTTGACACTGTAATGGAATCCATCGTTTTGCGATTCTAGTATTCTTGATACAGTCTTTGTAAACAACAGAATAGGAGCCAACAATGAG
Source organism: Marinomonas sp. ATLA20 (assembly GCF_057180105.1). Taxonomy (NCBI): domain Bacteria; kingdom Pseudomonadati; phylum Pseudomonadota; class Gammaproteobacteria; order Oceanospirillales; family Oceanospirillaceae; genus Marinomonas; species Marinomonas sp. ATLA20. The sequence continues at coordinate 322,007 of NZ_JBXUKU010000002.1, forward strand.
CCGCACCGCATTATTAGTGATTGATCCACAAAACGACTACTTCGCTAATGGTAGCTTTCCTCTATGGAATGCCGATGAAGCCCTAAAAGAAATACTTAACGCTATTCAAGCCGCGAAAGAGCAAGATGCAGCTGTGATCCTTGTGCAACATGTGGCTGCAAGCGAATCACCGTTATTTGCTGAAGGCAGCGAAGGGGTGAAATTACACCAAGCTATCTTAGATGCCGCACCAGATGCGCCTATCGTAACAAAAACACACGCCGATGCATTTCAAGAGACAAATCTAACGCAACTGCTAGAAGAACTGGAAGTCGACCGCTTGGTTTTCTGTGGCATGATGACGCAAAACTGCGTAACGCATACCGCCATTTCAGGTGCCGCCGACCCTTATCAAGTCAGCATCTTGCCCGATGCTTGTACTACTCGTGAACAGCTACTGCACCTAATTGCCTTAGAAGCGATTAAGACCAAAGTGACCTATACCGAAATAAAGTACGCTTTTGAACGAGTTTAAATTTGCTTGTAGCGATAAATCGAAAGCGCGAAAAGGCAGAAAACAAAAGGGCTAGGCAAGTGGTTGATTGAAAAACAGCCTGTTTATCAACCACTTTCGAAAATTTATTACACATAAATTGCATCGACTTCTTGGCAAAAGGCAAGCATATCGCTATAATCTGCAACGCTTTTAGGGCCTGTAGCTCAGTTGGTTAGAGCATCCGACTCATAATCGGCAGGTCCCCCGTTCAAGTCGGGGCAGGCCCACCATATAAAATAAGCCCCGATAAGTTAGTGAAAACTGACGTATCGGGGCTTTTTTATTGCCTACGATTTTTTGGTGTTCTAATAGATGGCCTACACTAAATTGTGTAAGCCATTACCCTCACTTTCATATCGACTGATATGTCATTAATGCTTTCTCGACATTAAGTTTGTTACTTCTTCTCGTTGGTTTATCTGATGATGTTTTTTAATACCATGGGTATTAAAATTGTCTTTAATATAAACTGGTTAGTAAGATTTTAGATGCGATTAGCACACAGGTGTTTATGACGGATAAGAAAACAGCATTGGCTGGGTTAAAGGGGGAGGTTTTCCTATTAACCGAGCAGCATAAACCTTTTGCGTCGGCGCAGATTGAGTTGCTGGCGGCAATTGATGCGTGTGGTTCGATTTCTAAAGCGGCAAAGCAGGTGGGGATCAGTTATAAAACCGCTTGGGATCGTATTGATGCGATGAATAATATGTCGGCTCAGCCTTTGGTAGTTCGCTCTACGGGTGGTGCGCAAGGTGGCGGAACGTTGTTAACCGAGTTGGGCCATAGGGTGATTTCAGGCTTCCAAGCCTTGCAGGATGAGCATCGAAAATTCATTGAACGCTTAGGCGATAAACTGCATAACCTGAACGATGTGGCGAGTTTTATGAGGAGTGAGAGTGTGAGAACCAGTGCAAGAAATCAATTTAGAGGCACGGTTAGCAATATTATTCTTGGGGCTGTGAATACTGAGGTTGAGCTGGATATTGGCACTGATCAATCCATTATTGCGATGATCACTCAGGAAAGCGTTGAGCAGCTTGGGTTAGAGAAGAACAGCGATGTGGTGGCTTTGATTAAGGCATCCTCAGTGATTTTAAGCACGAATACCAAGGTGGTCACCAGCGCTCGTAATAAGTTGGTCGGTACGATTTCTCGTTTGTTGCCAGGTGCGGTGAATACGGATGTGACATTAGACATTGGCGGTGGTAAGTCTGTGTCTGCTGTTATCACGAATATAAGCGCAATAGAGCTAGAGCTGGAAGTAGGGCAAGCAGCCTGTGCCTTGTTCAAAGCGCCAAGCGTTATTCTACTGAAAGATGAGTGACGCAGGTTCGATTATCTGACCAGTGCCACGCTTTTAATTTGCGCCCAGAGCGTCTTTCCTGCTACCAAGGCTAGGTGATCAACGGATCGATAGGTCAATCTTGCAATAAGCGTGTTTTGCTCTGTCTGTAAGCGGACTAACGCCATGGCAGGGTCTTTGTCGGCAACAATATCTAGCACGGTGACGGACAGTCGATTCAATATGCTGGAATCTTCATGACGCGTAAGCGTTAGACTCACATCGGTGGCGAGTATTCTGACTCGAACCTGCTGTCCAAGACTGTCGCCGTTGTTACGAATCCATAAGTCACTGCCAGCACAAGATACTTTTGATAAGTGCCATTTCTCATCTTGTTCGACAATCTGGCCTTGCCAGATGACGCCAGTGTTATTATTAAACAGCAATGGTGATGTTAGTTGTGAGAAAACCTCTTCTACCTGTCCTTGAGTGGCGACTTCGCCATCTTCCATCAGTACAACATGATCCGCTAGGCGCATCACTTCTTCGACTGAGTGACTGACATACAAAATGGGCGTGTTGAGCGTGGACTTCAGCTTTTCTAGGTACGGTAAAATCTCTTGTTTTCTTGCATTATCCAGTGAGGCTAAGGGCTCATCCATCAGTAATAATTTGGGTTGAATCAATAAGGCACGCGCGATAGCAACACGTTGTTTTTCACCGCCAGACAGTTGCTGTGAATTATTCTTTAGTATGGATTCAATGCCCATTAAGTCGATGACTTGGTCATATAAACCAGTTGGTAAGGGAATACCGCTGCGTTTAATGGCGTAATCTAAATTGCCTTTTGCGGTTAAATGGGTGAAAAGGCTGGGTTCCTGGAAGACATAGCCTAATGGCCGTTTGTGTGTCGGTAGGAAAAAATTATCGTTTTGCCATGTTTCCCCCTTCATCACAAAATACCCTTGTTGCGCTTTCTCTAATCCGGCAATACAGCGCAATAGGGTGGTTTTTCCTGAGCCTGATTGCCCGAAAATAGCGGTGACGCCACTGTCTGGCAACGTGAGATCGACGTTTAAAGCAAAGCGAGATTTTGGGTGCTGTAGGTGAAATTTAGCGTGCAGGTCTTGTTCTTTGTTTTCTATAGCGATTTTGTTGGTTGGCATGGCTATTTCGCTCCCCATAGTGTGTTTTTTCGTTGGAAGCTATAAAGGCTGAGCAACACCACAAAAGAAAAGATGATCATGATGGCGGCGAGTTTGTGAGCTTGATCATATTCCAAGGCTTCAACATGGTCATAAATTTGTACGGATACCACGCGAGTTTGTCCAGGAATGTTGCCGCCGATCATTAAGACAACGCCAAATTCGCCGACCGTGTGCGTAAATCCTAAAATAGCCGCGGTAATAAAGCCTGGTTTCGCTAATGGTAAAACAACGGTAAAAAAACGATCCCAGCTGCCTGCTCGCAAGGTGGCGGCCACTTCTAATGGTCGTTCTCCAATGGCTTCTATGGCGTTTTGTATGGGTTGCACGACAAAGGGCAGAGAATAAAACACAGACGCCACGATTAATCCCCAAAAGGTAAAGGGCAGTGTTCCTATACCTAATTCTTGGGTCAATTGACCAATAAAACCATTGGGACCCATGGCGATTAGTAGATAAAACCCTAGCACGGTTGGCGGTAACACCAGTGGTAAGGCAACGATGGCGCTAATTGGCCCTTTTAGGCGGGAGCGGGTTCGTGCCAGCCACCAAGCGATGGGTGTTCCAATGAGCAGTAAAATAACAGTAACAGTTGTCGCTACTTTAAAGGTTAGCCAAATGGCTTCTAAGTCTGACGCAGAAAGCATATTGGCTGTTATTCCGTTTTATAACCGTATGAATGGATGATGTTACGGGCTTTGTCGCTGCGTAGATAGTCAAGCAGACCTTTTGCTGCGGCGTTATTGTCTGCCTTTTTCAATAGCACGGCATCTTGGCGTATTGGGCTGTATTGATCCGAGGGGATAATCCAGCTTGAGCCTGATTTAATGTGTCCTTTGCTCATTATTTGTGACAGGGCGACAAATCCTAAATCGGTATTCCCCGTGCTGACAAATTGATAGGTTTGCGAGATGTTTTCGCCCATTACCCATTTTGATCGTGTCTTTTCTGTGAGTCCTAAGCCTTTTAGCACTTCCATTGCTGCGACACCATAAGGCGCCAGCTTTGGGTTGGCTAAGGCCAGTTTATTAAAATCTCCGTTTTTTAAACGAGCGGCATTGTTGTCGATGAAATCGGCTTTAGACGACCACAAAGCCAAGGCGCCAATGGCATAGGTGAAGCGACTGTTTGGGATTATGGCGCCTGCTTTTTCTAAGGCATCGGGTTTGTTTTGATCCGCGGATAGAAAGACATCAAAAGGTGCGCCATGTTGGATTTGAGCAAAGAATTTACCGGAAGATCCGAAGGATAAAATAACTTTATTGCCGGATTCTTCCTCGTATTGTGTGGCGATGTCTTTCATGGCGGCAGTGAAGTTGGATGCAACGGCAGCGTGGACTTCTTCGGCATAGCTCGAAGGGCTAAACATCAAAACACTGAGTAGTATGGTGCTGAGAGAGTTAAATAATCGCATGGTTTTACCCTGATCTACCTGTTTGGAAATAGGATGAATATCGATGCGTTATATATTGCGTTATATAGCGAAGTGGCGCAAGAAGGATTGTGCTTTGTTGGCGTTCTCAGTCAGCTTGGTTTTTTTCATGACTCTTTCTTGGTGAGCTTGATCGAAGGGATTTCCAAGATGGTATGGCTTGTGATTTCTGGATGTGTTTATAAGGCGTTCAAGTTTCTTCCTTATTCGTTTTTCTTATATAAGGTAATGATTTTTCCTTCTTATCCATTTAGTCAAGATTTTGTTAACATTGCCGCAACTTGTCGGTTTTCAGTGTTTATTGATGTTTAGATAAGCAAGGAGCCGGTGTTCAATGACTAATTTGTTAAGGTTTTTTCTCCATGTTGTATCCCATTATTAACTTAGCGGTGTTCGCTTTGTTAATCGCGTTGTTGTTCAAACTGCAAAAAGCGAAAAAGACGTTATCGACTCAAGTATTCACTGGTTTGGGTTTGGGTGTTGCCTTTGGTGCCGCATTGCAATTTATCTATGGTGTTGGCAGTACAGAAGCTAACGAAACATTAGAGTATGTGAATATCGTCGGTTATGGCTATGTTAGCTTGCTGAAGATGATCATTATGCCGTTGATTTTAGTGTCTATCATTGGCGCGATCGTCAAGGTGAAAGACACGGGCTCATTGGGCAAAATGTCTGGCGGTATTATCGGTATCTTGTTGGCGACCACTGCGGTTTCTGCTTTGATCGGTGTTTTTGTCAGTAATCTATTTGGTTTGTCGGCTGATGGTATTGTGCAAGGTGCTCGCGAAATGGCGCGTGGTGCGGCATTGGAGACACGTCTTGATGGTCTGGCTAGTGTGTCATTTGCTGACATGATTACATCTTTCTTCCCGGGCAATCCTTTCGCTGATTTAGCAGGCAGTCGTCCTACCTCTACTATTGCTGTAGTTATCTTTGCTGCGTTTGTTGGTGTGGCTGGTGTAACGGTTGCTCGTAAAGAGCCCGAATTAGGTGCGAGTTTTGAACGTTTTGTTGATGTAGCTCAATCTATTGTTAGAACCTTGGTTCGTATGGTGTTAAGCCTTACGCCATATGGTATTTTGGCGCTGATGACTAAGGTGGTTGCTGGTTCTAATGTCGATGACATACTGACGTTACTGAACTTCGTTGTGGCGTCTTATGTTGGTTTGGCGCTTATTTTAGTGATGCATTTATGCCTATTGGCATTTAATGGTATTTCACCGCTGCGTTACTTTAAGAAAGTCTTGCCTGTATTGTTATTCGCTTTCACCTCTCGCTCTAGTGCGGGTACAATTCCACTGAATATTGATGCTCAGGTTAAACGCCTTGGTAACGGTGAAGGTGAGTCAAACTTCTCAGCATCTTTTGGTGCGACGATGGGGCAAAATGGTTGTGCTGGTTTGTACCCAGCTATGTTGGCAGTGATGATCGCACCAACAGTGGGCATTAATCCGTTGGATCCAAGCTTCATCATTTCATTGATTGCTATTGTAACCATCAGTTCGTTTGGTATTGCAGGCATCGGTGGTGGCGCAACATTTGCGGCCTTGATCGTATTGTCTGCGCTGGATATGCCTGTTGCGTTGGCTGGCTTATTGATTTCTATCGAGCCTTTGATCGATATGGGTCGTACCGCTGTGAACGTTAATGGTGCCATGACCGCAGGCAGTATCACCTCGAAATGGCTTGGTCATACTGACTCGAAAGTGTTTGAACAAGATGAAGTGCCAGAAGCTGAACTGAAACACAGTTAATGGCAGAGCGTTATTTTGTTTATATAAAACCACCTTCGGGTGGTTTTTTTGTTTTCAACATATCGAATTAAATAGACATCTAGGAAGTATGAAAATTACTTGAAATCTAGATAATGTAAAAAAAATAACTACTGGGCATGCAAAGTGCATATTTTGATCTAAGCTTTCTTAAAAACAACGACAAGGAGTGGCTAGTGGCCTTATTCTCAAATCTAAAAGTGTCTCAATCGGTAGCCATTGTTGGTATTTTACCATCGCTGTTTGCCATTATTATTGTTGGCTTTTTAGTGAAAGATTTAAATGAAGGTGTTCATGAAGGTCATGTCGCAGAAGACATGGTGAAGTTGTCGTCTGTTTTAGATGGTGTGGCTCATAATTTTGCAGTTGAACGGGGTTTGAGTGCCGGCTTTTTAGGCAGTAAAGGCAATAGCGGAAGAGATGCTTTATTGGCTCAACGTAAAGTGGCGGATAATGCGGAAGCAACATTGAGAAACTTAGAGAGTGGTTCTTTTGAAGAGCTTACTTCTGAGCGTCTAAATCGTTTACGAATGCCTGTTTTGGCTATGTTGAAAGACAAGAATCAAGTTCGGCAAAAAGTCGATGCTTTGGCAGCAGATAATGGCGCGTTTGATTTTTATTCAGAGGTGAATCGCCAAGCATTAAATTCCATTCAACGCGTTATTTTGGACATTAGCAATCGAGATATTGCCAAAGCGCTAGAGGCTCGCTTAAGTCTATTGTGGATGAAGGAGCGTGCAGGTCAATATCGTGGTGCTTTAAATGGTGTGTATGCAGCTAAGTCTACAACATTAAAGCGTCAGTCTCAGATTGCTGCTTTCATTGAAGATGAGAATCATCAGTTAGAACACTTTATGGTGACGGCGTCAGATAAAGAAGAAGCATTACTGAATGCGGCGATGAAAAATGATAATTGGAAGGCCGTCACACAGGCGACAGATGCTTTTTTGGCGATGAAGGATGTTTCTACTGTAAATGGCCCAGCAGATTGGTTTGGACTTGCTACGGCGAAAATAGGTTTGATAAAAGGAGTTGCAGATAAAATTAGCTCCGAAATTAATAATCTCAGTGCTGCGTTAACGTCTCGCAGTGAACTTTATCGTAATGGTTTGATTATTGGTTTTATTGTACTGATTACACCGGTGATTTTCTTGGCGTTCTCGTTGACACGTTCTCTGTCCAAACGGGTGGAGCGTATTAGCCAAGCGTTATCAAATGTCTCTTCAGAGCGTAATTTGGTGGGACGAATTGAGAATACGTCAAAAGATGAGTTGGGCGAGATTATTCAATATTTAAACATGCATTTAGACCATTTGAGTGAATCTTTTCATTTGATGGTAGATATGGCGTCTGAATCAAAAGAAAGTATGAATGTACTAAGTGGCTATTCGAAAACTGCACTACAAGAAACCAAAGACCAGTTTAATCAAACGGACCTTATGGCATCCGCAGTAGAAGAAATGTCGCTGACCAGTAATACTATTTCTCAGGATATGCAATCCTCTGCAGAGGCTACGGAAAGTATTCGTCAGCAAAGTACTCAGGGTTCAGAGCGTATGGAGATGATTTTGCAATCCATCGCAAATTTGTCTTCCGAAGTGGAAGGGGGGCATAAAGCGGTGCAGTCCGTGACCAATCATACGGAAGAAATCAGCACTATATTGCAAACCATTGAGTCCATCGCTGAGCAGACCAATTTACTTGCTTTGAATGCAGCCATTGAAGCCGCTCGAGCTGGAGAGCAAGGTCGAGGTTTTGCGGTAGTGGCGGATGAAGTGAGAACACTTGCTCAGCGTACGCAAAATTCAACTGAAGAGATTCGTTCGATGATTGAAGCCTTGGTCGGTTCTGGCAAGAGTGCACTGCAATCAATGGGACAGTGCGCCAGCATGGCAACGGAAACGTCGAATGTTGTGACTGAGAATGTCACTATGATGCAAGGCTTATTTGAGGCGATTGAGCAATTAGCACAAACTATCGAGCGTGTCGCTACTGCGTCAGAAGAACAATCTCAGGTGTCGGAAGAAATTAATAAGAATATTCAAAATGTCAGCGAGCGTTCTGAGCGAATTCTGGATATGGTGAACAAAACGGATGAAGGTTCTGTTCAGGCTGGAGAGCGTTTTGAAAGTGTATTGAAAGAAATTAGCTCTTATAAGCTGAGCTAGTTTTTGTTCAAAGTGACATCTGTTTCTAAAATTGAGAATCAGATGTCACCCTCTTCTAATAGGTCTGCTCAATATTGTTTTTTTCCATAAAAGCTTCGCTACCAAAAGCGCCTAGTAAGGTGCCTAATGAAATAGACAGTGCGATGATGAAAATAAGAGATTTGATCGATGGGTTTTTTATTCGTTTTCTTAGGGTGAAGTAAGAGAGTAGTGCCGCTAAATATAGAGCGGCAGCATTAAGGTTAAATAAGAAGTAAAAAATTATCTCAAATGCCCAAAGCGACTCACTACTTTCAAACTGGTTGATCGAGTGCTTCATATACAGAAAGGCGAGAAGGATGGCGGCAATCGTTGGTAATATTTTATAAGCAAACAGTTTTTCCTCTTTCAATAAGACATAACCCATTCGAAAAGAGAAAAGAAAGCAGACTAGCCAAAATAAAAACAGCGGAAGGATGATTATGCCCATAACACGTCCTTGATGATGGTGAGTTTCGTTAAGCGTTTTTGCAAAAAAGCCACAGAGAGATAGTCTCACTGTGGCTTCATATATACTAGCAGATTAGTCGAGTATTAATCTGGTTTACGGTTACGACGTGCTGGCGCTAGAGGCTTGCTACGTAGACCTTGTCCCGGTGTCATTTCAGCTTTCGGGGCGGCTGGGCGACGGTTACCAGACTTAGGTGCATTACCTTTAGCTGGATTGCCACCTTGCTTTGCGCCATTGCCTTGTCTTGCTGCACCCTGTTGATCACGTGGTGATTTCGGCTTTTTAGGCTTGTTTGGTTTGATCGGGCGCGTATCCAGAGTGGTATCAGGCAACATGTGTGTTGGCATGAAGTCATCTTCATAGCGGCGTTCAATAAGCTTCTGAGTTAAGCGTTCAATAGCGCGTAATTGATCCAGCTCGTCAGCGGCAACCAATGAAATTGCTTTGCCTGTCGCGCCTGCACGGCCAGTACGACCAATACGGTGAACGTAATCTTCAGCCACGTCTGGTAAGTCAAAGTTGACCACGTGAGGTAGCTGTTCGATGTCTAGTCCACGAGCGGCGATGTCAGTAGCCACAAGAATACGAATGCGGCCTTCTTTAAAGTCTGATAAAGCGCGAGTACGTGCGCCTTGGCTCTTATTGCCGTGAATCGCACTAGCACGAATGCCGGCGTCTTCTAGTTGTTTGGTGATCTTGTTGGCACCGTGTTTGGTGCGAGAAAATACCAAGGCTTGATCCCAGCGGCCTTGGGCAATCAGTTGAATTAACAATTCAGTTTTACGTTTTTTGTCGACAGGGTGTAACCATTGTTCAACAGAAACGGCTGTCGCGTTGCGTGGCGTAACGGAAATTTCAACAGGGTTGTTTACCAAGCCCTTTGCTAGCTGGCGTATTTCTGGAGAGAAAGTCGCAGAGAACAATAAGTTTTGGCGTTTCTTCGGCAAAATCGCTAGGATTTTTTTGATGTCATGGATAAACCCCATGTCCAACATGCGGTCGGCTTCGTCAAGAACAAGAACTTCTAGTTTGTCGAAACGTACCGCTTTTTGGTTGTACAAATCCATCATACGGCCAGGCGTAGCGATAAGAATATCCGCGCCGCGGCGAAGGGCCATCATTTGAGGGTTGATTTTTACGCCACCAAATACGACGGTCGATTTAAGGCCTAAATGTTGGCCGTAGTTCTTTACGCTTTCTGCGACTTGAGCGGCGAGTTCTCGTGTTGGTGTTAGTACTAAGGCACGGACTTGATTGCTTTGCGCGTGTTCGCCTTTACTTAGAATTTCAAGCAAGGGTAGGGTAAAACCGGCTGTTTTGCCTGTCCCTGTTTGGGCCGCGGCCATCACATCTTGGCCTTCAAGAATGGCAGGTATTGCCTGAGCCTGAATTGCAGACGGCTCAGTATAGCCTTGATCTTCAATGGCTTTTAGGATGGGGGCAGAAAGCCCAAGTTTGTCGAAACTCATAGATGTTCTCATGTTTTATAAAGGCAGGTGCAAAGCTGAAAAATCAGGTTATGCAAGAATTTCGCGAAGCTTACCTTATATCGGCTCTACATGCTATGTAGTATGACTTTTGTCCGATAATTGTACACTTTTAAACGGTGCTGCAATTGGGGGTTATGCCCTTATTATGATGAGCAAAGAGCTGGTGTTCGTTAGACTCGTCTTACGTCCACTGATACGGCCAACTGCTGAGAACCTCCGCCTTCAAAGATAACACCTTGCAATGGTGTGACATCGGCATAATCTCGTCCCCATGCGGTGACAATATGTTGGTCGCTTGGCATCAAATCATTAGTTGGATCAAATTCTACCCAGCCTAATTCTGGAATAAGTACGGCGAACCAAGCATGAGACGCATCAGCACCAACAAGCTTTTCTTGCCCCGGTGGTGGCAAGGTTTCTAAGTAGCCGCTCATATAGCGTGCTGGAATGCCAACCGAGCGCAAGCAGCCAATCGCTAAGTGGGCGAAATCCTGACACACGCCGCTGCGTTGTTTAAGAACTTGTTCAAGTGGTGTCGCAACGGTGGTAGTTGTTGGGTCGAATTTGAACTCGGAGAAGATCTTATGGGTGAAAGCCAGCGCCGCTTGCAAGACTGGTTTGTCATCAGCAAAAGTACTTTGCGCATAGGCTTTTAGATCTTCTGAGCAGCGTATTTGCGGTGAATCCAATAAATACTCTTTTGCCATGCGCAGTTCGGGAGTATTTGGATTGTCTAATTGCGCACGTAATTGGCCACAAGTCAGAGTGCTTTGTGTTTGCCACTGGAGTACATCTAACGGCGAAATTTCAAAGTCGGTGGTGACATCAATAACCAATTTTTTATGGGCTTCTTGAATTGAAAAATAAAACGTCTGATTACCAAAATAATCTTCGCCATCGTTTTGATAAACTGGCGGCGGATTGATTTGTATTTTTTGATTTAAACAGTGTTGATTGCGTGTATCTCGCGGCAATAAGTGAGCCATGTTGTAGCATAGACTCACAGGTGCCCCATAGCTATATGCTGTTATATGACGAACGCGGTATCTCATACGTTGGTTCCTCTGATGGCTGCCGTCAATGACTGTGGGCCAGCGGTATGGTCAAAATACTTATCGCTAATGAGGACTGTGAATTGCTCAAGTTGATCTAAAAGCTCAGTCATCAGTTGTTCTAACTTCAGACGGCTTTGGCTGTCTATGTCTACTTCGGCAAGCTCTTCCAAATCGGCAAGTTGAATATCATTTAGCGATTTTAAAATAATTTTATTTTCAGGGCTTAGACCTGCCGTAGCTGTCTCATTTCTGGGCAGTTCTCTTATGTATTTGCGTAGCTGTTCTACTTGATAAAGCAAAGAGCGTGGATTGGTGCCATCGATCATTAATAGATCTAATCCATAAGCCACGCGAGCACGATTTCGGTAGCGACGACGGAAGGAAATAAGGGCTTCTACGCTTAATAAAACAGATTCTAGAATTTGCTGCTGAGGCCCTGATGATAAAGGCTTAGTTAGTGCCGAGCGTAACAAGGTAGCGGTTTGCAATGCGCGTTCTGTCCGGCGACCAATTTCCTGAAACGTCCAGTCTAGTCCGCGCAACATGCTTTCATGGTTCAACCCCGACAGTGCCAATAGGGAAGTGACTAGGCTGTCTAGCGATTCTTCCGGCGCGGGAGGTAAACCATTGGTATAAGAGCGATCTAGCTCATGAATATGATCACGCAACTCATTGATGATGATACGAGTGTCAGCAGACAGCATTTCTTTAACTTGCTCACCACAACTTAACATGGCTTGCAGGTTGGCTTTGACTGATCCCGCACGACTGCCATCCGTAATGATAGAAACGAGCTCGGCATCAGGGTTGGCAAGCAGTTTTTCATCCGCTTTTATAAAACCGGGTAAGCAGCCAGTTTGTGTCGATACCATTTCAAGCAACATGCGACGGCTTTCTTCTGGTAGTGGATCAATACCATTCATTTGTTTAAAAATGGTACGTAGCAAGCGCATACTGATTTCGGCGCGTTCGGCATAACGGCCCATCCAGAATAAGTTTTCTACCACTCGGCTTGGTAAATTTGATTGTAAGGCTTCGTCTTGTAGCAGCACTTGGTCTGTGAGTAAGTTACTTGGCGCTTCGGGTTCCGCTGCGATGATCCAAGTATCTTTACTTTTGGAGCTGGACATATTGGTGACGATGGCTTCTTTCGTCGATTCACCAGCACGAGACAAACCGCCGGGCATAACCGTGTAGCCTGTTGGGCTAGCAACGGTGAAAGCGCGTAACAGGCTCGGTCTAGCTTGTATCTTTCCATTTAACCAAATGGGTGACATGGAACCCGGTACATAGTTTTGTGCTGCATATAAATGCGGGGCTTTTTTAATTTTTTCTATCGTATTAAGTTTTTGCTTTTCGCTTAGCGTGTGGCCATAAATACTGTTGCTGCTATTGCTACGAATCGCAGGCTTGATAATCAGGTTACTAAGATTGGCGATCACATAATTTAAATCGTCTTTATCACCACACCACCAAGTTGCTACAGAAGGTAAAGTAAGTTGTTCGCCTGTCAAAAACTCACTGATGGCAGGCAAAAATTTTACTAATGCTGGCGCTTCTAAAATACCGCTGCCCAATGGGTTAGCAAGTACAACATTTCCTGCTCGAACCACTTCTAATAAGCCTGGAACACCAAGGAAAGAATCCGCTCTTAGTTCGGCTTGATCGCAATAGGCATCATCGACACGACGCAAAATTACATCGACACGAGCTAAGCCGTTTAAGGATTTCATCCAAACTGCGCCATTACGTACGGTTAAATCGCTGCCTTGAACTAATGGAAAACCAAGGTAGTTTGATAAGTAAGCTTGCTCGAAATACGTGCTGCTGTAAGCGCCGGGAGACAGCATGACGATACGTGGCGTATCAGTCCATTGGCTGGCAAGAGACGACAGCATGTTTTTGAAGGATTGAAAAAATCCTGCCAGACGACGTACTTGACTATCACGGAAACTGTTTGGAATAACACGAGACACAACTGTTCGATTTTCCAGTGCATAACCGGCGCCATTTGGTGCTTGGGTCCGATCGCCAATAACTTGAAATTGGCCATTATGGTCACGAACCAGATCCACGGCATGGTGCAGTAATTGATGAGCCCCTGGAACCATAACTCCGTGGCATTGGCGTAAAAAACCGGGATGACTAAAAATAATCTCAGAAGGAATAATGCCGTTTTTCAGTAGTTCCTGCGGGCCATAAAGATCTTTTAAAATGAGATCCAGTAAGTTTGAGCGCTGAGCTAAGCCCTGCTCAATCTCAAGCCACTCATCGGTTGGAATAATATTGGGAATAAGGTCCAGCGACCAAACACTGGGTGTAAGCGGGTCGCTGGTTAAATTGTAGGTAGCTCCGTCTTCACGAAGAATACGCTGGACACGACGTTGTCGGTCGAGCATTTCTTCGTCTGAAAGACTGCTTATGTTGCGCAGCAAGGTTTCCCAATGCGCGCGCGGTTGGCGATCTTCCGTGAAGGCCTCATCATAAGCATTTATCGGTTTATCATAGGCGGAAGATAACGTCGGTTTTTCATCGATGACCGACGTTATAAAAGTACCTGTTTGAAGTTGCATAATGTGCTTGAGCCTAAAAAATTAATTATTAGAGAACATTATACTGCTTCCTTAGATCTAATGTATGAGGATATTCATTCATTGGCTCTTCTGCTGGTGGCGACATAGTGCGAGGCTCGTCTCCATTAGGGTAAAAAGCGCGTAATGCACTAAAGGCCGGAGGTGGAGATAGCGTGCCTTGAGTGAAGCCATGATCCCAAAAACGGTTAACTCGACGGGCTTCCGCTTCGTTGCTGTTGACCGGTACATTATCATAGGTTCGTCCACCAGGATGAGACACATGATAGGTACAACCGCCCACAGATAAGCCATTCCAGGTATCAATCAAGTCGAATATGAGCGGTGTGTCTGTGCCCAATGTTGGGTGCAACGCAGATGGTGGCGCCCACGCTTTGTAGCGGACCGCGCCAACGTATTCGCCTTTGCGACCGGTGGAACGAATCGGCACGCGGCGACCATTACAGCTCAATACGTAACGTCCATCGGTTAAACCGGATAGTTTTACCTGCAAGCGTTCGACGGAAGAGTCCACATAGCGAGCGGTGCCCGATCCAGTGATTTCTTCACCAAGAACATGCCAAGGCTCAATTGCCCAACGAAGTTCAATTTCCATGTCATCAATTTGCTGACGACCGTAATGAGGGAAGCGGAATTCTTCAAACGGAGCTAGCCATTCAAGTTTGAACGGGAAGCCATGGCGCTGCAGGTCTTCGACCACTTCTTTCACATCTTGCCAAACAAAATGCGGCAGCATGAATTTATCATGCAAGCTGGTGCCCCAACGAACTAAAGGCTTTTTGTACGGTTCCTTCCAGAAACGTGCCACGAGGCAGCGCAACAGCAGCATTTGCACGAGCGACATATGCGGATGTGGCGGCATTTCGAAGCCACGGAATTCTAATAAACCTTGGCGACCACTGGCGCTGCCAGCCGCGTAAAGCTTATCAATACAAAATTCAGAGCGATGGGTGTTGCCGGTGATGTCGACCAGCAAATTTCGCATTAAACGATCGGCTAACCAAGGTTCATCTACTAAGCCTTCCGGTATGTTTTGGAAAGCAATTTCCATTTCATACAAGGCTTCATCACGGCCTTCGTCTGGGCGCGGCGCTTGGCTGGTTGGGCCAATGAACATGCCAGAGAAAAGGTAGGACAAGCCAGGATGATGCTGCCAGAAGGTGACTAAACTTTGTAATAATTCAGGGCGGCGCAACAAAGGACTGTCTGCTGGAGTGCGACCACCCAGTGTCACGTGGTTACCACCACCAGTGCCTGTATGGCGACCATCCAGCATGAATTTTTCTGCGCCAAGGCGAGAAAGATAAGCTTGGTGATACAGGGTTTCAGTATTGTGAACCAATTCTTTCCAGCTTGCCGCTGGGTGAATGTTCACCTCGATAACACCTGGATCTGGCGTGATCAAAAACTTTTGCAAACGTGGGTCTTTTGGTGGCTCGTAACCTTCGACAACGATAGGTTTATCAAGGGCTTTTGCTACCGCTTCAAGATGCTCAAGAACCGCGACAAAATGTTCAAGATGCGTCATGGGGGGCATGAACACATGCAAGCGCCCATCTCGTGGTTCGATACACAATGTGGTACGAATCACGTTTTTAAGTGTTTTCTCAGGAGCTAACGCTGGTTTTGATGGTGCTGTTTTTTTAGCGAAGTGCTGTTTGGCGACGCTGTCTAGTACTGCGTTGTCTTTTTTGTTCGCTAAAGGTTGACGAGGATCGAACGGATCTCGTTCAGGAATGCGATCTTCTTCCGCTTGCGCAGGTAAAGAATTCAGCGGCAAACGATAGCCCATTGGGCTGTCGCCTGGAATCAAGGTGATAACGTCACTGCGCATCGGCCAAAGTGAACTGTTCCAACGATTGTTTACTGTATCGAACTCTAACGGTAAAACGTAGCCTGTTGTAGTGCTTAAACCACGGCTAAGCAGTTTCGCTAGACGGCGGCGCTCTAAGTCGTCTTTCAAATCGGCTTTGGTTGGGTCTGCATCTGCGGGAAGCGATTGCTCCATCCACAAATAATACAGGGTGTCTTCGTAAGTACTTTGAAGGTATTGCTTATCCAGTGCGAGCTTATCACACAAGAGTTCACCAAAGGCTTGTGCGTCTTTGATGGTGTGTTTGTAGTCTTTGTCTACGCGCGCTAAATATTTCGGATCATTCCACAGGGCTTCGCCGTCGGTGCGCCAGAAACAACCCAGTGCCCAACGCGGTACTTCTTCACCCGGATACCATTTGCCTTGGCCATAATGAAGTAGGCCGTTAGCACCGAATTCTTGCTTCATTTTGATTAGCAAGTCTTTGGCTAATTTGAGTTTTTCTGCACCCAATGCGCCGGTGTTCCACTGTTCTGAATCCATGTCGTCGATGGATACGAACGTTGGCTCACCACCCATTGTCAGACGGACGTCACCGTCTTCAAGCTGTTTGTCGACCGCAAAACCTAGGGCTTTGATGGTGTCCCATTCGCCTTCGGCATAGGGTTTGGTTACACGAGGATCTTCATGAATACGAGTCACAATGTTGCTGTAACTAAATTCGCATTCACATTCGTCTATTAAGCCTGTGATCGGTGCTGCGGAAGCTGGCTCTGGAGTACAAGCTAATGGAATGTGACCTTCGCCAGCAAACAAACCAGACGTTGGGTCTAATCCAACCCAGCCTGCGCCTGGTAAAAAGACTTCACACCATGCGTGTAAGTCGGTGAAATCTTCTTCGGGGCCTGATGGGCCGTCGAGTGCTTTCACATCAGAGGTTAGCTGAACAAGATAGCCAGATGCGAAGCGCGCTGCTAAACCAAGGCTGCGAAGAATTTGTACCAATAGCCAAGAGGTGTCTCGACAAGAACCTTTTTTCAGGGTCAGAGTTTCTTCGCAGGTTTGAACGCCAGGCTCTAGGCGGATTCCGTAGCCAATATCTCCCGCTAAGCGACTATTGATTGCTACGAGGAAATCGTTGATTGGTGTGTTTTTACGATCAACGGTCGAAAGCCATTTATCTAATAAAGAGCAAGACTCGGTGACTTGTAAATAAGGTTCTAGCTCTTTTTTCAGGGCTTTGTCGTAGGCAAAAGGATACTCTTCTGCGTAGCTTTCCACGAAGAAGTCAAACGGGTTGATGACCGTCATATCGGCGATCACTTCAACGTAAAACTCTAACTTATTGGTTTTTTCAGGAAACACTAAGCGAGTTTGAAAGTTACCAAATGGGTCTTGTTGCACATTAAGAAAATGCGTTTCTGGCAGCACTTTCAATGAGTAAGCGTGAATTTTTGTTCGTGAGTGCGCCGCCGGTTGCAGTCTTAACACGTGGGGAGCCACGTTGATAAAACGATCAAACTCGTAGGTAGTCTTGTGCTGTATTGCGACTCTAATGGTCATGCAGCGTCTCCTTGCCGAAAATGAAACCAGTTTTCGGTGATCTGGTGATTTATTTCGATAATGGCAATCTGTATATCATTGAGATGGTTATGGAAATCTTCATCCAAATCTTCTGAGCTATGGATTGGGTAATCAAACTCTAAAAGTTTATCTACCTGAGCGGTAATCAAACCTGCGCGGGGTAATTTTGTCGCCGCTTCACCTATTTGCCCCAAACAGTAAGCCAAAGACCTTGGGAAACAAAGGTCATTCATCAAGAATGTCGTTGCTTTCGCTCCGTTGATAGAGGTTCGAACGGTGCGACGATAATCCAAATACGCACTTTGAGATTTTAATACTTTTGACCAAGTCACTTGGCCAAGTTGTATTCGCGCCTCTGGCTCTGATTGCAGCATTAATGACACAGCGGCATCCAGAATACGGGTTCCCATGTCGGCTCGCTCTAGATAGCGGCCCATAATGAGAAAGTGCCAGCCTGAATCACGTCTCATGGCGCCAGCAAATAGGCCGATGATTTTTTGACAGCCTTCAATGATGGTATTGAGAAAATCATGGCGACCTGAGCGGTTGATGCCTTGTTTTATATTCTGTTGTGCGTATAGATCCAGCTCGTTTATCAGCTCCCAAGTTTCTCTGGGAACAGCATCACGTGTAGTACGAATATTTTCTTTAACCATTTTCAATGATGACAACATGGAGTTGAAGTTGGTGTCATCGGCTAAAAGAAATTTCACCACGTTGCGTTCGTCTTTGACTTTATAGCGTTGTTCGAATAATTCTTCACCACTGAGTATCTCGATTAAGTTATACCAAGATACTTCGATGTTTTTTGGCAGGTCGAACAATAGGTCGTCATAAACACTGACCAAGCGGGCCGTGTTTTCAACGCGTTCCAAATACCGTGCGCTCCAATATAAGCGTTCTGCGACTCTAGATAACATGATTACTGCCCCTTTGTTTCAACAATCCAAGTGTCTTTACTACCACCACCTTGTGACGAATTAACGACCAAGGAGCCTTTTTTCATTGCGACGCGGGTTAAGCCGCCAGTGGTAACGTAAGTATCCTTAGCTTGTAAGATGAATGGACGAAGGTCTAAGTGGCGAGGTTCTAGCACACCTTTGGATATAAGCGTTGGTGCGGTGGATAATTTCAATGTTGGTTGAGCAATGTAATTACGAGGATTTTTAGTAATTAGCTCAGCAAACAGTGCTTGTTCTTTTTTGGTTGAATGAGGACCAACCAGCATGCCATAACCGCCAGATTCGTTGGCTGGTTTAACCACCAATTTATCTAGGTTAGCAAGGACGTAGGCTCGCTGTTCAGGATCGTCACATAAGAAAGTTTCGACGTTGTTAAGAATTGGCTCTTCGTTTAAGTAGTAACGAATAATAGCTGGAACATAAGCGTAAACGACTTTGTCATCGGCAACACCAGCGCCCGGTGCGTTTGCTAAGGCGACATTGCCTGCTCGCCATGCACGCATGAGACCCGCAACACCCAGTACAGATTCTGGATCAAAGGCTTCTGGATCGATGAATAAGTCGTCAATACGACGGTAGATCACATCCACACGCTCTGGCCCATCGATGGTTTTCATATAGACGCAGTCGTCGCTGTCGACAAACAAATCACTGCCTTCTACTAATTCCGCGCCCATTTGTTGCGCCAAGAAAGCGTGTTCAAAATAAGCGGAGTTATAAATACCCGGTGTTAACACTACGATCTCAGGGTTTTCTATGTCTCTTGGAGACAAAGACGCCAAGGTGTCAAACAATTGCGAGGTATATGAATCGACCGGTAAGATGGATTCGTTTTCAAACAATTCAGGGAGAACACGCTTGGTAATGGCGCGGTTTTCTAGCATGTATGATACGCCAGAGGGCACACGTAAGTTATCTTCTAAAACAAAGAAGTCGCCGTTTTCATCTCGTACTAAATCGGTACCACAAATATGTGCCCATACGCCGTAGGCTGGTGATACGCCAACACATTCTGGTCTAAAATTTTTGGAGTCTTTAATAATGTGTTCTGGGATGATGCCGTCTTTAATGACGTTTTGGTCGTGGTATAGATCGTTGATGAAAAGGTTAAGGGCGGTGAGGCGTTGTTTTAATCCTGCTTCAGCTATTTTCCAGTCTGAGGCTTCTATCGTGCGGGGAACTATATCGAAGGGCCATGCTCTGTCTATATTGCCTTCCTCTGTGTAGACCGTGAAGCTGATGCCCATTTCTTGTATTGTTGCTTCGGCAGTGAGGCGCCTCTTTTCTAGTTCGTCTTCTGAAAGACTGTCTAGATATCCCAAGAGTTGTTTTGCAGGAGATCTTGCTGTGCCTTTGTCATCAATTAACTCGTCAAAAAAATCAGCTGACTGATAATGGCTCGTTAGTTTTTCCATGTATACCTCGTTCTCTTTATCAAGCCGGAGGTGGGTGCTTTAAACTTGCACACATTTGCGTGCTCTTTTTGTGCATCCGCCCCACATTGGGGAGACTTCTTTAGTTTGTAAGGTGGAATCTAGCTATATCGTTACCCTGATTTGCTAGGCTACTTATAATGTTTTCGCACTACTGGAGAAATATAGCAAGGATCGAGCCATAGTATTTGAAAAGTATTTCCATATTTTTTGTTTCACCATAAGTGATATAGATCGGTTTTATTTAGGTAAGAATTCGCTACTATGGCGCTTTTGATTCTTGCAAAAATCAGCATTAACGAAGAGGGCAGGTGAGTGGATCAGGTGAATAGTGTTGTGATTGCTGGGGCTGGGATTGGAGGCTTGTGTGCGGCATTGGCGCTGGCTAAGCAAGGTATTCAAGTCGTGGTGTGTGAGCAAGCTGCGAGCCTAGGTGAAGTTGGCGCTGGACTGCAAATAAGTCCCAATGCTTTAAAAGTTTTGCGACACTTAGGGTTAGAAGCTGAATTGAGCCAATTCGCCTTTGTCCCGCAACACGCTGCGATCCGTGATTATAAGTCGGGTGAGTATTTTCTGAAGTCGCCATTGGGGGAGCATGCCGAAGCTCGTTATGGTGCGCCTTACTGGCATTTGCATCGTGCTGATTTGCATCAGGTTTTAGCTGAAGCTTGTGCAAACGCAGGTGTTGAATTGGTATTAAATGCTGCCGTGGTTGGCTATCGAGAGAATACCGAACTCAAACAGGTTTGTTTGTTGCTCGAAGAGGGTCGAGAGTTTTACGCCGATTTGTTAATTGGTGCCGATGGTATTCGTTCAAAAGTACGTGAGCAAATGTTAGGGCAAGAGCGCCCAGCCTTTATGGGGCAAGTTGCATGGCGTGGTGTTATCCCGGTCAGTGATCTAACGGTTGATATCAAGCCGGATGCCTGTGTTTGGGTGGGTCCGGGCCGTCATTTTGTGAGCTACTATTTGCGCGGCGGTGACTATGTGAACTTTGTTGCCGTGGAAGAGCGCAGTGATTGGCAATCTGAATCATGGCGTGAAGAGGGCGATGTAAACGAGTTGAAGCGTGCTTTTGCAGATTGGCACCCTGAAGTAAGCGAGTTAATAAAATCCGCGAGCCGTACTTTTTTATGGGCTTTAAATGGCAGGGCTGAATTATCAACTTGGCATCAAGGTCGAGTGGTTTTACTGGGGGATGCTTGTCACCCTATGTTGCCTTTCATGGCGCAAGGTGCCGCGATGGCGATTGAAGACGGATATGTGCTCGCTGAGTGTTTATCACGTTATGTTTTGAAGGAAGCTTTGCAAAGATACGAGCAATCTCGTAAACCTAGAGCAACTAATATTCAGAATATGTCTAAAGCCAACACCGGTTTATATCACATGCACGGCGGTGTGTTTGGGAAGATGAAGCTAAAGGCGCTTCAAGCCGCAGGGCGCTTTGCACCGAATGTTATTCAGTCTAAGTTAGATGCTGTATATGGCTATGACGTTACTAAGATTTGATCCTTGTTATAAGCATTATTTGATAAATATGTAAGAAAAAAGTCTATTTTGTCATTTTATGCTCTACGCTTTTACTTTGAGTTGTAATCATCTATGGTGAATAAGTGGCTGAGCGGCTGTTCTGCGGTCGCCTTGCTGCTGATTTACTGGATTCAATGAACGAATTAAACTCGAAGGGATTGTGTCATATGATTGTTCTCTCGGTACTCTTTTTAGCCATTGGTTTGGCTTTGTTAGTAGGTGGCGGCTGGCTAGTTTCTTTAGATGGCAGTCTTTATTATGTTGTTGCTGGCGTTGCCTTTATCGCCGTAGCTTTGTTATTAAAAAAACGCAATAAAGTCGCAAACCTTATTTATGCTTTGTTGTTAATTGGCACCTTAATCTGGTCGATTATGGAATCCGGCTTAAGCTGGTGGCCTTTAGCTTCACGAATGGGGCTTTTCTTGGTGTTGGCGGTCCCTCTTATCTTATTGGCGTACTTTAAACGTCAAAGTGGCGGGCGCTTATTGTTTCCCGTTTGGCTTGCAACGGCCTTGGTTACTATTTCTCCTTTATTCATGACATCACCAACTACCGTTGAAGGCACGATGACGCGCTCAGTCACTATGTCTGATGCGGATACTGGCGATGTTAATCAGGGGGAGTGGAATGCGTATGGGCGTAGTAACTTAGGTCAGCGCTTTTCGCCATTGGCTCAAATTACACCAGATAATGCAGACCAGCTTCAAGTCGCTTGGCAATATCAAACAGGTGATAAAAAAGGCCCACAAGACGTTGGTGAAACGACTTACGAAGCTACACCGTTGAAACTTGCTAACGCTCTTTATGTCTGTACGCCACATAACTGGATTGTGGCATTGGATGCGGATACGGGCGAAGAACAGTGGGTATATGATGCAAAAGTGCCAGCTGAAAGTCAGCGACAGCATCAGACTTGTCGCGGAGTATCTTATTTACCGCCCTCTAATTCAGCCAAACTCCCGCTTGTTCAAAAGTCATCAGTACCAGCTGAAAGTTTAACCAGCATGCAGTGTGATGCTCAGTTGTTCTTGCCAACATCCGATGCCCGTTTAGTTGCGGTCGATCCAACGACTGGCGCTCGTTGTGCTAATTTTGCGGATAATGGCGAATTAGATTTAATGCATAACATGCCATTTAAACAGTCTGGTTATTATTATTCTACATCACCACCATTGGTAGCCGGTGGCGTGGTCATTGTCGCGGGTTCGGTGAATGATAACTACGATATCAATTCCCCATCTGGTGTGATTCGCGCTTACGATGCGAAAACGGGTGAGTTGAAGTGGAACTGGGACTCTGGTCATCCAGATGATACGACGCCTATTGGGCCAGACGAAACTTATGCGACAAGTTCGCCGAATAGTTGGTCTGTTGCCAGTGCGGATGAAGAGCTTGGTTTAGCGTATTTTCCAATGGGGAACCGCACACCTGACCAATTAGGTATGTACCGTTCACCTGCAGAAGAGAAATATGCGACTTCGGTGGTGGCTTTGAGTCTCGAAACAGGTCAGGTCGCTTGGGTTCAGCAGTTTGTTCATCATGATTTATGGGATATGGACACACCAGCTCAACCCGCGTTGTTGGATTTAGACACGCCAACGGGCAAACAGCCTGCTTTAGTTGTGCCCACCAAACAAGGTGATGTTTACGTGTTGAATAGGAAAACAGGTGAACCTATTTTTCCTATTACTGAGGAACCTGCACCACAGGGTACCATTCCTGGCGATTACGCAGCGAAAACTCAACCGACTTCGGCTTTATCTTTTAAGCCTGCTAAGTTAACGGAAACTGATATGTGGGGCGCGACTCCTCTGGATCAATTAATGTGTCGGATTCAATTTAAGCAGTTGCGTTATGAAGGTCGATACACGCCACCATCTGAGCAGGGAACCATTGTTTACCCTGGTAACTTTGGGGTGTTTAACTGGGGTAGTATCGCTGTAGATCCTAAGCGCCAGCAAATGTTTGGTATGCCACTTTACTTAGCTTTCACCTCAACGTTGCAACCAAGAGAGGGAGCGGATTTGAGTGGAGCAAACAAAGGTGAGCAAGGCATTAACTCTAATGAAGGTGCAGACTATGCGGTTGAGTTAAAACCTTTCTTGTCACCATTAGGCGTACCTTGCCAGCAACCACCTTGGGGTTATGTGGCTGGGGTTGACCTTAAAACAGGTAAAACGGTTTGGCAGCATAAAAACGGTACCATTGAGGACATGACGCCACTGAAGTTGCCAGTAGAAATGGGCATGCCCGGTATTGGTGGTCCAGTGATTACAGAAGGCGGTGTGGTTTTCATGGCGGCATCTGTTGATAACTACTTGCGAGCTTATGACTTGTCTACTGGTAAAGAATTATGGAAAGGTCGTTTACCAGCGGGTGGCCAAGCAACACCAATGACTTATTTAAATAGTAAGGGTGAGCAAATGGTTGTTCAGGTTGCAGGTGGCCATGGTTCCATTGGCACCACAATTGGCGATTATGTGGTTGCCTATAAGTTAAAAAAATAATGTTCAGGCCGAATTTTTCTTATAAATAGGCTGTCTTTAATAGCGTACAACAAAGTCCAGTATTGGAATGGCCAGATAGCGGGCGGTTTTAATACTGGACTTTTTGTTGTCTTAATATCTTATATAGCGATATTGAATAAAAAACATTATTACATGTTGTTTTTGTTATAACGTTTTGTGACAACGACATTGCTAATTATTATTGGTCTCGTGGACTACTTTTTACTATCATTCCCGCCTTTCTTCCCTATGACCAAAAGTTGCAGGGTTAACTTAATCTGGAATCCTCAGACGATATGACTTCTAAATCTCCTCTGGCATTGTTGCCATTGTTACTTTTCCTCGTTCTTTTTGTCGGCAGCGGCCTTTGGTATCAGTCTGAAGGTGTGGATTTTGCCTTCTATCAGATATCAGCGCCTGTTGCTATTTTGCCAGCTATTGCATTGGCAATTTTATTAGGCAAAGGGCACTTTAATCAGCGCATCGAAACCTTTATTGAAGGTGTGGGCGACAACACTATTGTGACCATGGTGCTGATTTATTTATTGGCTGGGGCCTTCGCTAGCGTTGCAAAAAGCGTTGGTGGTGTTGATGCCACCGTTAACTTTGGCTTAAGCGTGGTTCCGCCTTCGCTATTATTACCCGGTTTGTTTGTTATCACCGCATTCGTTGCAACGTCTATGGGAACGTCCATGGGAACGATTGCAGCCATCGCTCCAATCGCTATTGGTGTTGCTGAAGCCGCCGATTTGCCTTTGCTGTTAACGGTAGGTACGGTCATTGGTGGCGCGATGTTTGGCGATAATTTGTCGATTATTTCTGATACCACTATCGCGGCAACGCGAACTCAGGGTTGTGACATGCGTGATAAATTTCGCATGAATTTTAAAATTGCCTTACCTGCCGCCTTGGTGACTTTAGTTTGGTTGTTTTTCCAGAGCAGCAATGCGCAGATTACGGATATTAAAGACTATGACTTGATTCGCGTTTTGCCTTATGTCGTTGTCTTAGGTTTGGCGGTTGCTGGTGTTAATGTAATGTTAGTGCTGTTCAGCGGTATTATTTTAGCGGGTGTGATTGGTTTGACCATGCAGCCTGGTTATTCTGTAGCATCTTTGTCTGCTGATATTTATGCGGGTTATACTGGGATGCAGGAAATTTTGATTCTATCCTTGTTGATTGGTGGTCTTGCAGCACTTATGAAATCCCAAGGTGGTTTGAATTGGTTGGTGGGTGCAATAGAGCGTATAAGTAAAGCCTTAGGCGCAAAAGCAGGATCAACTCGAGCTGGTGAGTTGAGTATCAGTGCAGCAGTAGCATTAACCAATTTGTGTACAGCCAATAACACTGTCTCTATTCTAATTAATGGTTCTGTCGCAAAAAATATTGCCGAACGTTACAATGTCGATCCGAAGCGCAGTGCGAGTTTGTTGGATATTTTCTCCTGTGTCGTGCAGGGGATTTTGCCTTACGGTGCGCAAATTTTACTAGCGTCGTCTTTGGCGAAGGTGTCGCCATTAGAGCTTATTGGTTATGTTCAATACAGCTGGATATTAGCTGTCGCTGCTTTGATTTCTATTTTTATTGCTTGGCCAAAAGGCGCTAAATAAGGT
Organism: Marinomonas sp. ATLA20; assembly: GCF_057180105.1. NCBI lineage: Bacteria > Pseudomonadati > Pseudomonadota > Gammaproteobacteria > Oceanospirillales > Oceanospirillaceae > Marinomonas > Marinomonas sp. ATLA20. The sequence continues at coordinate 347,469 of NZ_JBXUKU010000002.1, forward strand.
CTTAGCTAGTACAAATATTTGATAGGAAAGCCCACACAGCCAGTGAATATGACGGGTTGTGTGGGCTTTTTTGCGTCATGCTCATTGGTTTGTTTAATTATTGAACTGTTATTTTTTTGTACGTTTTACTGTAAGGAAAGCTCTTGAAACACGGTACTCATTTAAAAGCCGAATTGATATTGGTGCTGGTGACTATTCTGGCGGGCTTTGGCTGGATTTTTTCAAAAGAAGCGTTGGCTGGTTTGCCGCCTCTTTTTTTCATGGGGGTGCGCTTTATTGTTGCTGGTTTTGTGTTGTTTCTTGCTGGGCAAAAGTATTTTCGTGGTTTAGATTGGCAAGACATTAAGCAAGCGAGTTTGGTCGGCTTGGTGATGGGCGTCACCATGATGTTTTGGGTTACTGGTCTAGATCAAGGCTCAAACCTAGGAGTGGGTGCTTTCATTACTAGTCTTGGTGTTGTGCTGGTTCCTGTTATTGCGCGTTTTATGTTTGGTGCAAGGCCTCCTTTAAGTATTTGGATTGCGTTGCCTATTGCTGTGGTTGGTTTGGGTTTTTTGGCCTTAAACAATGGATTGGATTTTGAGTTTTCCCACCTGTATTTTTTGGGGGCTGCTTTAGGCTCGGCATTTCAATTAAATTTATTATCTCGCTTTTCCATGCGTATGCATGCACTTGTGTTAACAGCCATTCAATTGAGTGTGGCTGGGTGTTTTTTACTGTTACTTTCTCTGTTAACAGAAACGCTTCCACACAGTGTTAGTATAGCCGTGGCAGGATGGTTTTTGCTCAGTACTTTGGTGGCAAGTAGTTTGCGTTTCTTGTTGCAAACTTATGGGATGAGTCTAACCCCGGTAAGTCATGCGGCAGTTATTATGAACTTGGAGCCGGTTTGGACGGCGATTTTTGCCGTTTTCTGGTTTAGCGAATCTATGGCGTCAGGCCAAATTCTGGGTTGTTTTTTGATTTTTATCGCAATGCTGGTGAGTCGTTGGCCTCAAATTAGAGCCATTTTTAAACCAGTATAATCTGTCTAGTTAAACGCTATCGGGCAAGATGTTGTCGAGCGTTTGTCGGTAGATTTCGACTGTTTCTGTGGTAAATGGTCTGGTTTGAAAATCCCAGCGGACGAGTAATCCTTCCGTTAACGTTACCAGCATTTCAATCCGAGCGATGGCTTCATTTTCTGTCATCGTTGGATGGCGTGATCGTAGAATAGCGACGGCACGATTTTGTAGTCGAAGATGAGATTCACTGTAGATTTTAGCAATCACTGGGTTGCGCGTGGCTTCTGCTTGGATCTCTGTATGTATGATTCTCATGTTATGAGTTTCTGGGTTGTCTTCAGAAAAGTGTCTTTCTAGCCAATCTTTTTTATCTAAAAAAGACGCCATAAACTGTAACCTTTTTTGTGTAAGCTGCTCTACTAAAGCACAAATAATGTCATCTTTGTGGGCATAGTAACGGTAAATTTGGCCGACACTTAATCCTGCTGTTTTTGCAATCTCACTCATGCTTGCCTTATGAAAGCCTTTGGTCAGGACGTGTTGCTCCATGGCATCAATAATGCATTGTTTTCGTAGATCGTTATTACATGGTAATTTAATAGTTCTCATTTATTTGCACGATTTGTCATATATTAGGTGTATTGCTTATATTATAGTGCTTGTGAATGATCATTCTCAATATTTCGAAAGGAAGTCTCCTCAATGTTGTCTAAATTTAAATTTGCTTCAAGTGTCTTACTTGTTTTGTTGCTGGCTGGCTGTCAGGAGGAGGCTCCTAAGTCTGAGGCTGCACCATCTGCACCACCTAAAGTCCAAGTGGGCGTTGTGACAATTGAGCCTCAAAAAACAGATTTAATCGCTGAATTGCCAGGACGTACGGCTTCAAGTTTGGTGGCAGAAATTCGTCCTCAAGTCGGTGGGATTGTGAAGAAACGCTTTTTTGAGGAAGGGCAAAACGTTAAGACAGGCGACTTACTTTACGAATTGGATGACTCCACTTATGTCTCTTCTTACAATCAGGCTCAAGCCGATCTAGAGTCAGCGAATGCAAGCCTAGAGTCTGCTCAGTTGAAAAAAGAGCGTTACACTTTGCTGCGTAAACAAAACAATGTCTCTCAACAAGATCTAGATGATGCACAAGTGGCTTACCTAGAAGCTAGAGCAAAGCAAAAGGGTTCTGAAGCGGCTTTGGAAAACGCTAAAATCAATTTAGGCTACACCAAAATCAAATCACCTATTGATGGACGAATTGGTATATCGCGTGTGACTGTGGGGGCCTTGGTAACGGGTAGTCAAGCAACGGTTATGACAACAGTTCGCTCATTGGATCCTATTTTTGTCGATTTATCCCAAACCAGTTTAGATCAGTTGAAACAGCGCAGCTTTCTAGCTCAAGATGATGTTGAGAAAGGGTCTAATAAAGTATCTTTGATTCTTGAAGATGGCAGTAAATACCAATACCAAGGTAGCCTGAAAGCGAGAGAAGTTAGTGTGGACGAGTCTACTGGTAGTGTAACGTTGCGCGCTGAGTTTCCAAACCCAGATAACTTATTATTGCCGGGGATGTTTGTTCGTGGCTTGATTCATGAGTTGACACATAATGCAGCTCTTCTCGTGCCTCAACAAGCGGTATCACGAGATGTGAAAGGGAACCCAATTGTTTTGGTTGTTAACGATAAAAATGTGGTTGAACGTCGTGTTTTAAGCGTTGAGCGTGCGTTAGAAAATCAATGGTTGGTTCTGTCTGGTATCAAAGCTGGCGAAAAAGTGATTGTCGAAGGCTCTATGAAGGCAAAACCAGGTAATGAAGTAACGACTGTTGCGATGAAACGAGACAGTAAAACAGGTGCTATTGTCGACGCTAATGGTTCTGCGGCTCAAGGGAATTAATCTATGTTAGCTCAATTTTTTATAAATCGTCCGGTATTCGCGTGGGTTATTTCCATCGCGATCATGCTGGCAGGCCTCGGTGCGATAACGACCTTACCTATATCTCAATACCCCAATGTTGCACCGCCGACTATTAGTATTTCTGCTACTTATTCAGGTGCGTCAGCCGAAACGGTTGAGAACAGTGTTACTCAGGTATTAGAGCAACAACTTACGGGTCTTGATGGCCTGTTGTATTTCTCGTCATCCAGTAGTTCTAGTGGCCGAAGCAGCATCAGTGTGACCTTCGAGCAAGGTACGGATGCCGATATTGCTCAGGTGCAAGTACAGAATAAAATTCAACAAATTACATCTAATCTGCCCACGTCCGTTCAGCAGAACGGTGTTTCTGTTAAAAAAGCTAACTCAGACTTTTTGATGGTTGCTGCTGTTTACGATGAAACGGATAAAGATTCTGCAAATGATATCTCAGATTTTTTAGTATCAAGTATTCAAGATCCAGTATCTCGTGTTGATGGTGTTGGTAGTATTCAGGTGTTTGGTGCTGAATATGCAATGCGTGTCTGGTTAGATCCGCTAAAACTTGCGTCATATAGCCTAATGCCTTCTGATATTTCTGCGGCTATCAATGCGCAGAATACGCAAGTTGCAGCCGGTAGCCTCGGTGCTTACCCAATCATTAAAGGGCAAGAGCTAAACGTTACAGTAACCGCACAATCGAAACTTCAGACCGTTGAGCAGTTCAAAGACATTATTCTGACTTACGATGACAGTGGTGCAACGGTTCGTTTAAGTGATGTAGCAAGAGTTGAGCTGGGCAGTGAGTCCTATGGATATATCCCTCGTTTGAATGGGCATCCTTCTTCTGGTTTAGCGGTTATGCTAGCACCGGGCGCGAATGCCTTATCGACTTCTGAAGCGGTTAAGAAGACATTAAGCGATTTATCCAATAGCTTGCCTGAGGGGTACAAGTTTTCTTTCCCTGTTGATAACACGGACTTCATTAAAATATCCATTGAGGAAGTGGTTAAAACACTTTTTGAGGCAATTGCTCTCGTTATCATTGTCATGTTCATTTTCTTGCAGAACTGGCGTGCAACACTGATACCGGCGATTGCGGTGCCTGTTGTCCTTTTAGGTACATTTGGTGTTTTAGAGTTGTTTGGTTTCTCTATAAATACGTTAACTATGTTTGGTGTTGTACTCTCCATCGGCTTGCTGGTAGATGATGCCATTGTAGTGGTGGAGAACGTGGAACGAGTCATGGAAGAAGAGAAACTGCCTCCCAAAGAGGCGACGATCAAATCCATGAAAGAGATTACCAGTGCCTTAATAGGTATTGCCGTTGTTTTGTCTGCGGTATTTTTGCCGATGGCATTCTTTAGTGGCTCAACTGGTGTTATTTATCGCCAGTTCTCTATCACTATAGTTGCATCGATGGTGCTGTCTGTTGTGGTGGCTTTAACCTTAACGCCAGCCTTGTGTGCCACCTTGTTGAAAGCCAATCACGAAACTAGCAAAAAAGGCCTTGGTGGTTGGTTTAACCGTAATTTTGATCGTGTTACTGGCAAATATTTCAATGGTGTTAGTCGCATTATTAAAAAGCCAGTTCGTTGGATGCTGGTATACGGGTTAATTGTTGCTGGCTTGGCTGGATTGATGACGAATTTGCCGTCAGGCTTTTTACCAACAGAAGACCAAGGTCGAGTGATGGTGATGGTGTCTTTACCAGAAGGGGCATCTATGTCCCGTACCGATAAGGTTATGAGAGAGATTGAAACCTATTTCCTAGAGACAGAAAAAAAGAATGTTAATGCTATTTTTACCATCTCAGGTTTTAACTTCATGGGAACTGGGCAAAATGCAGGCTTAGCATTCATCGCCTTAAAAGATTGGAGTGAGCGAGTTGGACCAGCAAATAGCGCTAGCGCTATTGTTGGGCGTTCATACGGTGCTTTTGCTCGAATACGTGACGCGCAAATTTTTTCTTTGATACCACCTTCTATCCAAGGTTTGGGTCAAAGTAGCGGCTTTACATTCCAGCTTCAGGCAACGGGTAATACCACACGTGAAGATTTATTAGAAATGCGAAATGCTTTGTTGAATGATGCGAATGCAAGCCCGCTTTTGACAGGTGTGCGTTTGGGATCTCAGTCTGAAGGGCCGCAGTTGCATATTGATATAGACCAAGAAAAAGCGTCAGCGCTTGGTTTGTCAATGTCTGATATTAGTTCGACTTTGAGTAGCGCTTGGGCTGGTCGTTACGTTAATGATTTTATCGACCGTGGTCGAGTGAAAACGGTTTACATGCAGGGCGATGCTGAATATCGTTCTTCACCAGAAGATTTGCAACACTGGTATGTTCGCGGTAATGACAATACCATGACGCCATTTTCTGCCTTTGCTAAGAGTGAATGGACGTATGGACCGAAAAGCTTATCGCGCTTTAATGGCTTAGCGTCTTATGAAATTCAAGGTTCCGGTGCGCCTGGCGTAAGTTCTGGCGCGGCAATGGATGAATTACAACGTGTGACCAACGCTCTACCGGGCGTAACTGGTTCATGGAGTGGATTGTCTTACCAGGAACGTTTATCTAGTGGTCAGACACAACTGCTTTATGCTATCTCCATTCTTGTTGTGTTTTTATGCCTTGCTGCTCTATATGAGAGCTGGACTGTGCCTTTCTCTGTGATTTTAGTTATTCCTCTTGGGGTAATAGGCTCAGCGGCTGCTGCGCATTTGCGTGGCCTAGAAAATGATGTGTATTTTCAGGTCGCTCTATTAACCACCATAGGTTTGTCTTCTAAAAACGCGATCTTGATTGTTGAGTTTGCGGAAGCGGCTTATCGTCGTGGGGTCAATGTGTGGGATGCTGCGGCTCAAGCTGCTCGTTTGCGTCTACGTCCTATCATTATGACGTCAATGGCGTTTATGGTGGGAACCTTGCCGCTGGCTCTTTCTTCAGGAGCTGGTGCTAACAGCCGTATCTCAATTGGTTCAGGTATTGTTGGTGGTACGTTAACTGCTACCGTATTGGCGATCTTCTTTGTACCTTTATTCTTTGTAATTGTACGTCGTATTTTCTCCAAGCGTCCTGAAGCATTATCGAGTGATGAAAGTACAAAATAATTCGTTGCTTAGTTAAAATGAAAAGGAGCCGACTTAGGCTCCTTTTTTGTGCAAAAAACTTCTTACAGAAGAGTGTTAAAGTAAGCGTTTACGAATATTTACCACAACAATTTCAGCCAATATGACGATGACAAAAATAGCCAAAAGAGACATAGCAACTCTATCCCATTGAAATAAGTTCATTGAATCATCCAGCACCACGCCGATACCGCCAGCTCCGACCAAACCTAAGACAGCAGACTCTCGGACATTAATATCCCAGCGAAATAGTACGATACTAAAGAAAGCCGGTAACACTTGAGGCCAGTAACCCTTAAGTAAAATAGACATCCAAGAAGCGCCCGTGGCTTTTAATGCTTCGATAGACCCCATATTTACTTCTTCTATGGCTTCGCCAAGTAACTTGCCGACAAAGCCGATAGAGCGAAAGGCAATGGCTAAAACGCCAGCAATAACGCCTGGACCGAAGATAGAGACAAAAAGCAGTGCCCAAACTAATGAATTAACTGATCGAGAAGACACTAGAAAAAACCGAGATATCCAGTGACACCAAGCTGAATTAACAATGTTGCTGGCATTCATCAAGGCTAATGGAATAGCAAAAATCAATGTGATGAGAGTGCCTAGCGTCGCGATATTGAGTGTCTCTATCATGGCGTCATGAACAGCGACCGGGTAGTAAGCAAAGTCTATTGGCCACATGCGGGTAAACATGTCCGCCATTTGTTCAGGTGCATCTAATAGAAATTCAGGAATGACCTCTACAGACTGAATAGACTGTACAAAGGCTATAACGAGTACTAAATAAACGGCATAGCGTGACAGTTTTTGCTTAAGCGTGAAACGTTGCCAGTGATGATCTATTGTGTTCATAAAATTAGCTCCTAGGTCAAACTAGCGGAAAATGCGTCGAACAATGTTGGATAGGAATTCACCAAACATGATAAGAGCGATAATGACAATAAGGATGGCCGCGACAAAGTCATAGTCGAAACGCTGGAAGGCAGAAAAAAGTGTGCCGCCTAAACCGCCAGCACCGACAATTCCCACCATGGTTGAGTTACGTAAGTTAGAGTCGAGTTGATAGGTGGAAAAACCGATAAAGCGAGAAAACACCTGTGGCATGACAGAAAATAAAATAATACTAGTAAAACCTGCGCCAGTAGCTCGAATGGCTTCCACTTGTTTAAGTGATATTTCTTCAATCGCTTCTGCAAAGAGCTTGGCAATAAAGCCGATTGAGGCCACCACAAGGGTAAGAATCCCTGCCAAAGCGCCAAATCCCACACTTTTAACAAACAAGATCGCAATGATCACTGGATGAAAGGTACGACAAAGTGCAATTAGCGTTCTTACTGGTGTACTGACCCAGCTTGGCATCATATTGCGAGCTGCAAACAGCCCTAAAAATAATGAAATGAAAATACCGCAAATACTGGAAATGATAGCAATTTCAAGGCTCTCTATCAGTCCGCTCATTAGCAATGACCAGCGACTAAAGTTAGGTGGCACCATGCGCCCTAATAAGTTGCTTGCGTGTCCTAAGCCATCGTTAAAGCGTTCCCAGCTTAGGCCCATAGCGTTAAAAGAGTACAGCACATAACAAATGACCAGTAGCCAAGTTGCGGTGACAAACCAATTTTGTTTAAACGGGTTTTCTCTATTTTGGGGAGTGTTTATACCAGCCATGATTCACCTCCATAAATTTGTTTTAGGTGTTCATCAGTAATACCTTCTGGAGGTCCGTCGTAAACCACAACACCGTTGCTCATACCTATCATGCGCTTGGCAAAACGGCTGGCCAGTTTTACATCGTGAATATTGACCAGAGCAGGAATGTTTTTTTCTGCTGAGAAGCGCTCTAGCAGCTCCATGATTTCTACGGCGGTTTTTGGATCGAGAGAAGAGGTTGGCTCATCAGCTAAGAGGATTTTAGGGTTTTGCATAACCGCTCTAGCGATGCCAACGCGCTGTCGTTGGCCGCCAGACAAGCTATCTGCGCGTTTGCTTGCATGCTCTGTTAAGCCAACAGCGTCTAATAATTCAAAGGCCGTATTAATGTCTTCTTGGCTGAATTTTCTTCGCCAAGCATGCCATGCAGACATGTAACCGAGTCGACCTGTTAGAACATTTTCAATGACGGTTAATCGTTCAACAAGGTTGTATTCTTGGAATACCATGCCGACTTGACGGCGCAGTTTACGTAGTTGGGCTCCTTTGGCTAAACACAAATCGGCTTCATCAAATAAAATTTGTCCATCTGTTGGATCGATTAAGCGGTTGATGCAGCGAAGTAGTGTGCTTTTGCCTGTTCCAGAAGGTCCTATGATGGCAATGATGCCAGGTTCTGTGATGCTAATATCTATCCCTTTTAAAATGGGATTTCCTACTGTGTATTCTTTTTTTAAGTTTCGAATTTCTAAAAAGTTTGAGCGCTCAGCTGTGTTTTGAGTAGCAGACATGATGATTTCCTACAGGCGAATAGGTCCAATAGCCTGAATTATCAGGCTATTGGAGTCCTTATAAATAAGTCTTATAAATTAAGTTAAACGAGTAGAGTTAATCGTTTATTGGCTTTTACTTGCAGCTTCTTTTTTACGTTTAGCTGCTGCGGCTTTAGCAGCATCAGCTTCAGCAAGTTGCTTAAGTCCTGCTTTGGTGTAAGCGGTACCAGACGAATGAGCAATGTCGCGGATAACTTGCCAATCTTCTTTGTACGTCACAGGAAAGAAGCGATCTGCACCACCGAAGGTTTTTTGCATCTCTGGCGGAAAGCGGAAGGTGAAGAAGGCTTTTTTGATTTTCTCAACCAGTTCAGGATTGAGGTCATAAGCGTAACCGAAGGATGAGGTTGGGAAGCGAGGACTGGTATAAATAATACGGAAGTCATCTTTGCTCACGCGTTTTGCATCAACCATACGTTTGAAAACATCTGAGGCGACAGGCGCAGCATCATAGTCTCCTGATAATACACCCATAATAGATTGATCATGCTTGCCTGAATATTTCACTTCATAATCTTTATCTGGTGTTAGTCCTAATGCTGGGAAGATGGCGCGAGGCGCTAAGTTGCCAGAGTTTGAAGATGCAGACGTATGAGCAACCACTTTGCCTTTTAGGTCTGTCATTTTCGTCATGTTGCTGTCTTTGCGAACAATGGTGATCAGGTTGTAGCCTTGGAAAGATTCCTCTGTGCCTTTGACAGCGATTGGCACTAAGCCGCCTAGGTTTACAGCGTAGCCGGTTGGGCCTGTAGAAAAGCCTGCTATGTGTAATCTGCCAGATCGTAACGCTTCTACTTCGGCAGCATTGGAATGAACCGTGTAATACACCACTTTTTTGCCAGTCACTTCACTGAGATATTTTTGGAAATCACTGAAAGCGTCTTTATAAACCGCAGGGTCTTCCACAGGAGTGTAGGTGAATACTAAGGTGCTTGGATCTCTCCACTGGCTTGAATCTTTTGGTAGATCGGCAACAAGGTCGTAGTTTTCGTCGCAGAACTTATCGTCCAGAACGCCACGGTAGCTGCAATCATCGGCTAGGGCGGAGCTGGCACCGAATAGTAAAGAACTAGAGAGCACTAAACCTGTTAATAATTTAATAGGCATTATTTTTTCCTCGTGATGTATTTTTTTATTGTTATCACCGGTCGGGAGGTTCCGTTGTCGGAGATGGATCAATCCTTCACATATGAAGGATTGATCCAGATAGAGCAAGGCTAATGCCAATAGTTTTAAATCCTTTTAAAACAGTGGCTTATGAATTTCCTTTAGGTGAGGATAGGATCTTTGGGACGCTTTAGTCTCATTGGAAAATGTCAAATGGGTCATTCCTGTCCTTCGTCTTCCAGTATTTTAAACTGCTGTTTTTCTAGTTGGTGTTTCTTCATTTTACGGTAGAGCGTTTTACGAGACATATCTAATAGTTCGGCCGCTTCATTTAATAGGCCGTTTGTGGCTCTGAGCCCTTCTTCTATTATGTGGCGCTCGAATTGGTCCATACGTTCTTCATAGCTGCCGTTTATGTCATCATCCCGTTTAATCGATGCGAGAGAGGTTTCGCTTATCCCGAGTACAAACCTATCCGCTGAGTTTTTTAATTCACGGACATTGCCAGGCCACTGGTGCTGAATTAAATAATCCAGATAGGCTGGTGTGATGCTTGGTAGGTCTCTGGAAAAATGATCTGCCGCTTTTCGGGCATAGTGATGAAATAACGGTAAAATGTCTTCTGGTCTATCTCTAAGCGGTGGAATGGTCAGGCTGGCAACATTGAGACGGTAAAATAGATCTTTACGAAATTTTCCTTCATCACCCAGTTGAGCGAGATTGTCTTTGCTGGCCGCAATAACCGTGAGTTCGACCGGAATTGGCATGGTGCTGCCGACTCGCTCAATGGTGCGCTCTTGTAATACACGCAGTAGTTTTATTTGAACCGGTAGTGGCATGGTTTCTATCTCGTCCAGAAATAGGGTGCCGCCATTGGCTGCTTCAATTTTGCCGATATGACGCTTATTAGCTCCTGTGAACGAGCCTGCTTCATGCCCAAAAAGCTCGCTTTCAATCAGGCTTTCGCTGATGCCGCCACAGTTAATCGCAATGAATCGTCCATTGTTACGAAGACTGAACTGGTGAAGAGCTCTGGCGACCACGTCTTTGCCGCAGCCTGTTTCACCATAGATAATAGTGTCAATGTTTGCCTGCGCCAGAGAGGATATATGTTGGCGAATATTTTTGATTGCCGCAGACTCGCCAATAATAAAGGCTGCTAAGCCTGTTTGTTGAGCGAGATTTTGTTTTAGTTTCCGGTTCTCTAGCACTAAATGTCTTTTTTCTGCAGCACGTTGCAGCTTGCTTATCAGTTGGGCTGGTTGTAGTGGTTTTTCAAGAAAGTCGTAAGCGCCTTCTTTCATCGCTTCTATAGCCATTGGGATGTCGCCATGACCGCTCATGAGCAAGACCGGCAATTCATTGTCTAGTTGTTGAAGGCGAGTCAGTAAACTCATGCCGTCCATTTGGGGCATTCTGACATCGCTAAGCACGACCGCGGCGCTATTTTTATCAAGTAGATTAATGGCTTTGTCTGCTCTGAAATAGCTTTCTATCAGGAAGCCTTCAAGCTCGAGCATTTCGGTTAATGCTTCGATGATGGTTTGATCATCGTCGATAATGATTATTTTTATTGTATTAAGCATTTATTTTTCTGCCTTTGTTAATTCCAAGGTAAATCGGCTGCCGGCTTCTGGTGTGGATGTCACTCTTATTTGGCCGCCAAAATCTTGAACTATGTTGTAGCTAATCGATAAGCCTAAACCGAGCCCTTGGCCAACTTCTTTTTGAGTGAAAAATGGATCGAAAATTTGTTCTAACTGACTCTCATCTATGCCAATTCCAGTGTCACAAACGTCAATCATTATCCTTTCGTCTTGTTCATATACTCTGATAGAGAGCTGTTTCACTGGAGCACTTGATAGGGCGTCAACGCCATTGCTTATTAGATTCACCATGACTTGTTCTAGCCTGATTGGCTCGGCAAGAACATAGAGTGACGCTGAGTTTGTTTGATAATCTAGTGTGCAATGTTGGTCGACGATCTGGCTCGACATGAGCTCGATGGCATCTTGGATGACTGTGTCTAAACAGACGGGAGTCAATTCTGTTCCTGCAACGCGAGCAAAGGCTTTAAGGTGTTTGGTTATCCGAGTGATTTTGGTAAGCAGTAAGCCAATTTTGTCTAAGCTATTTCGCGCTTTGTCCACTTGATCTTTTTCCATGTGTCGCCCAGCTGTGTGTAAGTGGCTGGCGATGGCGGTTAATGGCTGGTTGATTTCATGGGTGATACCAACGCCAAGCTGACCTAATGCCGCGAGTTTTCCTGCTTGTACCAGCTCGTTCTGAGCCGCTTTTAGCTGCGCTTCTGCCGCTACTCTTTCTTCTATTTCTGCGGCAAGAACTTGGTTGGTTTTTTCTACTTCTATGGCCGTTTTCTGGAAGTATTGTAAGTCTCTAGCCATGCTGGAGACTTCATCGTGTCCCACAATGCGTATTTTCGTATCCAGTTGAGAGCTTGCAATGGCACGCATATTTCTTTGTAGTTCGATGATGCGCTGCAACACATTGCGTCGAACATAAAACCAAGAGATAGCACAAGCAATGCTTAGGCTGATGAGAGACAGTAATAGAATATCGCGAATGCTGTTGTTGATGGATTTGATAGCACCTTCAAGAGAGCCTCGAATACTGGTGTTGGTGTAATTTGTATATTGATTGATTTGGGCTGCTAGCTGTTGGATATGTTGTTGGCTATTTTCCAATAGAAAACTTTGTTGATAAAGCAAGTCTAACTCTTCATTTTTAAGTTGGAAAAGTTCGCCTTGTCGAGAGCTCATGATTAATAAGTCGAGTAACGATTGGCGCAATGGTAGAGGCACCTGTGGCAGCAGGGTAAGGTATTGGGCAATCTCTGAGCCTAATTTTTCAAGTCGTAAAAAGGTGTAATCTAGTTCATTAAAAGAGGCATCATTGCTGACTTTTTCTATTAATGCGGAGAAATAGTAAAGGCGATTAATGACTTGCTCTAATTCTGCAGAGCCTTCCAATTGACCCACTTGAAAAATAAGATCTTGAAATAAAGGGAAAATCAGCAATGACTGTGTTGCCAGCTCGCGTCTTATAACTTCGCGACGTTCAACACTTTGATTTAAGAGCGTTAGACTGTTTTGAATTTGGGCCATCAGTTCAAGAAAATATCGGTTGTAGTCTGGTAGATTGCGCATGAGTGCATCCATTTCATTAATGGCAACTCTCAATTCGTTCATGGTTTTTTCTCTAGAGATAGAGGCATCGCTGGTCACGAGCATCGGTGCAGTTGCGACGATTTGGCGGCTTTTATCGTTTAATCGAGCCGCAGCATCTAGCCCCGGAATGTCCTGATATTTCAATAAAAGAAGGCGATCACTGAGTTGTAAATACGTATTTGTCGCCAAGCCGCTGGCAACAATGGTGATGGAAGAAATTAAGACGAAAGCCAAAAAAAGCCTGCCGCCAATGCCTATATTGCGAAGCCGTAAAAAAGTGGGAATCCCCATCTGTATTTGTCCTATTGTTTTTATTATCAAGCAACCTAATGAAAAATTAGTGCCAACTTTGATAGGCACTGATTGCTAGGTTTGAGCTTATATTGAGGACAAAAATGTCCCATCACAAGCTTTTACTCTGTTTTGTTTTTAACTTTCGTTTTTAGGAATCAATCTCATCTTAGCGTGTTATTATTCATGTATTTTATCGTGATAGGTTTGCATGGTGTTGAAACGCTTTATAAAAGGAAAATGAAAGATGGATGCTATTGATGCATTAATGACACGGCGCTCTTATGCGCGAGGCAGTCTTTTACAGCCTGCGCCAAATAGAGAGGAATTAGCACAAATTTTACAGACTGCTATGACGGTTCCTGATCATGGCAATTTAAAGCCGTGGCGGTTTGTGGTGATTCAAGGACAAGGCATGAAAGATTTAGAGGGACTGCTTCGTACTATTTACGATGGTGAAGTGGAAAATGAAGTCTACTTTCAGCGTTTTATTGAAGAGATCATTAATACGCCAATGATGATTTGTGTTTATACCGCTATAAATCAAGATACGAGTGTTTCGGTATTAGATCAGCAGTTGGCGGGGGCAGCGGCGTGTGAGCATATATTGTTGGCTGCTCACGCAATGGGCTTTGGCGGGATTTGGCATACTCAAGAAACGGATGACGCGCTTCGTCAGGTAATGGGTATGGATGAAAAAGACCAAGTGCTTGGGATTATATCCTTGGGAACGCCAAAGCGTATTTCTCGAGCTAAGCGAAAGTCCTTTGTAGATTATACTTTTGAATGGAATCAAGAAAGTGGCTTACAGCCTTGGGAATAGCATGGCATTGACGATCGCATTTAGTGAAAACGCTTTCCCTGTAGATAGCATGCTTGATGACAGCGAAAAGAAACGTGCCTCAATGTTTCGCTTTGAACACTTACGTGAGCAATATGCTTTTGCACATGCTTTTAAACGACGGACTTTGAGTCATTACTTTCCATTCAAAAACGCATCTGAATGGTATTTTGATCAAACTCCATTTGGTAAGCCTTTTGTTGAAGAATGTATTGCCTTTAACCTTAGTCACAGTGGTAATTCTGTTGTGGTTGCTCTTGTTGAATCCAGTGATAAAAACGCTATCGGCGTGGACATTGAGTGCTTTCGGGAAATGGCGGATCTTGAGTCAATGATTGAAATGGTCTGCCACCCAGATGAGATACAGCAACTTGACCGTTGTCTTGATCGAAGCAAAAGTTTTTTTACGTTATGGACAGCGAAGGAAGCGCTGCTCAAAGCTTGTGGAAGCGGTTTGATAGACGACTTGAATAGTATTAATTGTCTGCCAAGCTTATTAAGCGATTTGTCTTATTCATTGCATTGGCAGGGCAGGCAATATGGTCTAAAAAGCTTTTCTTTTGACTGGGGCGTGATTACTGTCGCTTGGTCTGAAAGCCTATTTATATCGACTATTAGACTCGATGATTGGACTTCTGGAGTGCCTGAATCCTCTCATTTACACCTTAAGTGAATCGATAAAAAAGAGCCTAGTATCGTTTAATACTAGGCTCTTAGATTTGGAATACTCTTTTAAGCTAAAAGAGTATTGGCACGATTACCAGTCGTAAGTCACGCTGGCCATGATGTTGCGGCTATCACCGTAGTAGCAGAACCCACTACAGGTAGCGATGTATTCCTTATCGAGTAGGTTTTTTGCGACTAATTGGAACTTATAATTATCTACTCGGTAGCTTGCCATGGCATCGACAAGGGCATAAGACGGTACTTTGTTGGTTTCTGTATTGTCTGCATAGGTTTCACCGATATAGCGCACGCCAGCCCCCACTTTTAAGCCATCTAGTATGCCGTCGATAAAGCTGTAGTTACTCCAGACAGAAGCCAGCTTACTGGCGATTTGAGCCGGTGTTTTGCCGACATTTGCGCTATTGGTGTCTTCGGTAACTTCCGAGTCTACATAGCTCAATGTGCCGACTAACGTGACAGCTCTGTTTAGATTAGCAACCGCTTCAAATTCAATGCCTCGGTTTCGTACTTCTCCTAATTGACGGAAGTTAGCTGTACCACTGTCACCGCTTTTTAGATTTTCTTTGGTGACTTGATAGGCGGCTATACCAAATTGCCCGTCAAAGCTTTGCGGCTTGAATTTTATACCCACTTCGTAGCTGTCTGCTTTTTCTGGTTTTGCTGGATTGTTGTCTGCATCCAAAGCAAGAATCGGGTTAAAAGATTGGGCGTAATTGGCATAAGGCACCATACCGTTATCCAGCTGATAAGACGCCCCTAGATTTCCTGTCCACTGGTGGAGGTCGATATCCGTTTTTGTATTGGTCGACGTATTGTTCGTTTCATTGCTGGTGTCATCATAACGAGCGCCCGCAATGACGGTGAACTTGTCTGTGATGTTAGCTTTGTCTTGAAGGTAGAAGCCTAACTGACGATTTTTGGTCTTTGTGGTTTGCAGATCGGCATCTGTGAGGGTTGCAAAGTTGTTGTTCTTGTCTAGTAAAACAATATTGTTGCTATAGCTCGGGTTATAAATATTGAACCTAGGATCTGGAATGTTAAGTCCGGAAACTATCTTGTTTCCATCAGCAACAACAGGATCAGATGCATAGTCTTTGTTATTGGTGTCAATACTTTGATAATCGACACCTGTTAGCAAGGTGTGTTTGGTACTCCCTGCATCAAATTTGTAGATAAAACGGTTATCAATGTTGAAGGCGTTAGAATAGCCATCTGCGGTAGAGGCGGATCTAACAATATCGCTTCTACTGCTTGTTGGGTCAAGAAGGGATCCATAAGTATCAACATCGGCCGAATATTGGCCAAAGTACATTTGACGCAGGTTAATATCCATATGGCTAAAACGCGCAGACTGCTGGAAGCTTAAGCTGTCATTGAACGCGTGCTCTAGCTCATAGCCTACAGAAGTTTGTTCACGTTGAAAGGTTTCCCAGTCAGCATTTCCTAAGGCGGTATCATAACCAATTTTACCATTTGGGTTAGATGTTAAGGTGCCTTCCATCGGTAAAAATTGCAGGTAGGGATCCGAGTCGTCTTTTTGATAACTTGCAAGCACGGTTAACTTGGTATCGTCGCTGATTTTCCAGGCTAAAGAGGGGGCAAGTAGTGTGCGGTTCGCTTCTACACTGTCGACCTTGGTGCCATTCTCACGGGTAACTGCCACCATGCGAAACGCTAGTTTATCGTTGATGGCTTTGTTCACATCAAGATTGATTTCTTTGCGATCGTAGGAGCCTACCGTGCCTGTTACGGAACCAAAGTCCTCTTCAAGTTGAGCGCGTTTACTGATGACATTAACCACGCCGCCAGGTGGCGTTTGACCATTCAGTGTGGAAGCAGGTCCGCGTAAGACTTCGATACGCTCCAGCATGAAAGGGTCAATTTGCCAGCTATAAAAGCCAGATGAATAAAGGCGTGTGCCGTCTTGGTATAAACCGTTATTTGCTTGTTTAAATCCACGAATCACAAACCAGTCTTGTTTGTTGTCTTCACCATAGAAGTTGGTCTGAATGCTTGGCGTATATTGCAAGGCATCAGAGATACTGATCGGTGCGCGATCATCCATTTGTTCGCGAGTTACAACGGAAACGGCGCGAGGAATCTTGGTGATTTTTTCGTCTGTTTTTGTCGCCGTTTGGGCAACGTTGCTTACATAGTTGAAGTTATTGGTAGTAGAACTTTGTTCTGTATCACCTTCTATAACAAGTGTTCCCATTTCTTCTGCATGAGCCGTGTTGATTGATAGCGCCAAAGCAATAGCAAATGACAGTGGGGTCAGGGTAAAGCGCGGTTTCATGTCTTTTCCTTTTTTTATATGTTGAGGGTTACATTTCTAAGAAATGATCTGTGAAAAAATGGTGTTGTTTTGCTGTGGTTCAGAAACGCTGAGCTCGGTTAGGGAGCCTAAGTCCATTTTGAAAATTCGATCAGCAGAATCGAAATACTTGTCATCATGGGTAATTGCGATGACAGTGACACCACGTTCTTTTAATCGTGGTAGGAGTGATCGGTAGAATATTTTTCTAAATCTTGGATCTTGATCGGCCGCCCATTCATCAAGAAGAATACAGCCGCGCTGCTCCATGACCGCCATGAGCAATGCGAGTCGTTTACGTTGTCCTTGAGAGTAGCGAGTGTCTGATAAATGTCCTTTTTTATGTGAGACTTTATGGGACATTTCTAGATGACCTAACCATTCATCAATTTCTGCGTCGTCGATATTCTCACCATGGCCATTGACGATCTGGCGAAAAAGATAATAATCACTAAAAACAGCGGAAAATTGCAGACGATATATTGGCCATTGCTCAGCTAGGACCGGAGCATTGTTAATAAGTATTTCGCCAGAATGAGGGCGATAGAGGCCAGTCAATAACCGAGCGAAGGTCGATTTCCCACTGCCATTTCCGCCAATAATGAAAATTGTTTGCCCTTGCTGGACAGAAAAATTGATGGGGCCAACTTGAAATGGTTTGTCTGTTGAATCTGTTTGATATTGATAAGTGACCTGTTTCAGACTGAGTGTTTTGAACGGGGTTAGTGTTTTTTGTTGTGGAGTAAACTCAGCGTTATTGTCCAGAGCCAAGGACTCTAGTTTTTTGATTGAAACATTCGCTGTCACCAAGGTTGGTAAGGAAGCGATTGCCGTCATTAAAGGGGCGCGCATGAACAGAATAACGAGGGCAAAAGAAGAGGCGACTTCGAAACTGGCCCAGTTAAAGTTAAGAGCCGCATAATAATTTAAGCCAACGAGCGCTAAAATTAAGGTGTTTGCCATATTAGCGGCAAAGCCATTATAAGTATCAGCTTGCGTTATCTGATTTCGATACTGTTGTGCATTCGGGGAAAACTCTTCTTCGAAGTAGCGCTTTGCTTTATGTGGGTTGAGTGCCAGCTCTTTGCGGCCATCAATAATGGCTTGATAATCTTTGTACAGCTTATCGTCATAGTCACGTACTTGTTTGATATGAAATGTAATTTTCCCGACGAGGCTAAAGCCAATTAAGGCGGTAAGAGAAAGTATGAGTAAGCTGATTGCAAATAGCGGAAGTGATAAAAAAGATAGGTAAACCATTGCTGCTATGGTAAGTACAACGCCGTAAATAAGCTGGGGCAGATGGACAAATCCTACAGTGACATTGCGAATGTCAGTGCTCAATGATGCGAGCAGGCGAGCGCTACCAATATTGTCGATTTGCTCAATATCAGTATTGATCAATTGCTTGATGAGTTGGCAGCGTTTCAAATAGACAAACTGATGACCTAGCTTATGTAGTGCCACTTGAGCCCACGTTGCTATGGTTAGCAATACCACTAAGAGTAATAAAAACTGCCACATGACAGTCGATGTTAGGTTAACCGCAACTAATAATTTGTATTGGATAAATGCGATGACGCCTAGAGTAAGTAAAGCGCTGGCAACACTAAGTAACACGACAAGAAAGAGTGCCTTAAATTGGTTATTGGCGAGTTGACGAAAGAGGTTCATAAAAACTCTGTAAAATTAGTGCTTTCGATTTGCATTATCATTCTCATTTGTTGTGTGTGTTGTCACTCATTTTAAATAAGTAAGATGGCTTAGAGTCGTCGTAGCCCCCACATTAAATACAGTCCGCCTATTATAGAGGCGACCATTCCAGCCGGAATTTCTTGCGGATATAACCATTGCCGACCAAGCCAATCTGATAAAAGCATTAGAAAGCCCCCGACTAACGCGGCGGCGATAAGGTGCTCTTTGGCGCGGCTGAAGCCAAATAGACGCGCCAAATGAGGCGCCATTAAACCAACAAAACTCAGTGGTCCAACGACTAGGGTTGCAGCGACGGTTAAGCAAGCGGCCAAAAACAATAGAATTAATCGAGATGAAGCTGTTCGTATACCCAAAGCGCTAGCCGTTGCTTGACCTAACGGTAAGATGTCTAACCATTTGGAAAATACAAAAGCGACGCAGGTAAGTAGCACTGTAATAATCAGCAGAGGCAATAAAGTGTCTACTGTTACGTAATAGGTAGAACCGGAAAGCCAAGCAAGGAATTCATAACTGCGAGGGTCTCCACCCGCTAAAATTAAGCTTTGTATGGCATTCATCAGTGCGGTAATAGCAACACCAGTTAAGAGCACTCGTTCCGGTTGAAAACCAGACTTTCTGTTTAAAAGTATAATCAGAAGCATGGTGGCCAATGCGCCTAATAAGCCGCCAATATAAAGCCCTGTTGTGCTGGTGGCTAAGCCTGCATAAAGCGTCACTATCAGGCCGATTGCTGTACCTGAGCTGATGCCTATCACTTCAGGGCTTGCCATCGGGTTTCCGCTGAGTCGCTGAATAATTGTGCCTGCAACGGCAAGCATGGTTCCAGCTAGTAATGCTGTTACTAGCCGCGGCAGTCGCCATTCCAACATCGACCAGTCGCCATTGAGCACTAGCCATTGCCAACCATCACTTTGTATAGAGACGCTGGAAAAAATAAATAAGCCAATAATAAGAACGCAACAAGCCCATATGATGGCGGATTTGTGTAGTCTTTTAATTTGGTTAACGTGCCTGGTTAATACCGTTTCTACTTGAGTTTGACTGCGTATTGAGAGTTTTGGAAGAAGCCATAACATCAACGGGGCGCCAAGTGCTGCTGTGGCCGCCCCTGTTTGGATAACCATTGCCATTATTCCGGGTAGTTGCTGTACTAGTAAATCCGCTAGGGTGAGTAATAGTGCGCCAATAATCATGGAAGTGATCAGTTTAGGAACGAGTCGATGAATGCCTGCTAACCGTGTTATAGCGGGAGCGGCGAGACCAATAAAGCCAATGACACCAACACTTGCAACGACCCAAGAAGTAAGCAACACCGCTAAGCCAAGGCAAACAAAACGTAGTTTAGCCAAGGATACGCCTAAGCTTTTTGCGCCTGATTCAGTTAATTCTAATAGGCTCAATGGTTTAAGAAAAATAAAGGCAACAATAACGGCGGCTATAATTCTGGGGAATAAATAGCTGACATTGTCCCAGCCTGTCTGTACTAAAGAGCCAGCCCCCCAAATCATCAAGCCTGATAATTTTTCTTGGTTCAGCATTAGCAAAACGGTGCTGAAAGCACTGAAGTATAAATTGATCACCAATCCAGATATTACGACGATGGTTGGCGATAGGGCTCTGCGCCAAGATAGAGCAAACACTAACCCCATGGTAATTAAGCCACCGGCTAAAGCCACTAAGCTATGAGACAGTTCAATAAGCCAAGGGGCATAAATTGTTGCTAGCATTAGGCTGAAGCTAGCACCGCTGGCAACACCTAGTGTCGAGGGGGAGGCGATTGGATTGCGAAGAACTTGCTGCATTAATACGCCAGCAACAGCGAGCACCGCGCCACATAAAAGCGTTGTAAATAAGCGCGGCCACCAAGTTAGGGAGAAGGTGACCGATGCATTTGATTGCCAATTTGTCTCAAACAGACTGAATATGTTTTGAGTGATATTTCCCGTGATCGACAATTGCCAGCCCATTAAAAGCAAAACTAAGGCGGCCAATAGAGTAATAAGTCCTATCGGAAATAGGCGCATTATTTTGCCTCCTTAGTAAGCTTATTTGTCAGTAAGGTAGCAAATCTAACTGTTGATGGTATGGCGCCAAAACTCCATACGGGTGAGATCTTTAAAACGGGGTTGCCTGTTTGCTTCACTAAGTATTGCCAGAATTGGTCATTCTGCAGGTGTTGCTCTACACCTGCTGGAAGAGGGTCGATAATAACAAGTTGCCCTTTAATGTTGTTCAGCTTGTCTATACCAACTAAAGAAAATCCCCAGGCGTTGGTTTTACCAAGCCAGGCACTGTCTAGACCAATTTCATTGGCAGCGACTTTATACATACTGTTGTCACCGAATACCCGAACATGACGAGCATCCATAAATTGAATCATGATGAGCTTTGGTGTATTCGGCGGAATTTTTTGTGCTAATTGGGCAAGCTTTGTTTCTGATTGGGTGATTAATTTCTCAGCTGCTTTGTCTGTTTTTGTTTGTGATGCCATTGTGCGCGTGAAGTCTTTGAGCGCTTGCCATGAAATGTTGCTTTTTTTATAGAGAGCAATGTTTGTGACTGGCGCAATACGTGATAGCTGGGATTCGAGAGACTGGAACATGGGCGATATAAAAATACGATCAGGCTTTAATTCAGATAAGCGCTCTAGATTTGGCTGTGTTCGTAAACCCAGGTCGAATGTAGCTGATGGGATTACTGGTGCTTTTACCCATGAGTTATAGTCAATTACTTGTGCCGCGGCAATTGGATGAACCCCAAGCGCTAACAATGTTTCGGTTTGTGTCCAATCAATAGTTGCCACTCTTAGTGATGGTGCGGGTATATCCTGTGTTGCTTCTGGCTCTTGTGCAGCCATGGCAATAGCACTAGAGGCGCTGGCAATAAGCACTATTAGATAGGAAAGGTAAGACTTCATAACAACGACCTGATTACTAATTAATAAGGCATGGCGATGGGATAGCCAGCGGGATGTTCAGAAATATGCATCTTAATACCGTAGATTCTTTGCAGGTGATCTTGATTGAAAATGCTATCAACGGAACCCGAAGCAATCATTTCACCACTATGAAGAGCCACTATATGATCGCAAAAGCGTGCCGCCATGTTTATGTCGTGGATAACGATAATGACGCCTAAATTGAGTTTTTCACTTAGCTTTTTTATTAGGTTAAGCATGTCAACTTGGTGTGCGATATCGAGTGCCGAAAGAGGCTCGTCAAGAAGTAGATATTGAGTGCGTTGAGCGAGTAGCATAGCTAGCCATAAACGTTGGCGTTCGCCTCCCGATAAGGTATCAACCAGCCTATCTGCGTAGTTTGTGGTATCGGTTAGATCCATTGCCTCGTCAATATATTGTTGATCTTCTTTGTTCAGTCTGCCGAGTAACCCATGCCAAGGGTAGCGACCAAAGCTAACGAGATCTCTTCCAGAAAGGCTGTCTGTAGAAGGTGTTTGTTGAGGTAGGTAGGCCACTTGTTGAGCAAACTTTTTTTGCGACCAAGAAGAAATAGATTGGCTATTTAGTAAAATATTGCCCGCAGTTGGTTTTTGTTGCTGAGCAAGCAATTTTAAAAGGGTGGATTTTCCAGAGCCATTGTGACCAACCAAGGCATAAATTTTCCCTGGTTCAAATGTCATCGAGAAATTTGTTAATAGTGAACGGCCACCGATACTAAACTGCAGTTCTTTAGACTCTATCATTCTTAAGGCTCTACCATTTTTTAATCGAATCTTGACAGTGATAAACTGAAAAACCATGTCTGAGACTTGTTGATCAATACTCAGAAGTTTGATTATTTTATTGTTATTAGTAACGGTAATGCAAATCATTTGTAAATGCATTCCTGTGTTTACTTGGTTTGAGAGGTGAAAAATTTGGACGAAATTTTAAATAGTGATTAATTACATAGGCATTGATTGTTTATAACGCTGAGATCAGCGAAAATAGTCGCCAACGAAAACACGATTAACATAACGGGGTTGAGCACAGGCTTTTAGGTCGAGTGTTTTAGAGCCCGCGTATAACCTAAAAGAACACTTTAATGGCAGACCAGAATTTCCTTAATGAAGTAAGCGATAGACGTACATTTGCTATCATATCTCACCCTGATGCGGGTAAAACAACCATTACAGAAAAGCTACTATTGCTCGGTCAGCTTATTCAGACTGCCGGTTCTGTAAAAGGCCGCAAAGGGGATAAGCATGCAACTTCGGACTGGATGGCAATGGAGAAGCAGCGTGGTATTTCGATTACCTCTTCTGTTATGCAGTTTCCATACAAAGATCGTACCGTCAATCTGCTTGATACGCCTGGGCACGAAGACTTCTCCGAAGATACTTACCGCACGTTAACGGCTGTCGATTCTGTGTTGATGATTATCGATGGGGCGAAAGGTGTAGAGGATCGCACGATCAAGTTGATGGACGTCTGTCGTCTTCGAGATACGCCTATTTTAACCTTTATCAATAAGATGGACCGAGATATTCGTGATCCGATTGATTTGTTGGATGAAGTGGAAGACGTGCTGAAAATTGCAGCAGCACCGATCACATGGCCTATAGGCATGAGTGATTTCTTTAAAGGGGTTTATAACCTTTATACCGATACTATTCATGTATTTGTTCGCGGGCGTGGTCATACCTTGATGGACGATATTCGCATCGAAGGGCTGGAGTCTGATGAAGCAAAAGAGTTGCTTGGTGATGATTGGGCGGCTTACATGGATGAGATTGAGCTTGTTCGTGGTGCGAGCCATGAATTTGACCATGATGCGTATTTGGCGGGTGAATTAACGCCTGTATTCTTTGGTACAGCGTTGTCCAACTTTGGTGTTCGTGAAATGCTAGATGGTTTTGTTAAGTGGGCCCCTGCACCGATTGACCGCGAAACAAACTCTCGTAAAGTAGAAGCGAAAGAAGAGAAGTTCTCCGGCTTTATTTTTAAAATACAGGCTAACATGGATCCGAAACACCGTGACCGTATTGCGTTTATGCGAGTGTGTTCAGGGACCTATAGCCGCGGCATGAAAATGCGCCATTGTCGTATCGGTAAAGATATCAAAGTGACGGATGCCGTATCTTTTACTGCCGGTGATCGTGAAGGTGTTGATGAGGCGTTTTCTGGCGATATCATTGGTTTGCATAACCATGGCACAATTCAAATAGGTGATACCTTTACTGAAGGTGAGGATTTGAAGTTCACTGGTATTCCTCACTTCGCACCAGAATTGTTTCGCCGTGTACGCTTGAAAGATCCAATGAAAATGAAAGCACTGCAGAAAGGGTTGCAGCAGCTTTCTGAGGAAGGTTCCACTCAGCTATTTATGCCACAGCGTAATAATGAACTGATTGTTGGTGCTGTGGGTCAGTTGCAATATGAAGTGGTTGCTTATCGTTTAAAAGACGAATACAAGGTTGAGTGTATCTACGAGCCAGTTAACGTTAATACTGCTCGATGGGTTGAATGTGATGATGCTAAGAAGTTTGAAGAATTTAAAAACAAGTGTCGTGATAATTTAGCGATTGATGGTGGTGGTCATTTAACCTATTTGGCGCCAACACGAGTAAATCTAATGATGGCGGAAGAGAAATGGCCTCAGGTACGCTTCCGTTCAACTCGTGAGCATTGATCTATACTTGACTAAATTACTCGGATAAGCGGATAATTCATTTATTGAAATGGTTTTAGTGGTATTGAGATGAGCATGGTTGAATCGATTGATCCTATCGAGTTTACAGACGCAGCAGCGGCAAAGTTGCAATCTTTGATTGAAGAAGAAGAGAATGATCGACTCATGTTGCGAGTTTATGTAACAGGTGGCGGTTGCTCTGGCTTTCAGTATGGCTTTACATTTGATGAAGAGCATCAAGAAGACGATACCGAAGTGCAGCGTAATGGAGTGACTTTAGTTGTTGATCCGTTAAGTTTCCAATATCTTGTTGGATCTGAAGTGGACTATAAAGAAAATTTAGAGGGTTCGCGCTTCGTTGTGCAAAACCCTAATGCCACATCGACCTGTGGTTGTGGTGCGAGTTTTAGTATTTAGTTTTCTTTCTAAGCGCTTTGTTTGGCTTGGTCGATAAAATGAACCCTTCGTGCGGATCGCATGAAGGGTTTTTTATTGTCTAAATATTGGGTCTTAAGCCTTGGTGTAAAGATTGTGCGCTTGCCGGGCTCTTTCTTCTGCGCTAATTGGGTTTCCTTCAATTGGCTTGTAGTGACCGACAAATAGCAGGCCAATTTGTTTGTCTCCTAAGACAACAGGCGTTAATGTGTTGTTTTTAGATCTCCAAATGCGCAAACCGAAAAATTGAAGGGGGAATGTATTTTCTCCCATGATTTTGCTTTGGTTTGTGTGAACGTAGAGAGGGGATAACTGATCTGGCTCACCGTCTTGATCAAGTAAAATATGGTGGTGAGTGACCTGTTGTTCTAAAAATTCAGGTGGGTAAGGAGTGCGCAAAACTGGAAGCCAACTTTCTTTCGGGAAGGTGTGGAATAGGCTTGGCACTTCTGGGGAGCCGCTATTTGGAGATAATAAGAGTGTCATATCTATGGGGATGCCGTAAGAAGGCTTCACTGGAATATGAAATATAAGCTGCTTTGCTGGTGGGTGCTGTAATGTCTCTGGAGCAACATATTTCACTGATTTTTCGTTTTTTTCTTTTGTTGTGGGTGGGACTTGTAGAAAAAGTGTCCAATCTTTCGTATCTAATTCGAGCTCCTCAGGGGAGTGAATGTGCATGTTGCTTTTTATAATATGACTGAGAACGTGCTCTATAAGGTTGGCAAAAACGCTTGCTGATGCCGTGAGTTGAGATTTTGCTTGGCTATCTAGATGTATTTCCTTTACCTGATGGGCTGCAGAACTTAAGTCGACAGAATCTTGATTGCTGATTATAGGGCGATATTTGGCTCTAGAGATCAACTTTCTCTCGTTTGTCTGAGTGCTGGCTCTATTGAGCGCCTCTATAAATAGCATGGTACGACTCCTTTGTTAGCTGTCAAAGGTATCGGCCGTAAGTTTGAAGAGTTTAGAGATAGTCTAATTTTTACACAAAATAGACTATCTCTAAGCCATATCTTAACGAAGTAAGTTTGAAAGCTTTGGGTTTGGCTTTAAAGCGGCACGATAGAAAAGTGCTACTTTGCCAATGGTTTGTACCGTTTCAGACTTCATTATTTTATTAATTTCTTCAATTAATGCGGAGCGAACTTCGCGGTCAGCAATGCTGATACGTATTTTAATCAGTTCGTGATCTTCAAGAGCGCGATCTATTTCAGTTAGAACAGTCTCTGTTAAACCGTTGCCCGCAATCATAACCACAGGGTTAAGAGCGTGGCCGATTAGACGATATTGCTTTTTTTGGGCGTTTGTAAGACTCATAGTAAAAATTTCTCATATTAGTTGACCCTCTTTATTGGAGGCTTAAGAGGTTAAGCGATATTATAGCGGAATATTGACTGATTTAGGTATGATGAAAACGTGGCAAGATCAAAAAGTAGTAATAATTGGATGAAGGAACATTTTGACGATCCTTATGTCAAAAAATCCCAACAAGATGGCTATCGCTCTCGAGCGAGTTATAAGCTGATAGAAATTAATGACAAGGATAAGTTGTTTAAGCCCGCGATGCGTGTTGTTGATCTTGGTGCCGCTCCTGGGGGGTGGTCTCAAGTGGCGGCAAAGCTAGTGGGTGATAACGGGACAATAGTTGCTTCTGATATTTTGGAAATGTCTCCTTTGCCGGGTGTGAGTTTTGTTCAGGGAGATTTTACTGAACAAGAAGTATACGAAGCAATTTTGGCTGAAATTGGAGATCAAAAAGCAGATCTTGTAATTTCGGATATGGCCCCCAATATGAGTGGTAACAGTTCTTCTGATCAGCCACAAGCTATGTATCTTGTAGAACTTGCCTTGGATATGGCGGCTCAAGTGTTGCGTCCAGGTGGTAATTTTCTGGTGAAAGTGTTCCAGGGAGAGGGGTTTGAAGAATACCTCAAGACTATGCGGGCTCAATTTGAATCTGTAGTAACGCGTAAACCAGATGCGTCGCGAGCAAGAAGTCGCGAAGTTTACTTATTAGGAAGACAATATAAAGGTTAATAGGGTATGTTCTGGTATGATTGCCAGAGACATTTAAAATAACCTTTAAGAGGTGTGCTCTTGAACGATATGATGAAAAATATACTGTTGTGGTTGGTTATAGCGGCTGTACTACTAACTGTGTTTAATAACTTTAATACGACACCTGACACGAATCGAATTTCGTATTCTGAATTTGTGAAAGAAGTCCAAGATGGCCGTATAGCAAAAGTGGTTGTTGATGGTTATACCATTAGCGGTAGCCGAACTAGCGGCGATACCTTTGATACAGTTCGTCCTGCGGCAGCTGATCCAAAGATTATGGATGATTTGCTGAGTAATAATGTGGTTGTTGAGGGGCGTATGCCTGAGCAGCAAAGCATTTGGACACAACTGTTAGTGGCTAGTTTTCCTATTCTTCTCATTCTTGCTATTTTCATGTTTTTCATGCGCCAAATGCAAGGTGGTGGCGGTGGTAAAGGTGGTCCAATGTCTTTTGGTAAGTCCAAAGCGCGCCTTTTACCTGAAGATCAGATTAAAACGACCTTTGCAGATGTTGCTGGTTGTGACGAAGCAAAAGAAGACACTTCAGAATTGGTGGATTTTCTTCGCGAACCAAGTAAGTTTCAGCGTCTTGGCGGTAAAATTCCACGCGGTATTTTGATGTGCGGGCCTCCAGGTACGGGTAAAACCTTGCTAGCAAAAGCCATTGCTGGTGAAGCAAAAGTGCCTTTCTTTACAATTTCAGGTTCTGATTTCGTTGAAATGTTCGTTGGTGTTGGTGCATCTCGTGTACGTGACATGTTTGAGCAGGCGAAAAAGCACGCGCCGTGCATCATCTTTATCGATGAGATTGATGCTGTGGGTCGTAACCGTGGTTCCGGTATGGGCGGTGGTAATGATGAGCGTGAGCAGACATTAAACCAGCTATTGGTTGAAATGGATGGTTTTGAAGGTAACGAAGGTATTATCGTTATTGCTGCGACTAACCGTCCAGATGTATTGGATCCAGCTTTGCTTCGTCCTGGTCGTTTTGATAGACAAGTCCAAGTTGGCTTGCCTGACATTCGTGGTCGTGAGCAGATTCTTAAAGTGCATTTGCGTAAAGTGCCTTGCGATGATGATGTTGAACCAAAAAATATTGCTCGCGGTACGCCAGGTTTTTCTGGTGCTGATTTGGCGAACTTGGTAAATGAAGCAGCGCTGTTTGCAGCTCGCTCTAATCGTCGTTTGGTTAACATGGAGCAGCTTGAACTTGCAAAAGACAAGATTCTCATGGGCGCTGAGCGCAAAACCATGGTGATGAGTGATAAAGAAAAGCTCAATACTGCATACCACGAGGCAGGTCATACTATTATCGGCTATTTGATGCCAGAGCATGATCCAGTATATAAAGTGTCTATTATTCCTCGTGGCCGTGCGCTTGGTGTCACCATGTATTTACCTGAAGAAGATAAATACAGTGTTAGTAAGCGTGGCCTTGAAAGCCAGGTATGTAGTTTGTACGGCGGTCGTATCGCTGAAGAGATGATTCATGGTTTTGATGGTGTTTCCACTGGTGCTTCCAATGATATTGAGCGTGCGACCAGTATTGCTCGTAACATGGTTACTAAATGGGGGTTGTCTGAAAAGCTAGGTCCATTTGCTTACGAAGAAGATGACAATTCTGGTGGTTATATCTCTGGGCCAACAGGCAGCAAGGCAAATTATTTCTCTCCTGAGACGGGTAAAATTATTGATGCCGAAGTTCAGGATATTATTAGTCGCTGTTATGCTAAAGCCACACAGATTCTAGAGGAAAATCGCTCTAAGCTTGATGTGATGTCGGAAGCCTTGATGCAATATGAAACGATTGACTCTAAGCAAATCAAAGAGATTATGGATGGCAAAAAGCCTTCTGCGCCTGAGGGTTGGTCTGATCCTGGTTCTAAAGGCGATGATGTGGGCAAGGTAAGTGACGAGGTTGATGCTCCATCTGGGGTGGGGGCTTCTGAAAATGAGAGTGAGTCAGAGGATCTCGATTCTAATTCGGGTCAGGCTTCACCTAAGCCAACAGGTGAATAATCTCAAATTATTAACTACTGATATGGTTTTTTAATGTCGTTAATACCTTTTGGGGACAAGTCGCTAGACTTGTCCCTTCCTCATGTTATGGGGATACTAAATGTTACGCCGGATTCTTTTTCTGATGGTGGTGCTTTTAATTCCTTGGATTCTGCTTTGCGCCAGTCTGAAAGGATGATTCAGGAAGGTGCTAGTATTATTGATGTTGGCGGAGAGTCAACTCGTCCTGGTGCTGCCCCTGTTTCTACTCAGCAGGAGTTGGATCGTGTTTTGCCTATTGTTGAGGCCATAAAAAAACGCTTCGACACCGTTGTGTCTGTAGATACTAGTACGAAAGAGGTGATTCGGGGTGCAGCTCATTTGGGTATGGGGTTGATAAATGATGTTAGGGCACTTGAACGTGAAGGCGCTTTGCAGGCGGCGGCTGAAGCTGAGTTGCCTATTTGCCTGATGCATATGAAAGGTATGCCACAGACGATGCAGGATCGACCGGATTATGTGTCGGTGGTGGATGATGTGGTTAGTTACTTGATGTCTAGGGTTGAAGAGTGTGAGTTGGTGGGTATTCCTCGATCTCGCCTTATTTTGGATCCTGGTATCGGATTTGGAAAAACGCTGGCTCATAATTTGTCATTGCTTAAGCATACTGAGATATTTACCGGTATGGGTTTTGACGTTCTTATCGGTCTTTCGAGAAAGACTATGATAGGAGAAGCTTTGGGTTTACCAGTTGAAGAGCGTTTGTATGGCACTATGGGAGCAAATGCTTCTGCTTATTCAAAAGGTGCTCGTATTTTTAGAGTTCATGATGTTAAGCCGCATGTTGAAATGCTGGCGTTGATGTCTCGTATTGAGAGAGAGAGATTTAATGCGTAAATATTTTGGTACAGATGGAATTCGTGGAAAAGTCGGTACGACGCCAATTACGCCAGAGTTTATGCTGAAGCTTGGTTGGGCTGCTGGTCAAGTTTTTAAAGAAAACGATAAAAAAATCCTGATAGGCAAGGATACTCGTATTTCTGGTTATATGTTTGAGTCTGCCCTTGAGTCTGGCATTGTTGCTGCGGGTGCTGACGTGCGTTTGGTTGGTCCTATGCCAACACCTGCAATCGCGTATCTTACTCGAACTTTTCGGGCGAGTGCGGGCATTGTTATCAGTGCGTCTCATAATCCTTATACAGATAATGGGATTAAATTCTTCTCTGCAGAGGGTGGTAAAATTTCTGATGAGATAGAAGAGCGAATTGAGTATTTTCTAGAGCAGCCGATGGTGGTTGTTGAGTCTAGTCTTATTGGTCGTGCTAAGCGTATTGATGATGCAGCTGGGCGCTACATAGAATATTGTAAAGGTACATTCCCTATTGGTTTGCAGTTAAGCGGCCTGAAAATCGTTGTAGACTGTGCTGACGGTGCGACTTATCACGTTGCTCCTAGAGTTTTTTCCGAGCTGGGGGCAGAAGTTATTTCTATTGGTGCTAACCCTGATGGTTTGAATATCAATGAGTTTAGCGGTGCGACTAAGCCTGAATTGTTATGTAAGAATGTTTTGGCCGAAGAAGCTGATCTTGGTATTGCTCTAGATGGTGATGGGGATCGATTAATACTGGTTGATCGTCACGGTGTGGTGCGTGATGGTGATGATATTCTGTATATTATTGCTAATCATCTGATGCGCACTGGGCGTTTTAGTGGTGGTGTTGTTGGTACTTTGATGAGTAACTTTGGCTTGGAGTTAGCTTTCTCAGAAACGGGGATTGGCTTTAGTCGTGCCGCGGTCGGAGATCGTTATGTGAACGAAAAACTTATGCAGCATGGTTGGGTGTTGGGTGGCGAGCCATCAGGGCATATTGTTTGTCGCTCAATTACTACCACAGGTGACGGTATTATTGCGGCACTTCAAGTATTGCGGGCTATGGTTGAAGAAGGTAAGGCTCTTGATGAGCTTTTAGTTGGCTTGGTGAAGTTTCCGCAAAAACTAAAAAATATCCGTGTTGCTAAGCGTTTTGTTCCAAATGAAGAGCCAGCTTTGCAAAAAGCGATTGCTATCGCAAATGAGCGTTTGAACGGCCTTGGCAGGGTTTTGCTTCGAGCGTCCGGTACAGAACCTTTGATTAGGGTAATGGTTGAAGGTCGAGATAGTGATACCGTAGATGAGCTTGTTGAATATTTGGTTGAAGAGGTTAACTCTGTTGTTTCTTCTAAAACGGATGCATAAAACGAATTTTATGTGTTGATTGATAATAAATACTTGAAACCATAGCGCCCATTCCATAGAATGGGCGCCTCGAATTTAGGGGTTAGAATATGATTCGTCAGAAAATAGTAGCTGGTAACTGGAAAATGAATGGCTCTAAAGAGTCTATTGTTTCACTGATTAACGGCCTGCTTGAGATGGATAATTCTAACTCTGAAGTGGTTGTTGCTCCATCTTTTCCCTATTTGTCACAAGTTAACGATTTAACATCTGACAGCAGTATCGTTTTAGCTGCGCAGAATGTGAGTCAAGAAGTGAAAGGCGCTTATACAGGAGAGGTCTCCACTTCGATGTTAGGTGACTTTGGGGTTAAGTATGTATTGCTTGGTCATTCAGAGAGACGTTCTCTCTATGGCGAAACAAATGAGCTTGTCGCTTCTAAAGTAAAAGCGGTTTTGGAATTTGGTCTGACTCCCATGTTGTGTATCGGTGAAACATTGGCTGAACGTGAGTCAAACAAAACCCTAGAAGTCTGCGAGCAGCAACTTCAGGCTGTTATTGATGTTGTCGGTATTGACTCATTTGAGCATATGGTTATTGCTTATGAGCCAGTATGGGCAATAGGAACTGGTTTGTCTGCAAGTGCAGAGCAGGCGCAAGACGTTCATAAAGCTATTCGGGCCTTTTTGGCCAAAACATCGGAGTCTGTTTCTCAAAAGGTACAGATTTTGTATGGTGGAAGTGTTAAAGCATCAACCAGCTCGGCTTTGTTTCAAATGCCTGATGTAGATGGTGCTCTTGTTGGTGGTGCATCTCTTGATGCAGAAGAATTTATCGCGATTGTAAAAACAGCAGGTTAATTAATGGAAGCACTAATTTTAGTTTTGCATGTACTGGCGGCGGTTCTGATTATCGCGTTGGTTTTGTTGCAGCAAGGCAAAGGTGCGGACGCTGGCGCCTCTTTTGGTGGTGGTGCGTCCCAGACGGTATTTGGTAGTCAAGGTGGTGGTAGTTTCTTCGGAAAAATGACTGCTGTATTTGCTTTGGTATTCTTTTTGACTAGTTTCGGATTGGCTTATTTTGCCAGCGAACAAGCGAAAAGTGTTTCAGGTGCGCTTGATTTTATTCCTTCAGCTCCTCAGGTTGATGAAACGGTAGGTTTGCCAGAATTGGGTGATAAGAAGAAGACATCATCTGATCTACCTGTAACTGAATAATATTTGGTTGTATTTGTTATAAAGTGTTTGTGTTAATGATTAAGTGAACTTGCGGATGTGGCGGAATTGGTAGACGCGCCACCTTGAGGGGGTGGTGAGCTATGCTCGTGGGGGTTCGAGTCCCCCCATCCGCACCAATCTTGAATTGATGTCGTGTTTTGTGTATGATGTCGAGATATTGATGCAGGGCAATCTGGTTTGTCGAGATTTGAGTCTCTTTTTTAAGATATTCTTCTCATGGTTTTCCTAGTTTAGGTATCCGCACCAGTTTGTTCTTAGTGTTTAGTGTCAGGATTGACGACCTTCCTTAGGAAGGATGCTCTCTCAGTTTTATTTGAGCAGAGTGCTGAGAACCCCTATATGGGGTTTTTTGTTATCTGTACTGTGACTGTTAATAAATGGAAATGGGCCTAGAGCCCGTTTTTTGTTTCTGCGTTTTACAAAATTGGTTTTCGGAGAAAACGATTGTCAGCAAAATATACGATTTTAGAAGAACTTATTCGACCAGTCGTTGAGGGTTTAGGGTTTGAGTTTTGGGGTATGGAATACTTATCTTTAGGTAAGGATTCTGTGCTTCGTATTTACATTGAAACGGATGATGAAAAAGGGATTGATGTAGAAGATTGCGCCCGTGTTAGCCGTCAAGCTAGTTCTATTCTAGATGTTGAGGACCCAATTACAGGGGAGTACAACCTAGAAGTATCGTCACCAGGTTTAGATCGGCCTTTATTCAGTTTGGCTCAGTATCAGGCTTATATCGGTTCTATTGTTTCTTTGCGTTTACGTGTGCCTTTCGATGGGCGTCGCAAATTTAAAGGGCAACTAATGGGGATCGAAAGCGAAGATATTGTTATTCGCGTAGATCAAGAAGAATACTTATTGCCTATTGATTTGATCGATAAGGCAAATGTTGTTCCACAATTTTAAAAATTAACCTTGAAGAGAGGCTAAAAGGATGAGCAAAGAAATTCTTTTGGTAGTAGAAGCCGTTTCCAACGAGAAAGATGTTCCGAAACAAGTTATTTTCGAAGCCGTTGAGATTGCTTTAGCTAGTGCTGCCAAACGCCGTTTTGAAGAAGATGCATTAATTCGTGTCTCTATTGATCAGCGTACAGGTGATTATAAAACTTACCGTCAATGGCATATTGTTGCAGATGAAGATTATTCTGCTCCAGCATTTGAGTTAACAATTGATGATTCTGAAGAACAAAATCTTGGCGTGCCTATCGGCGAGATTTACGAAGAAGAAGTTGAGTCTGAAGTTTTCGGCCGTATTGCTGCTCAAACAGCAAAACAAGTTATCGTACAAAAAGTACGCGAAGCTGAGCGTGCTAAAATGGTCGCTTTGTATTCTGAGAAAGTCGGCAGGCTGGTTCATGGTCAAGTTAAAAAAGTGACTCGTGATAGCTTGATCATTGATCTTGGCGAAAATGCGGAAGCGTCATTGCCAAAAGATCAATTGATTGCCCGTGAAAGCTTCAGAATGAATGATCGCATTCGTGCTTTGTTGCTTGAAATTCGCGATGACAGCCGTGGCGCTCAGTTGATTCTTTCCCGTAATGATCCAGCATTCATGATTGAGCTATTCCGTCTTGAAGTGCCAGAGATTTCTGAAGAAGTTATTGAAATTCGTGGTGCTGCTCGTGATCCAGGTTTACGTGCAAAAATTGCCGTAAAAACAAACGATCGCCGTATTGATCCAATTGGTGCTTGTGTTGGAATGCGTGGAGCACGAGTTCAAGCAGTTTCAAATGAAATGAATGGTGAGCGTGTTGATATCGTACTTTGGGATGATAATCCTGCTCAGTTAGTAATCAATGCAATGGCGCCAGCAGAAGTGGATTCGATTGTTATTGATGAAGACGCACATTCTATGGATGTGGCTGTTAAGAGTGATAATTTAGCGCAAGCTATTGGCCGAAATGGTCAAAACGTTCGTTTGGCGTCTACTTTGACTGGTTGGTCTTTGAATGTAATGACCAGCGAAGATGCAGAAGCTAAACAGCAAGAAGAATCGCAAAAGCTGATTGATATCTTCGTTACTGGATTAGATATCGATGATGATTTGGCGATCCAGATGGTTGATGAGGGATTCACTTCTTTAGAAGAAGTCGCTTATATCCCAATGGAAGAAATGTTAGACATCGATGGATTTGATGAAGATTTAGTAAACGAGCTACGTTCACGTGCAAAAGAGGCCTTGCTGAATCAAGCGCTCCAGGCTGAAGAGCAATTAGATGGTGCCAAACCTGCTGCCGACTTATTGGCGATGGATGGAATGGATAATCACCTTGCTTTGGTTCTTGCTTCTATGGGTGTTATCACTATGGAAGACTTGGCTGAACAATCGGTTGATGAATTGCTTGACGTTGAAGGTATGACTGAAGAGCGTGCAGGTCGTCTTATTCTGACTGCTCGCGCACCTTGGTTTACTGAATCTGAATAAAATCTGAGTACATAAGGGGGAACTTAATGACAGTTCAAACCGTAAAGATACTATCCGAGCTGGTAAATACACCAGTCGATAAGCTACTAGCTCAGATGAAAGACGCTGGCCTACCTCAAACGAGTGCAAGCCAAGAAGTCTCTGAAGTTGAAAAGCAAACGCTATTGAATTATTTAAAGCGTCAACATGGTGAAGAGGGCGAGAATAGCCAGCGAATTACTTTGCAGCGCAAGACAACAAGTACCTTGTCTCGTGGTGATGGCGGAAAAGCTGTCAATGTTGCTGTTAAGAAAAAGCGCACCTATGTTAAGCGTGATGATGTAGATGAAGAAGCTCAGAAGCAGGAAGAGTTGGCAAAACGTCTTGCAGAAGAGCAAGAGCGTTTAGCAGAAGAGAAAGCGCGTCTTGAGTTAGAGCGTAAGCAAGAAGAAGAGAAGGCGGCCAAAGCGAAGGCTGAAGCCGAAGAAAAAGCGCGTCAAGAAGCAGCGGTGAAAACCGTCGTAGCGGATGCTGGCGCGGTCAATGATACGGAGCAGAATGTTTCCGATACAGGAGCGGCAGAACCCGTGGAATCACCGAAGCAGCCTAAAGCAGCGAAAAAAGTGTCTCAACCAGCAATGGATAGTAAAAAGCCTACTGTTGCTCCTAAGGGCAAAAAAGGCCCAGTTAGACACGATAATGACAAAGATAAAGACAAACCTCGTGGTCGCGTGAATCCAGACAATAAGCGTACTTCACGTGTCAATGTGAATGACGAAGATGAATTTACTCGTCGTGGTAAATTAGGTCGTAAGAATAAGAAGCCATCTAAACAAGAGCATGGTTTCCAAAAACCGACGGCGAAAATGATCCACGAAGTGGCATTGCCAGAAAGCATCACGGTTGCTGACCTTGCTGAAAGAATGGCTGTGAAAGGCGCTGAAGTTATAAAAATCATGTTTAAAATGGGCGCGATGGCGACTATTAACCAAACAATTGATCGTGATACAGCAACCTTAGTTGTTGAAGAAATGGGTCATACTGTTAAGTTTATCGACGAGAATGCAGTCGAGAATGACATGATCGAAGCCATTGACTACGAAGGTGAATCGATTAAACGCGCACCTGTAGTCACTGTAATGGGTCACGTTGACCATGGTAAAACATCATTACTTGATTACATTCGTACTACTCGTGTTGCCGCGGGCGAGTCAGGTGGTATCACTCAGCACATTGGTGCTTATCATGTTGAAACACCTCATGGCATGGTTAGTTTCTTGGATACGCCTGGACACGCCGCGTTTACGTCTATGCGTGCTCGTGGTGCTAAAGCTACGGATATCGTTATCCTAGTTTGTGCTGCTGATGACGGTGTGATGCCGCAAACAATTGAAGCGATTCAGCACGCACGTGCTGGTAATGTTCCAATGGTTGTTGCCATCACCAAGATTGATAAAGAAGGTGCAGATATAGATCGTGTTAAAAACGAACTAGTTGCACAAGAAGTTGTGCCGGAAGAATGGGGCGGTGACGTTCAGTTTGTTGGTGTTTCTGCCAAATCTGGTGAAGGTATCGAAGAGCTACTAGAAGCGATTCTTTTGCAATCAGAAGTGCTTGAGCTTACCGCTGTGCCTAGTGCTCCTGGTAAAGGTGTTGTGGTTGAGGCTCGTCTTGATCGTGGTCGCGGTTCGGTTGCAACCTTGCTTGTTCAAAATGGTACCTTGAAAAAAGGTGACATTGTGTTGGCCGGTCTGCAAATGGGTCGTGTACGTGCTTTGTTAGATGAAACAGGTAAGGCAATTAACTCTGCTGGTCCTTCTATTCCTGTTGAGATTCTTGGTCTTGATGGAACGCCTGAAGCGGGAGAAGAATTCATCGTTGTTGCTGATGAGCGTAAAGCCCGTGAAGTAGCAAACTTCCGCCAAGGTAAGTACCGCGAAGTGCGCTTTGCTCGTCAACATTCTGCTAAATTGGAGAATTTATTCTCTGAAATGGGCAAAGACGAAGTTCGTACATTGAATGTGGTTCTTAAGGCAGACGTTCGTGGCTCTCTTGAAGCATTGATCAAGTCTTTGACTGATCTGAACACTGACGAAGTAAAAGTGAATGTCGTCTCTAGCGGCGTTGGTGGTATCACTGAAACGGATGCGACTTTGGCTTTGGCTTCTGATGCCGTGATTTTTGGTTTCAATGTGCGTGCCGACAACTCTGCTAAGCAGTTTATTGAGCGTGAAAGCATCGATCTTCGTTACTACAGTATTATCTACAACATTATCGATGATGTTAAATCTGCATTGTCTGGCATGTTGTCTCCAGATCTTCGTGAGGATATCAAAGGTACTGCAGAAGTACGTGATGTGTTCCGTTCACCTAAGTTTGGTTTGATTGCCGGCTGTATGGTTATCGAAGGTACGGTTTACCGTAACAAGCAAATTCGTGTATTGCGTGATGATGTTGTTATTTACGAAGGTGAACTTGAGTCTCTTCGTCGTTTCAAAGATGCGGTTAATGACGTTAGCCGTGGTATGGAATGTGGTATCGGCGTGAAGAACTACAACGATGTGAAAGTAGGCGATAAGATCGAGGTTTTTGAAACCGTCGAAGTAGCGCGTACGCTTTAATAGGGCAAGATCATGGCAGGCGAATTTAGTCGTACTAGTCGGATTGGTGACCAGCTCCAAAAGGAGCTGGCGTCCTTGATCCAGTTTGAAGTAAAAGATCCGCGTTTAGGATTAGTTACTGTCAACGAAGTGCGTGTAGCAAAAGATTTAGGCTATGCGGATATTTATTACACCGTATTGGGTAAAGATGACCAGCCAGAAGTATTGGCTGAGAACCAGGCTGCACTTGATAGTGCAAAAGGGTTCTTGCGTCGTCGTTTAGCACAAGAAGTAAAACTTCGTGTTATGCCGCATTTGCGTTTTCATTATGACCAGAGTGTTGTAAATGGTTCACGCATGTCCGCTCTGATTGATGAAGCAATTCGTGATGATGAGACAAAAAACGGTAACGAAGACGAGTAATAATTTCGTATGGTTAAAGCAAAATGGCGTTCAGTGGACGGTATCGTTCTACTGAACAAGCCGATAGGTTTGAGTTCGAACCAAGCGTTGCAGCGTGTCCGTCGCCTTTATCAGGCAGCAAAAGCTGGGCATACTGGGGCGCTTGACCCTTTGGCAACAGGAATGTTGCCATTGTGTCTCGGAGAAGCAACGAAATTTTCTCAATATTTGTTAGATGCAAATAAGCGCTATTTAACCTGCATCCAGTTGGGAAAAAGAACCACAACCGGTGATCGTGAAGGTGAGGTCTTAACTGAAGACTTAATTCCAGCACTTTCAGATGAGTGTCTAGAAGGCATTCTAGACGGATTTCGTGGTGACATTGAGCAAATTCCTCCCATGTATTCTGCGTTAAAACACGAAGGTAAACCTTTGTATGAATATGCTCGTCAGGGCATCGTTATAGAAAGGAAGCGCCGTAGCGTGACTATTTCAAATCTAACCCTTGTTTCAAGAACGGAAGATACACTGACGCTTGATATTCAGTGTTCTAAAGGTACTTATATTCGAACCATTGGTGAGGATATTGGTGAGGCGTTAGGTTGTGGTGCGCATCTTCACTCATTACATCGAATTTCGACGGCAGGATACTTACCGGAGAATATGATGACGTTAGAAGAGTTTGAAGCCATTGCTGAGCAGGGTTATGAGGCATTAGATTCTCATTTGATCTCTATGGATACCGCGGTGGAGCATTTCGCTAAGGTAGATTTACCTGAGACAGATACAAAGGATATGATGTTTGGTCGAACCATTCCGAGCCCTGTTTCATTAGAGCATGAAACCGTGGTGAGAATGTACGATCAGGGAGCGCAGCGTTTCTTGGGGCTCGGGCAAATTAAAGGTGCGTTTATTCGACCTTATCGATTGGTAAATACTAGCGAGTTCTCTTTATAAATAGCAGTGAGTTCTGCTAAAAAGAGTGTTAAACTTGTCAGCTTAGGATGACTGAAAATATGCTCGGCTATCCTTTACTTTTAATAGCATATTAATTTGGAGATTAAGATTATGGCATTGTCTGCAGAATCAAAAGCAGCGTTGGTAAAAGAGTTTCAAGTAGCGGAAGGTGACACTGGTTCTCCTGAAGTTCAAGTAGCATTGTTGACTAAGAACATTGAAGGTCTTCAAGGTCACTTTAAAGCTCATATCCACGACCATCATTCTCGTCGCGGTCTAATCCGTATGGTAAACCAGCGTCGTAAGTTGTTGGATTACCTTAAGCGTAAAGATGCAACTCGCTACACTAGTTTGATCAAAAAACTAGGTCTGCGTCGCTAAGACTGAGAAAGGGCCATAAGTGATTATGGCCCTTTTTTTATTGGTCTCCCAAGGGACAGCCTGTACTTCATATGCACTTTTCTTTTCTTTGATGAAAAAGTAAAAAGAGTCCATATGAGTACTGGCTTAAAAAGAGGTCTTTGGGAGAAGAATTTTTTTTAATAAAAGGAATACGTGTGAGTATTACTACTAAAACTTTTCAGTTCGGTAACGATACCGTAACGCTAGAAACAGGCCGCATTGCTCGTCAAGCAACAGGTGCTGTTCTTTGTACAATTGGTGATGCACAAGTACTTGCTACTGTTGTGGGTGCTAAATCAGCGAAACCTGGTCAAGACTTCTTCCCATTATCTGTTCATTATCAAGAGCGTGCTTACGCTGTTGGTAAAATTCCAGGTGGTTTCCTAAAACGTGAAGGCCGTCCTTCTGAAAAAGAAACGTTAACTTCTCGTTTGATCGACCGTCCAATTCGTCCATTGTTTCCTAAGGGATTCATGAACGAAGTTCAGGTTGTTTGTACAGTAATGTCTACTAACACTAATTTAGACGCTGATATTGCGGCTATGTTAGCAACATCTGCAGCATTGACTATTTCTGGTATCCCATTCAATGGTCCTATCGGTGCAGCTCGTGTTGGTTTTAACGACGAGTCTGGTTACGTTCTTAACCCAAGCTATTCTGATCTAGATGGTTCTTTGCTAGACATGGTTGTAGCGGGTACGAAAGACGCAGTATTGATGGTTGAGTCTGAAGCGCAAGAGCTTACAGAAGACGAAATGCTAGGTGCTGTTCTTTATGCTCATAAAGAAATGCAATCAGCTATCTCTGCTATTACTGAATTCGCAGCTGAGTGCGCTAAGCCTCGCTGGGATTGGGTTGCTGATACAGCAAACGTTTCTTTGACTGATGCACTTCAGTCTGGTTACGCAGCTCAAATCGAAGAAGCATACGGCATCAGTGAAAAAATGGCTCGTTACGCTCAACTAGGTGTTGTTCGTAATGCTGCTGTTGCGGCGCTTGTTACTGAAGAAGGCGAGTTCTCTGAAGCAGATGTTACAGGTGCTTTCTCCAAACTTGAAAAACGCATCGTTCGTCGTCGTGTTATCGATGGCAAACCTCGTATTGATGGTC
Organism: Marinomonas sp. ATLA20; assembly: GCF_057180105.1. Lineage (NCBI taxonomy): Bacteria > Pseudomonadati > Pseudomonadota > Gammaproteobacteria > Oceanospirillales > Oceanospirillaceae > Marinomonas > Marinomonas sp. ATLA20. The sequence continues at coordinate 387,598 of NZ_JBXUKU010000002.1, forward strand.
GTGACAACAAAACTGTTCGTCCAATTGACGTAGAAGTGGGTTTGCTAAGCAAAACTCATGGTTCTGCTTTGTTTACACGTGGTGAGACTCAGGCGATTGCAACTTGTACTCTAGGTACGAGCCGTGACTCACAAATGACTGATGGTTTGACGGGCGAAAGCAAAGACAGCTTCATGCTTCATTATAACTTCCCTCCTTACTCTGTAGGTGAGTGTGGTCGTATGGGTGGTGTTGGTCGTCGTGAAATTGGTCACGGTCGTCTAGCTCGTCGTGGTGTTCAAGCGGTATTGCCTTCTGAAGATGAATTTCCATACACAATTCGTATCGTGTCAGAGATCACTGAATCTAACGGTTCAAGCTCTATGGCGTCTGTTTGTGGTGCGTCTTTGTCTATGATGGATGCGGGTGTTCCTCTGAAAGCACCAGTTGCGGGTATCGCAATGGGTCTTATCAAAGAAGACGACGGCTTTGCTGTATTGACTGATATCTTGGGTGATGAAGATCATCTTGGCGATATGGACTTTAAAGTAGCGGGTACAGCAGAAGGTATCACTGCGCTTCAAATGGACATCAAAATCGAAGGTATCAACGAAGAAATTATGGACATCGCCTTGAGCCAAGCGCTTGAAGCTCGTACGCATATCCTTCGTGAAATGGCGAAAGTTATTGGTTACGCTCGTCCAGAAGTTTCTCCAAATGCGCCTTCTATGGCAACGATCAAAATTGATCCTGAAAAAATCCGTGATGTTATCGGTAAAGGCGGCGCAACAATCCGTTCTATTACTGAGCAGACGGGCGCTTCTATCGATCTAGATGACGATGGTACTGTTCGTATCTACGCTGCAGACAAAGCGGCTTCTGATGCAGCCTTGCTTAAGATTCATGAAATCACTGCAGAAGCAGAAGTGGATAAACTTTACAAAGGTAAAGTTGTTCGCCTAGCTGAGTTTGGTGCATTCGTAAATATCTTGCCGGGTAAAGACGGTTTGGTTCACATCTCTCAAATCGCTGAAGAGCGTATTCGTGCGGTAACCGACTTCCTTTCAGAAGGCCAAGAAGTGATCGTTAAAGTACTAGATGTTGATGCTCGTGGTCGTATCAAGCTTTCTATGAAAGATGTAACTGAAGAAGAAAAAGCAGCTTACACTGAGTAATTACTAGTGTAAATTGATGTAAAAGGGCGCTATTTATAGCGCCTTTTTTTGTTTTTAATAGTCTGAATGGACTAAAATAACAATCATGTTTTTAATGTTTAAGTTATATTTTGCCACTATTTATCTCTTAGTAATTCAGAATCTTAGATAAAGGAAAAAGTCATGACGATGAAAGTTGTAGGTTTATTGGCTGCTAGTATGCTTTTGGCTGCTTGTAGTAAAGATGTGGTGAATACGCCAGTTGCTGCTGTTCCTGATTGTGTTTTTGCGGATGGCTCAAACCAGCCAGCTCCTGATTGGGTGTGTGGTGCTCCTGTTGAAGGTGTAGCTTTGTCTGCCGTAGGGTATAGCGAAAAATCAGCGGCTGGACCTAATTACATGAAGCAAATGGCTTCGACGGCGGCGCGTGTTGAGTTGGCACAAGTGCTTAGTGTTGATTTGCAAAATATGGTTAAGCAGTATGTCGAGACAACGGGCGCTGGCGATGCTGAAACCGTTGACCGTGTAAATAGTGTGGTAACAAAGCAAGTAACTGAGCAAAAGCTGATTGGTTCAAAGGTGGTTCGTCAGATGCCTACGCCTAGCGGTGGTTTGGTTGTTTTGGTAGGTCTAGATCCGGATCAAGCAGGAAAAGTAGCGCAAGATATTTTGCGTACTTCTATGAAAAATGAAGCCGCTTTATTTCAAAAATTAGAAGCTGAAAAAAGCTTTGATGAATTGGCTGCAGAAATAGCTAAGCGTCACGCTCAGTGATTTCGAGTGATGAGTAGTACTTAATGCGAAGTGCTACTCATTACAATCTCTTCTTAAATATTCGTTTCTTCATCAAAGATCGGGGTAGGTTTCTTATTGATATCCACTGCGACGAAGTTGAAGTGTCCGGTTACTGCTTTTGTGCGTTTATCACTATCCAACTGTTCTAGATAAATCGACACTTCTACTTTCAATGATGTTCTGCCAACATGAACCACACGAGCAATTAATTCGACTAAAATACCCGAAGGTATAGGTTGTTTGAAATCGACTTGCTCTGTTGATATGGTCACCATGGTTTTTCTGGCAAAGCGAGTTGCGGCGATGTAGGCAACTTCGTCCATCCACTGCAAAGCAATGCCGCCGAATAGCGTGTCATAATGGTTGGTTGTAGCGGGAAAGACCATCTTTGCGACGCGTGTTTCTGAAATTTCTTCTCGTTTTTGGATAAGTAGCTTGTTCATGTTAAAAAAACCTTTTCTTTCAGTGATTCTATTAGGCGGCATTATACTCGCTGGAGTAGCGGGTTGTGACACGCGTTTTAAAGCAGAAGATGTTTTGTCTGAATATGTAACGGATTTAAATCGTTCGCAATTTGTCTCGCTATCTTCTCCAGCAATGGCTATGCCAATTAGTTTACCTGCCTCTCGTGATCGTCAACAAAGTTTGACCCAATTTGATATTGGTTTATTGGATTTTTTGTCTTTGCAACAGTGTGATGTGGGCATTGTTGCAGGAAGAAAGAACAGTATTCTCGGTAAAGTTATGCCCGACAGTCAGCGCTTTTTATATGAGTTGGACATTATTCGTGCCATTGAGTCGTGTGATATTAATAATGAGTCCTTGTCTAAAGAGCTGAATCAAATAGCACAAAAAAAACGTCTTGAGTTACCCAAGGCGTTTGGTAATGCGCTTTTTAACGGTGCAGAGAGTGAGGCTTTTTTTGGCTTATCCAATGGCTATCTTCCATTAAATTATTCGACGGCCGAGCAGCAAGCATTATTAGATGCTTTAAATCGACTGCTTGATATTGGCGAAAATCTTGCCGATTTGCCACTGATAGACGCGAATGTTTTTGAAGGTGATTTAAAAGTATTAATGGACAGCGAATACGCTGGACGATTGTTGTATTCCCTAGCTCGTATTGCCAGTTATTTGAACCTTGTTGCCAACAAAGTAAGTGCATTGGATGGCGATATTTGTGGTGCTCCAATAACGTACCTTAAGCAACAATTTCAGGCGCATTATGTAGAGGTTATCCAGCCTTATATGGGGCGGATCAATCGTGGAGCTTATCAGGTCTTGCCACTAATGAACCGTTTGTTTGAGATCAGTGAGCCATTGAGTCGTGGTATGAGTGATTTTTCTCATCAATTTTCTTTGTCGGAGTCTGATGGTGTATGGCAGCGTTATCAGCAGGCGTCTCAGTTGCATGCTAAGCAGTGGAGTACTTTGTTTACGAGATGCTCTGTTTCTATTGGAGGAAAGTCTTAGTAGAAAATATTCAGATGCGAGTGTTGATTTGCTGTTCTAGGCTTTCAACAGCATCGTATTGATACGCTGGACCTGGCGCTAAAGGCTCGAAGCTTAACGCTTTTAGTAAGGCGATATTTGCAATCGGATTTTCTCCAATGCTGTGTGAAAATTGCATTGGTCGTGTAATGGCGTGTGGCTGATGAAAGCTTAGTTCATCAGGTGTGTCTATGACAGATGGCCCTGGTTGATTGAATAGGCTCATTAATAAAGCAAAATGCGCATTGCCAGAAACCGGATTGCCCGCTTTACTGCTTTGGGTTACCTGTGTCTCAACAATTTCTCTTATATTCATTAATGTGCCTATTAAATTATCTTCGATAACGCTATCGGCACAAAATGGTTTTTCTTAAAGAAAACAGGTAATTAATTGAACGTGCTCTTTCTAAACTGGTTGCAGTTCTTCAGACTCCATCATTTTGAATGGTATGGAGAGTAAGAGTATTTTAATTGTTATTTTTTGTATGTCAGGCTATCAATTTTTGTTCAACGTATAGCCCAAAGTGTGTAAGCATCGTACTATAATGCATTATAGATCAATTATTTTTCAGGATTTGGCGCTTCTATTAAGAAAAATGAGCCGCTTACACACCAGTGCGGTGAGGCATAATGAATGCATGATATTAACGAACTGATCGACAATGTTAGACGCAATGAAGAGATCGCTCGTAAATTTTTTGAGATAGAGCGCTGCATTCTTTCGATTGGTCGTTGTGATCAGTTCGTTTCTACATTAACTAAAGAAGTACAGAAGCAGTTCAGTGTTCCCTATGTTTGGGTAAACCTAATAAACGAAGCTCCTTTATCTCATTTAATAGAAAGTCTAGAAAAAATGCCAGATCTGCGTGATCGGGTACTTTTTACAAGACGCCGCTCTATGATAGATATCATCAAATCCAGTAATAAAACGGTTTTGGTGAACACTAATTTAAGTCAGTGTTGGGAAATTATCCCCGCGGTTTATCGCGACATTATTTCTTCGGTCGCTATTTCTCCTTTAACAATTGACGGTGAGCTAGTTGGCTTATTTTGTCAGGCGGACTCCGACAGTACGCGTTATGATGCCGCGACAAAAGACACCTTCCTACTGGATCAATTAGCGATAAAAATTTCTATTTGTTTGAGTAACGTGACGGCAAGAGAGAAGCTAGAATACTTGGCAACGCGCGACCCTTTGACTGGCTTGCTTAATCGTCGACAGTTGGAGCTGATGTTGGACCGAGAGTTTGCTCGATCTAAAATGCAGGAGCGCGACCTAACCGTTGTATTTATTGATTGTGATGCATTTAAGTCTATCAATGACACACTAGGTCATAATTGTGGTGACGAAGTATTGGAGTATATAGCGAAGCGATTGCTCAAATACGTTCACAAACAAGGCTTGGCCTTTCGGTTCGCTGGTGATGAATTTGTTTTCGTTATGCCAGGTAAAAACTATGAGCAAGCCATTTTAGTAGCGGAATCTATCCAAGAATATCTGCAATCTAATCCATTAAGGTATAAATCTAACCTTGTACCGATTACTATTAGTTACGGTGGTGCCAGCGTCATGTCTGATTCGCCTAGTAACTATAAGCATTTGCTGAAAGTGGCAGATGAGCGCCTCTATGATTATAAAAATAACCGTAAAAGATTGGTGCCAACGAAAGTCTTTAAGTTTTTAAATAGGCTGAGATGATTTTGTAATTTTATTACATTATGAGGCTTATTTTTTCAAGGCTGCGGTATTTTTCACCTCAATTTTGTTGTAAAATTTCAAAAAAATTAAATAGGGTTCGTCTATGTCCCATGCTTTAATCGCCGATCTTGGTGGCACTAATGCGCGTTTTGCTTTGGTTCCTATCCATCAATATGAGCCTCTAGAAGTTAGAGTGCTTCCTTGTAAAAATTACGATAATTTTTTTGATGCTGCAGCTGACTACATTGAAAATTGCAGTATTTCTATGGATAAAATAGATGCCATTGTTTTGGCGATTGCGGGCCCTATCAATCAGCCAGTGATACAGTTTTCTAATAATCCTTGGAAATTTACTCGTGATGAAGTGCAGTCCTATTTTGGTGATAATAAACCAGTTGCTTTATTAAACGATTTTGATGCCGTTGGACATTGCTTAGAAATCCTTACATCTGAAGATATGGTAGTCATTGGAGAAAGTTCAACAGTCGACCCTAAAGGGGCTTGTTGGGTGGTTGGGGCTGGAACTGGCTTAGGGATATCCTGTGTTGTTCCTCAAGACAATGGGCCTAATATTGTTTTGCCTGGCGAGGGTGGTCATGTTGACTTATCAGCTTGCAATGACATCGAAGACGACATTCTAAAATTTCTTCGGACGCGCCATAAGCGGGTTTCAGCTGAGCGTGTTTTGTCCGGTATGGGGCTTGAAAATATATACGAAGCACTGGCATTGCGAGAAGGGATTGAAAAACGCTTAACCGCCCCTGAGATTGGCGACGCGCTAAAGCTTGGCAATGACCCAATAGCGACTGCCACTTTAGATCAGTTTTTTGTGTTTTTAGGACGAGTGATCGGAGACCTAGTGTTGTCGGTTGAGTCTCGCGGTGGCGTTTATATCGCCGGTGGGATTGTGCCTCGTTATTTAAATGAGATTCTTAAAAGTAATTTCCGTGATGCGATGCAAGACAAAGGTCGTATGGAAGAGTTTGTTTCCCCTATTCCGACTTTTGTTGTTATGTCTGAATACCCAGGGCTGATGGGGTGTGCATGTTATGCGTCCCATCTTGTGTCGAAAGCCTAGATTAGTTGGAGAATAAAGAATGAAGGCCAGTTTAAAAGCCTGTGATGTTGTAATTTTTGGTGGTGGTGGTGATCTTGCGATGCGTAAATTGCTGCCAGCATTGTTCCATTTGGATATGGATGGTTTACTTGCTCCGACGACCCGCATCATTGGTGCTTCGAGACGAGAAGTAAGCACAGAAGAGTACCAAACTAAAATTCGAGCAGCGCTTGATGAGTTCGTACCTGCAAGTATTGGTGATGAGAAAACATGGCCCCGATTCAAAGAGCGTTTAAGCTATGTTTCTGTTGATGCTCAGCAAGAGTCTGACTTCTCTCGCTTGAATGATCATCAAGTTGGTGGTGAGGATCGTGATGTTGTATTTTACCTTGCCACTTCTCCAGACCTATTCGGCTCTATTTGTTCGTCATTAGCGACTCATGGTTTGAATGCGCCTCGTATGCGTGTTGTTTTAGAAAAGCCACTTGGTCGAGATCTTGCGTCTTCTCGTGCGATAAACGATGAAGTAATGAAGAATTTCAACGAGCAACAAGCGTTCCGTATCGATCACTACCTAGGCAAAGAAACGGTACAAAATCTGTTGGCGATTCGCTTTGGTAACACACTTTTCGAACCTTTGTGGGACAGTGCACACATTGATAACGTGCAGATTACCGTATCGGAAACTGTTGGTGTTGAAGGGCGCTGGGGTTATTACGATAAAGCCGGTGCAATGCGTGACATGGTGCAAAACCATTTGATTCAGCTGTTGTGCTTGGTGGCGATGGAGCCTCCTGGTCGAATGGACGCAGACTCTGTCCGAGATGAAAAAATCAAAGTGCTGAAAGCGCTGCGTCCAATTGCGGGTGCAAATGCTTACACTAAAACCGTTCGTGGCCAATATGCGAAAGGTATGATCAAAGGTAAAGATGTTCAAGGTTACTTTGATGAAGAGGGGAGTAACCCTAATTCAAGAACTGAGACATTTGTGGCTTTGCGCGCTGATATTGATAACTGGCGCTGGGCTGGCGTACCTTTCTACCTAAGAACTGGGAAGCGTCTGGGGCAGCGTTATTCTGAGATTGTTATTCAGTATAAAGCGGTTCCACACAGCATCTTTAGTGATGAAAGTAACCGTCAACTTCAGCGTAACCAATTGATTATCCGTCTTCAGCCAGAAGAGAAGATCTCTTTAACTGTGATGAATAAGGTTCCTGGCGTGAGTGAAGGAATGGTTCTTCAACCAGTTGATTTGAACTTGAGTTTGACGGAAGCATTTAACGATAAACGTAGTCCGGAAGCTTATGAGCGTCTATTGCTTGATGTAATGCGCAATGATGCCACTTTGTTCATGCGCTACGATGAAGTAGAAGCGGCTTGGAAGTGGGTGGATGGAATTATGTCTGCTTGGAATCAAACGAGTGAGCGTCCAAAAGAATATGCTTCTGGTTCGTGGGGTCCTGCAGCGTCTATGGCGTTGCCAATTAAAGACGGCCGTAACTGGCACGACTACTAGTCCTTAAACAAAGAAGTCTTAAAAAAGGAAAGTCATATGACCACTTCTTATACTGCAGAGCAAGTAATGACAGCAACGCCTGTTGTCCCTGTAATTGTTGTTGATGATGTTGCGCAGGCTGTATCACTTGGTAAAGCACTTGTTGCTGGCGGTGTACCTGTTTTAGAAGTTACTTTGCGTACACCTGCTGCCTTAGAAGCGATTACTGCGCTTCGTAAGGAAGTGCCTGATGCCATTGTTGGAGCGGGAACGGTGTGTTCACGTGAGCAATATATTCAAGCGATCGAAGCGGGCTCTCAATTTATCATTAGTCCAGGAATGACAGCGGATTTATTGGCGGTAGGCAAAGAGTACGATGTGCCATACTTACCTGCTGTGGCAACGATTTCTGATGTTTTGTTGGGAATGGAATACGGATATGACCGTTTTAAATTTTTCCCAGCAGAAGTGAATGGCGGTGTGAAAGCATTGAAAGCATTTGGTGGTCCATTACCGCAAATTAAATTTTGTCCAACGGGCGGGATTGGTGCTGACAACTTCCGTGAGTATTTAGCATTGCCTAACGTGCTTTGTGTGGGTGGTTCGTGGATTGTCCCAACAGATTTGGTTCGTGCGGGTAAATGGGATGAAATTACTGAATTGGCGAAATCTGTCGCTCAGTAGTTAATCCATTCAGATCAACTGAATCTGTATATTGATAAAAAAGGGAGAAGAGCTTGGGCTCTTCTCCCTTTTTTGCGTGTTGGTGTTTGTTATTGTTATAGGTTCTCTTCAGCAAATTCAGCGAGTCGGCTTCGTTCTATGCCGTTGACGTGCATAATACTGGCGTATTTAAAGGATTTTGTTTTTTCGACTAAATAGGTTAAACCGGATGTCAGTGGGGTTATGTACTTGTTATCGATTTGTGCCAAGTTGCCAAGTACGATGATTTTTGAATTGCTGCCTACGCGCGTTACGATGGATTTGAGCTGAAACTGTGTTAAGCCTTGTGCTTCATCGATAATAATTAAAGCGTTGTTGAAGGAGCGGCCGCGCATGAAGTTCAACGATTTGAACTGAATGTTGGCCTTTTGTTTTACGTAATCGATACTGCTAAAAGAGTGCTCGTCGGCGCCGTGCAATATTTCTAGGTTATCATCAAATGCGGCTAGCCAAGGCGCCATCTTCTCTTCTTCTGTGCCGGGTAAGAAGCCAATATCTTCTGCCATTGGTGGAGTTGATCTAGCAACGATGATCTTATTAAAGCGCTTTTCCTCCATAGTGACTTGCAGTCCATAAGCTAAAGCCAATAGGGTTTTGCCTGAGCCTGCTGGACCTGTCATTACCATTAAGTCGGAGTTGTCGTGGCGTAATAGATAAAACGCCATAGCTTGCTCTAGATTGCGTGGTAGTATGCCCCAGAAATTTTGATTCATCAGATGTTGCTTGTTGATATCAAGCAAAAAGACGTGTTCTTGATCAAGATTGACTACAAATCCAATAAAATCTTCATCATCAACCACAAACATATTTAAATAGATGTTGGGTAAATGGCTTTTGTTAATGACGTGTACAGTGTGACGGCCATGGGCTTCGGTTTTTACACTTTCTATCGTTGACCAAAAACTTCCGTTGAACTGGGTATAGCCTTTGCTCATTAAGTCGAGGTCATCGAGAACCTTGTCTTTTCTATAGTCTTCTACGCGCTCTAGCCCAGAGCCTTTTGCTTTGATGCGCATGTTGATGTCTTTGGTTACAAGGCAAACAGAAGATCGTGGGTGAGTGGCCTGTAGGCTTAGTCCAACATTGATGATGCGATTGTCGTTGGCGTGGTCGTGATTGCCATTTAAAAAAGGTACGTTGTCAGTGAGGGTAATTTGTTGGTCCGGGTAGATAGCTAAAGAGCCTTCACAGCGTTTGGAGTCTGTGTCATTGCTAACTGTGCTGATTGGAACGCCTGCTTGCAGTTCCCGGGGTGTGGCATCGCCGACGATCTTATCAATGGTGTTGATTGCTACACGAGCTTCGCGGCTCACGTCTTTGTCTCTCCTGTCTTTAATGACATCTAACTCTTCAAGGACGGTCATAGGGATAACGACCTTGTGTTCGGCAAAAGCATAAATTGCTAACGGGTCGTGCAATAACACATTGGTATCAAGAACGTAGATTTTTTCCATAGAGTATTACTCCTGCAATGAACATGAAGTTTCTTTTGAAGGGCGAATGAACGAACTAAACAGATGGTACTTTGTGGCTTTGTGGGGAGCTGGGATTTCAGTTGGTACGAATCGTAATGTTATAGAAAGTAGCTGGCTAGATGTTGCATCTGCCAAGGGAGGGTAGAGAATTGAGTTATTTTGATTATGGTTTTGTAGCAAGCCAAACCTCACTGTCTTTATCCATACTCTAATCAGAGTGTATGACAGTTTTGTTGCTTATGCTTGTTCTAATGGGTTTTTTTAACATTTTTTGGTTATAAAAAAACCGCTGTTTATGGCAGCGGTTTTTTTATAGCTAATCGTATCATTCGTCTAAGAAGCTTCTTAGGTGCTCTGAACGGCTAGGGTGACGTAGTTTGCGTAGTGCTTTGGCTTCGATTTGACGAATACGCTCACGAGTAACATCGAACTGTTTACCAACCTCTTCAAGAGTATGGTCGGTGTTCATATCGATACCGAAACGCATACGTAACACTTTGGCTTCACGAGCGGTTAGACCAGCAAGTACCATCGTTGTTGATTCACGTAAGCCTTCAATAGTTGCGATATCAATAGGAGATTCAGCACCATCGTCTTCAATAAAGTCACCTAGGTGAGAATCTTCATCATCACCAATTGGTGTTTCCATTGAGATCGGTTCTTTAGCAATCTTAAGAACTTTACGAATTTTATCTTCTGGCATGTCCATGCGAGCAGCCAACTCTTCTGGCGTTGCTTCGCGTCCCATTTCCTGAAGCATCTGACGAGAGATACGATTCAGTTTGTTAATCGTTTCAATCATGTGTACTGGAATACGGATTGTACGAGCCTGATCGGCAATAGAGCGAGTGATTGCCTGACGAATCCACCAAGTAGCATAAGTCGAGAACTTATAACCACGACGATATTCAAATTTATCAACGGCTTTCATCAGGCCAATATTACCTTCTTGGATAAGATCCAAGAACTGCAAGCCACGGTTGGTGTACTTTTTCGCGATAGAGATAACCAAACGTAAGTTGGCTTCAACCATTTCTTTCTTAGCTCGACGAGCTCGAGTTTCCCCGATAGAAATGCGACGGTTGATTTCTTTTAGTTCTGCGATGGTCAGACCAGTGTCTTTTGAAACAGCACGAAGCTTGCGCTGGCTACGCATAAACTCGGCTTCGTTTTCTTCAAGAGATGCAGCGTAATCAGCACCAGAAGCAATTTGCTCCTTAAGCCAATCAGGATTTGTCTCATTGCTTGGAAAGCGCTTCAAAAACTCGGTTCTTGGCATGCCCGCTTTGCGTACACACACTTGCATGATAAGGCGCTCTTGGTCGCGTACTTTTTCCATACGCGAACGAACACGATCAATTAAATCATCAAACAGCTTAGGTACAAGCTTGATAGGAGCAAAGCTGATACTTAATTCTTCTTGCTTGCTCTTTACCGCTGGATCTTGTCGATTGCTATTTTCTAGCAAGACTTTTAGCTCTTCGTAAATGCGTGAAATATCATTGAAGCGCAGTGCTGTTTCTTCAGGATCAGGACCGTTATCGGTTTCTTCTTCGCTGTCTTCAGAATCATCATCGTCGTCATCACTGTCTACAGTGTCTTCTTCGATCGCAGGCTCTTCTGTTACGGCTTCCTCGAAAACAGGTTCTTCACCATCGCCATCGATGAAACCGCTAAATATATCGCTTAGACGGCCTTCTTCTTCCTGCACTTTTGCATAAGCATCTAGTAGTACGTCTACCGCACCTGGAAAGTAAGAGATAGCCGCCATGACTTCGCGTGTGCCTTCTTCGATACGCTTGGCAATCGCAATTTCGCCCGCACGAGTCAATAGCTCAACAGTACCCATTTCACGCATATACATACGCACTGGATCCGTTGTTCTGGTGATATCACCTTCTACTGCGGCTAGGGCGGCGGCAGCTTCTTCCGCTGCAGCTTCATCTGTAGCGTCACCTTCTTCCATAAGAAGGTTATCTTTATCTGGTGCAACTTCAGAAACCGTAATGCCCATGTCGTTGATCATGGCAATGATTTCTTCTACTTGCTCCGGGTCTGAAAGGTCATCAGGGAGGTGGTCGTTAACTTCGGAAAAAGTTAGGTAACCTTGTTCTTTACCCTTGGAGATCAGCTCTTTGAGACGTGACTGTTGAGTGTCTGGCATTCGACAACCTATCGTTAGAAATTCATTTGGGAGTTTAGCAAGCCGCGGATTATAACAAAATTATTCACTTTTATCCACCGAATCCTGTTTTTTTGAATGAAAATTAAACGCTGTTTAATGTTTTTTCTGTCTAATTAAATCCATTAAATTTCGCAGTTCTTGCTTGCTGCTATTATCCTTTATGGATTCGTTCCCCTGACTTTTCAACCGTGCAATGCTGCTATTTAATCCAAGATTTTTTTCTAATGCTAAAACCATATCAAGAACTTCTTGTTGCGCATTGGTGATTTTTTGCTTGGTTGTTGCATCTTGGTGGTTTAATAGTGCGTAAATAGACGATATTGTGGCTGGATCTGTTATTTCACCTAACAAATGTCCCGTGTTTTTATTAGGGTGTTTTGCGAAATATCTCCATATTTTGCAAAAGATCTGCAGCTCTTCATTGGCTTGATTTACCAATGGGTCTGGTAAATCAATGTCTTTCGCAATGTGTGGGTGCAGTAAAAGGCACAGTGAGGCTTGCTTGATTCGACTGAGACTCGGCGCTGCAGGTGGTAGTGCGGGCTCGTCGTTATAGAATTTCCCTTTAGAAAAAGGCTTTTTCCCAAATGGTTTTTTAAATGCGCCTTGTGTCTTGGGTTGAGCTGCTGGTGCGTTGTAATCGTCATGATGAAAATCATCATAACCACCATGAGAGGGTTCGTAATCGTAGTGGCTTAGGTCTGGTGTGTCGCCATCAAAATGTTGAACTTGCTGTGTATGGCTTTGAGGTGTTAGCTCGTGACCTTCCGTCGGTATGTGTTGGCGGCGAGTTTTGAAAACGGTGTTGCCTAGTGTTTCGCTATCTATGCCAGATTGGTCGCTTAATTGGCGAATTAATACCGAGCGAAAAGTTAGCTCTTTCGGAATTTGTTTGATCATCTCCATGGCATTGCGGGCAAACTGTGCTTCACCTTCTTCGTCGCCAAGGGTGACTTGATTTCGGGCGTGATCAAATAGAACGTGTGATAAAGAGGATGCGTCATCTAAGCGATGGTTAAAGGCTTCTTTACCTTCTTTTCTAACAAGAGAGTCAGGGTCTTCGCCCTCTGGCAAGAATAAAAAACGCACCTGTTTTTCATCTTGCATAACAGGAAGGGAAGCTTCTAGGCCTCGTATAGCGGCTGAGCGGCCAGCTTTATCGCCATCAAAGCAAAGTACAACCTTACTAACTAGTTTAAATAATTTGCGTATGTGTTGGCTATTTACGGATGTTCCTAGTGTGGCGACCGCATTGGTAATGCCGTGTTGAGCTAGCACTATGACATCCATATAGCCTTCGACCACAATAATTTGATCGAGTACAGGCGTGTTTTGCTTTGCTTCAAACAAACCGTAAAGTTCTTGGCTTTTTTGAAAAACTGGCGTTTCTGGAGAGTTTAGGTATTTGGGTTTTTCATCGCCAAATGCACGCCCACCAAAGGCAATAACTCGACCTCGTGAATCGCGTATAGGAAAAATAATACGATCACGAAAGCGGTCGTAATAATGGCCAGGCTGGTCTTTCTTTTCAATCAACATACCGCCAAGCAATAATTGTTCTTGGCTTTCTGCGCGTGTACCTACCTTTTTGAGTAGGTTGTCCCATCCTGATGGTGCGTACCCTAAGCCAAATACTTTGGCAATTTGACCAGATAGTCCACGGTCTTTGGATAAATAGTCGGTGGCCTTTTTCTTGTCAGGGTGCTGAGTTAATTGTTGCTGATAAAACTGTGAGCTTTCAGAGAGGCGTTTAAGTAGCTCTGCGTTTTGCTCATATCTATCTGGTGCGCCTTGTTCTCTCGGAACTTCCATACCAGCGTCTTTGGCGAGGGTTTCAATCGCATCGACGAAGTCTACATGATCATGTTCCATCACAAATGAAATGGCGTTACCGCCGGCGCCACAGCCAAAGCAGTAATAAAATTGCTTGTTGGGGTTTAAGCTAAAAGAAGGGCTTTTTTCATTATGAAAGGGGCAGAGGGCACTGTAATTTTGCCCGGTTTTTTTTAAGCTAATACGAGACGCAACCACGTCGGTTAAGTCGGTTCGAGCGAGTAGCTCATCTATAAACTGATCAGGAATGCGTCCCGCCATGGTATTAGCCTAATTGTGCTTTCACTTGTTTGCTGATCTGTGCCATGTCGGCACGGCCTTGTACTTGAGGTTTTACAATGGCCATAACAGCGCCCATTTGTTGCATGGAGCTGGCACCCGTTTCTGCAATTGCAGCTTTAACAATCTCACCGACTTCATCATCAGTCAATGGCGTTGGCAAAAATTCACTAATGATTACCATCTCTTCTTTTTCGACTACGGCTAGATCTTCGCGGCCACCGTCAATGAACTGTTGGTAGGAGTCTTTGCGCTGCTTGTTCATTTTATCTAACACGGCCAATACGCGTGCATCATCTAGCTCAATGCGTTCATCGACTTCAATTTTTTTACATTCAGATAAAATGGTGCGAATTACGGTCACACGCTGTTTTTCTTTGGCGCGCATCGCTGTTTTTAGTGTGTCTGAGATGTGTTTTTTTAATTCTGACATAGGATCCTCTTTAAATTCATGGTGCTTTAATTCATTGAGACGGTTGCTCGCGGTGTCGTGCTGGGGTCTCTTTGGAAACAAAAAAAACGGCTAGTTGCTTAACTAGCCGTTTTTTATAAGCCTAAATGTTAGAAACGTCTAGGCAAACATTTGTTCTTTAGCAAATTGCCAAACGGCAGATTGGCCTAGTACAAACGTTGGAATTTCTTCTGCTCACGAGAAACTTTCTTAGCGTGACGTTTAACAGCAGCGGCTGCAGCACGTTTGCGAAGAGTAGTTGGTTTTTCGTAGCATTCACGACGACGAACTTCAGCCAAAACACCTGCTTTTTCACAAGAGCGTTTGAAGCGACGTAGAGCGATGTCAAATGGTTCGTTATCTTTTACTTTTACAGCTGGCATGTTATTACCTTCAATAATATTTTTTTAAAGTTTAAGCATTCACAAAAACGGCGTGAATCATACCCGTATTTATTGGGCTTTCAAAGCGCGCTTTTGTTGAACAGAGTGTGATCCGCTATGGATCGATTTTTCTAGGCTAAAAAAAGCCCAACCCTGAACAGACTATTGTCGCGTCTGTAACTGTATTCATTCTTTAAGAGGGTGTTTGGATCGCCATATCATTTACATAAGAAGCACGAAATATAAGAAGTGCTTACATCAGTAGCTATGTGCCAAACTAGAAAAATCACCTGCCTTTTAATTTAAACATTTAAAACGCGCGCATTATAATGCTTTTACTTTGGCATGTCTAATTTCATTTGGGTAGTTTGCTAAGGAAGTCGCTCTTTGCTCTGCAATGGTCGAGATAGATAGGGTACAATGCGCTCAAATTATTGATGAGATTATTCTAATGAAAGTATTGGGATTAGAAACCTCTTGTGACGAGACAGGTATCGCGATTTACGATACTGAAAATGGCTTGTTGGCCCACAAGATTTATTCTCAAATAGCGCAGCATGCTGAGTACGGTGGTGTGGTGCCTGAATTAGCGTCTCGTGATCATGTTCGTAAGACCTTGCCTCTTATTGATGAAGTATTACAAGAAGCGGGAATGAAAAAGTCAGAATTGGATGCGATTGCTTATACCAGTGGCCCAGGTTTGGTTGGTGCTTTGATGGCTGGCGCCACAATTGGTCGCTCTTTAGCGTATGCGTTAGGTATTCCTGCTTTGGGTGTGCATCACATGGAAGGTCATCTTTTAGCGCCTATGTTAGAAGAGTCTCAACCAGCGATGCCGTTTATTGCTTTACTGGTTTCTGGTGGGCACACTCAATTGGTTCGAGTGGATGGTATTGGTGAATATCGTTTATTAGGTCAATCACTTGATGATGCCGCTGGTGAGGCCTTTGATAAAGCGGCAAAAATGATAGGTTTACCTTACCCCGGTGGCCCACAGATAGCTGCCTTGGCAAAAAAGGGTGATCCAAAGTCAGGGTTGAAATTCCCTCGCCCTATGACTGATCGCCCAGGCTTGGATTTTAGTTTTAGTGGTTTGAAAACGGCGTTTTTGACGGCCGTTCATGATGCATTGGATAACGATCGTTGTGATGAGCAGTTTAAAGCGGATGCCGCATTAGCGTTTGAAACCGCAGTGGTTGATACCTTGGTAATTAAATGTCGTCGAGCTTTGGAAGCGGAAGGGCTGAAGCAACTAATTATTGCCGGTGGCGTAAGTGCAAATCAGCGCTTACGTGAACAGCTTGAAAGCCAGTTGAAAAAAATTAAGGCCAGTGT
Source organism: Marinomonas sp. ATLA20 (assembly GCF_057180105.1). Lineage (NCBI taxonomy): Bacteria > Pseudomonadati > Pseudomonadota > Gammaproteobacteria > Oceanospirillales > Oceanospirillaceae > Marinomonas > Marinomonas sp. ATLA20. Next base: position 403,932 of record NZ_JBXUKU010000002.1, read on the forward strand.
GTTCTATGCGCGACCAGAATTTTGTACCGATAATGGTGCTATGATCGCTTATGCAGGTGCGCAGCGTTTAGTAAATGGTCAATCTTCGGAATTGAGTTTATCGATACGTGCCCGCTGGCCTTTGTCTGAATTGCCATCTTTGAAGGAATCTTAATATGAAAGACTTGGTCTTTATTGAAGGTCTCAAAACGCAGGCCGTAATAGGCGTGTATGAGTGGGAAAAAAAGATTCAACAGGATTTAGTGTTTGATTTGGAAATGGAGCATGACAACCGAGTTCCAGCTGAAACGGACGATCTTGCTAAGACGCTAGATTATGAGGCTATCTCAAATTATATTCTGGCATTTTGTGCTGAACGTCAATTTGAGTTAATTGAAACCTTGGCCGAGCATTTAGTCGGAGAGTTGATTGGGCAGTTTAAGTTGAATGCTGTCACCTTGACCTTGCGTAAGCCGGGTGCTGTTTCTGCAGCGCAGGCAGTTGGCGTGAAAATTCATCGAAAGTCTGCCGTCACTTACTAGTTGTTAAGCATTCGTAAGTGAGAGCAGGTGGTCCAGTATTAGGATATAAGTGGCGATAGGGTTTTATCTAACGCTTCGGCGCGTACCTTTTTCAGTGCTTGGCCCAGTTCAGCGCCGCTTAAGCCTTGTTTAATTAAACCAGCCGCATTGATTGTCGCCGTTGTGTTTCGTAGTAGTTGCCAGTGCTCAATTTTGCTATTGGTTAAATGGCTTAAAACCTCAATCAGTAATATAAATGGTTGAGGTTTTTTTATGGCATTAACAGACGTTAACCAGTTTTCCCACGCAACAGAATCCATCGGAATGCATTGGTTTTCTAAAAAAGAGCGGGTTTGTTCTGCGAGAATCTTAAACTGGTTGGGGCAACGAATACGCTGATGAAGTTGAGTAAGTTTTGCTAGTGGTGTGTCTTTACAAAGAATGGCCCAGCGCTGAGCGGGTGTCAGCTCTACCTGATTTAATGTGTCTGTGAGTGTTTTATTGTTCCCCCAAATAAATCCTGGAAACAGGGTTTCTAATGCATTTGCTTCTTTTAAAACAGAGAAAAAAACATCGGCATGGCGAGTGGTTAGTGCTTTTTCTAGCTCTTTCCAAATACGTTCTGCACTCAATGTTGATAGTTCACCTGAGTCGCTAATTTTTTGCATCAAAGATAGGGTTTCTGGTGCGATGGTAAAGCCAAAATGTTGGAAGCGTGCTGCAAAACGAGCGACTCGTAATACGCGTAGTGGGTCTTCTATGAAGGCTTCGGATACGTGACGAAACACTCGGTCGAGCAAGTCTTGTTGACCATTAAATGGATCGATTAAGGTGCCATTTTTATCTTGTGCGATGGCGTTGATGGTCAGATCTCGTCGCTCTAAATCTTCTTCTAAGCTGATATCTGGAGAGAAATCGCAGATAAATCCAGTATAGCCTTCGCCTTGCTTTTTTTCTTTGCGGGCAAGGGCGTATTCTTCTTTGCTTTTAGGATGTAGGAAAACAGGAAATTGTTTTCCTACTTGTTGAAACCCTTTTCTTTCAAGCTGTTCTGGTGTTGCGCCTGTGACGACCCAGTCATGGTCGATCACTGGAAGTTCAAGTAGCGCGTCTCTGACAGCGCCGCCTACGAGGTAGACTTGATAAGAGGGTGACATTGTTATTTAGTTACCTGTCTCGCATTGGTCTGGGAACATTGCGCTCCATTGACTAAAGCCGCCATTTAAAGAGTAAACTTCTTTAAAGCCCTGAGAGGCTAGGTATTCTGCCGCACCCTTGCTGCTATTGCCGTGATAACAGCAGACAATAACGGGTTGGTTTTTATCTGTGTTATCAATGAAATTTTGAACGTTGTCATTGGTAAGGTTAATAGCATTTGTCATGTGGCTATTTTCAAAGCTAACCAAGTCACGGATATCTACGACAGCAGCGTTACTTTCAATGATTGGTAGAGCGTCAGCGATGTCGATACAAGTGTAAGTCATGAGTTCTTCCGATTAATTGTGCAAGGTGTACTGAAGCGATGTCTGTCTTCAAGGCGTAATGCGGTCAGGCTCCCACCCCAGACGCAACCCGTATCAAGTGCATGAATGCGTTCTTTCTGGGTTTTGCCTTCTAGTGCGGCCCAGTGACCGAAAACAATGTGGCAGTTTTCAGGTACGTTTGTTGGGTAGTTAAACCATGGTGCGTAGCCTTTCGCGGCTGTGTTGATGCCTTCTTTTGATTCTAGATCGAGCTTACTGCTTTCATCGCAGAATCGCATGCGAGTTAGATAATTGGTAATCGCACGAAGGCGATCCAGCCCTGTTAGGTCGTCGCTCCATTTATTTGGCTTATTACCATACATGGTGGCAAAAAATTCATCAACACTGTCTGATTTCAGTTTATCTTCGACTTCTTTGGCTAGAGCTTGTGCCTGTATTAAATCCCAGCAAGGTGGAATACCTGCATGAGTCATAACGGTATTAAGTTGCTCATCATAATGAAAGAGAGGTTGATTGCGTAACCAATTCATCAAATCATCACGATCGCCAGCAGTGAGTATTTCTGCCAGCGTATCGCCACGTTTCAGCTTTCCGTAGCCATGAGATACAGCGAGTAAATGAAGGTCATGATTACCTAAAACTACGGTCGCATTATTGCCTAAAGATTTGATGAAACGCAGTGTTTCTAATGATTCCTCACCGCGGTTGATTAAATCCCCAGCGAACCAAAGTTTATCTTGCTCGGGGTGGTAATTGATTTGTTCTAATAGCTGAACAAGAGGCGTCAGACAGCCTTGTAAATCACCAATAACATAGGTTGCCATAGATAGCCTCAGTGAACCTGGTTTGGAACGGACAAGGTGAACGGACGAATAGGGGCTTTGAACTCTGTGCCATCATCGGCCAGAAACTGATAGCTGCCTTGCATGCTACCAACCACAGTTTCCATCACTGTACCGCTGGTGTAATGAAATGATTCACCAGGTCCCAAATATGGGTATTCTCCAATGACGCCGCTGCCTTTGACTTCTTGAACTTGTTCGTTGCCATCAGTGATTATCCAATGACGAGTTTGAAGCTTGGCTGATTCGGTTCCGCAGTTGGTAATAGAAATATGATAAGCAAATACATAGCGTGACTCAGCTGGTGTTGATTGGTTAGCTAAGTATTCTGTGCGAACGGAAACCACGACATCATATTTTTGCATTTACCCTTCCTTTTTGAGGACGTAGTTGGTGATTCGAACAAAGTCTTCTACGTCTAATCTTTCTGGACGCAGTGTTGGATCAATGTTCAATGCGGCAAAATCATCATTGTCTAACACGCCTTTATAGTTATTGCGCAGGGTTTTACGACGCTGCTGGAAGCCGATTCTTACCATATCTTCGAGCATTTTGATGTTGTTTACTGGGTAAGGCAGCGTTTTGTGTGGCGTCATTCTGACAATCGCAGAATCCACTTTCGGCGCGGGGTCAAAGGATTCTGGCCCAACGATGAATAGTGATTCGACAGCGCAATAATACTGAGCCATAACACTTAAACGACCATATAAGCTGTCGCCAGGGCGTGCTGCTAAACGATCGACAACTTCTTTCTGAAGCATGAAGTGCATGTCTTCAATAGCATCCGCTTGGCTTAATAAGTGAAAAATAAGCGGAGTTGATATGTTGTAAGGTAAGTTGCCTACAACGCGAATAGCTTGTTCTTCTGTTCTTAGGGAGGTGAAGTCAAACTTCATCGCATCGGCTTCATGAACAGTAAGTTCAGGGAAGCGAAACAGATTCACTTTTAAAATAGGGATCAGGTCTCGATCAAGCTCAACGACATCCATGCGCTCAGTGACACTGATAATACCTTCCGTTAGTGCGCCTTTACCGGGCCCGATCTCAACGATACGCTGACCTTTTTTAGGTCCAATACAGGCTACAATGCGTCGAATAACACCGTGATCATGAAGGAAGTTTTGGCCGAATCTTTTTCTGGCTTTATGGGGTTGTGGTTTGCTCATTTAGAAAACTTTTTCGCGTTATTTGCCATGTTAATAGCATGTTGAATGGCCACTTTAAGGCTGCCGTTATTTGCTTTGCCTGTGCCAGCCAAATCAATGGCTGTGCCGTGGTCGACGGATGTCCGAATAATGGGTAAGCCTAAAGTAATATTTACGGCATTACCAAAACCTGAGTATTTTAACACAGGTAAGCCTTGATCGTGATACATAGCCAAGGCGCAGTCGGCATCATTTAGGTATTTTGGTGTGAACAGTGTGTCTGCTGGTAGCGGTCCTATTAGGTTTAAACCCTCTTGGCGCAGCTTATTGAGTGTCGGAATGATAACGTCAATTTCTTCTCGGCCAAGGTGACCATCTTCACCTGCATGAGGATTTAGCCCACAAACTAAAATTTTAGGTTGTGCAACGCCAAATTTCTCTTGGAGATCTTGGTTTAGTGCTTTCACTACAAGGCTTATACTTTGTTCTGTAATGGCTGCAGAAACATCTTTTAAAGGTAGGTGAGTGGTTACTAGTGCTACCTTCATAGCTTCTGTCGCTAGCATCATGACAACATGAGGAGACTGGCATTGGGCTTGAAAGAACTCAGTGTGCCCAGAAAAGTGTACACCGGTTTCGCACAAAATACCCTTGTGAACAGGCGGCGTAACAATGGCATCAAACTCTTTTCGAATGCAGCCTTCTCCCGCTTGTTTCAAGGTTTCTAAAACATAGGCTGAGTTGGCAATATCCAGAGTGCCTGCCATGGCTTTTTTCGCCATTTGTATTGGCAAGACGCTAATAGTGCCTTGCTTATGTGCTTTGGCATCTTCTGGTTTGTTGAGTGTTTGAATGTCTGCCGTAATACCTAAAGCTAACGCTCTTTCTTTCAGTAATTCTGGGTCCGCGAGGATAATTAAACGAGCAGAGAACGTCTGCTCGTTTAAAGCCGTTAAAATAATATCTGGGCCGATACCTGCGGGTTCACCAGAGGTAATGGCAATAATGGGGAATGACTCTACCGGATTATGTGCCATTGTTTTCTCTTATTTTTTAATGTCAATAAAGGCGTCAGCACGTAGCTCATCAAGCCAATTGCCAAGCACGATATCTTGTTTCTGTGCCATTAAAGCGCGTTCTGCATTGCTACGTTTCACTTTGTCGCTGATGTCGGCTTCACGGCGGCCTTCAACTTCTAATATATGCCAGCCAAATTGTGTACGGAATGGTTTGCTGATACCTCCGACACTGGTTTTTTTCATCATGTCTTCAAACTCTGGGACCATTGTACCTGGGGTAACCCAGCCCAAATCACCACCTTGTAGTGTTGAGCCTTGGTCTTCGCTATATTCTTTGGCTAATTGAGCGAAGTCCGCACCGTTTTCTAACTTTTTATAAAGTTCATCTGCAAGGGCTTTGGTTTGATCCATATTTCGTATTTCATTTGCCCTAACTAGGATATGTCGTGCTTTGGTTTGTTGCTGTAAGGTGACATCTGGAGAGCGCTTTTCAATTACCCACAATAGGTGAAAGCCTGCATTACTTTGTAAGGGGCCAATTAGTGGGCCTTTTTCTGTTTCTAATGCTCGTACAAATAGTGGTGGCAACTGATTGAGTGGACGCCACCCCAAATCACCACCTTCAATGGCAAATTGGCCATCTGAGTTTTCAATCGCTTGTTGAACAAAGTCATTTTCAGAATTTATGTTTTTGGCAATGCTATTGATTTTTGCTGCTGCTTCTTCGGGGTTGCTTGCGCGAATAAGTAGATGGCGCAGATGTGCCTGATCTTTTTCTTTTGTGATACTAGTGTCTGAGCTGAGATAGTCGTTAATTTCTTGGTCAGAAATAGCGATACGCTTTTTAACAATTTCTCGTTTTATGTTGTTAATTAGGATTTCTTGTTCAATTTGCTCACGGTAACGTGTGTAATTAATACCTTTGCTTGCAAGGACATTCTTTAAGCCTTGTAAGTCAAGGTTCATATTTTTCGCTACGCCTAGGATAGCATTGTCCACTTCAGAGCTAGAGGCTCGCATGCCGACTTTGCGAGCATAATTGACCTGCAATGCTTCATCTATCATTTGGTTGAGTATTTGGCGGTGAATATTATCAGTCATTACGCCGCCAGGAACTCGATCTTTTACAATCTGAAAGCGGCTCACGATGTCGCTTTCTAAGATAGGTTTAGAGTCAACAATGGCTGCTATACCGTCAATTTTTGTAGGTTCTGCATGTAGAGCTTGCAGGGGGATTAATATCAGTAGAATGAAAGAAATAAAAGAAAACAACTTCATGATTAATATCCAACTTTTCCTTGGTTCCAATAGTCATCCGCAATATTGTGGCCATTGCTGTTAGCGCGACCTACACTGCTTAAACTACGTAAAATAAATTGTAAAAATATGCCTCTATCAAATTCATTGTCATCATTGAGCCAATCTTGATAACTCATTGATACCTTGATACAGCAGTTTTCATAGCCTAACCCTATAATCTCTTTGGTGGAGTCCTCTCTTAAGAAATCGTAGGTATATTGTGTATACATGGACCAATTTTGGTTGATTGGAAAAATGGTTCCTATGCTGGCTTGCTTAGCGTCGTCATCTGAATCTGTATTGTTGATCGAGTACAAATAACTTAAGTTTATTTTGATATCGTCAACGGGTTCCATGGATGCAATGAGTTGAGCCAAGTTTACTTCGCTATCGTCAAGGTTATAATTCATATTTCCCGTTAGGCTGTAACGATTGCCATTGTAATTAGCCGATGTTAGTAGGTCACTGCGCTTTGAATCTTCTACAGCCGAGCCTTTGACTGTATTCCCACTAATACCAACATAACGGTCCTCTAAATAGAAGATCTGACCGGCTTTAAACGACCATTTTTCATTATTGTTTTCATCATACAGACGGCTTTCTAAACCAAGCGTAACTTGTTCGGTATCACCAATGCGGTCATTGCCGTTAAAGCGGGTATGGCTAAACGCCTGAGAGTACGTCATCGTTGGTTCGCTTGCATCAAAAACAGGAATTTGATTTTGTGCTTGGAATGGGGAATTCAAGTAGCTTAAGCGAGGTTCAAGGGTTTGTCGCCACTTTGTTTGATTGTCTAAATAATGGCGCTCAAAAAGCAATGATGAATCAAGGTAGCTACTAGCATGTCCGACAGAGACGCTGCTGTCTGTATTACTTGTATAGCTGTGAAGGTTGTAATCTCGATATTGAGTCAAAATACCCGGTGTAAGACGCCACCAAGCACCACTTAAATTGAGCTTGAGGTCTCCCTTTAATGCTGTGCGTTTGCCATCGAAATCATCTTCGGCCGGATCATGGAAGTCAGTGTATTGAGCATCTATGTCTATGCCTAAAAAAGAGTTTGCTAGGCGATATGAGCTATCAATGCGCGGCAACCATTCAAATGGCTCATCAATGGTATTATCTGGTGTTTGATAAGTTAAATAAGTGACTTTATTGAGAAAGTTTCCATTATTAAAGCTAAAATACGCGCTACGCTCATAATGATCTTTTTCACCAATCGAGGTGTTGTTTGCTTCTGGAAATTTGTTTTTGGTTGGGTTGTCTTCTAATAAAAATCCAGCGTTGAAATATTGATTGAACTTTTGTGTTGTTGTTAACTTCAGAAGAGTTTGCTGACCTTCGTCGTTATCAGAGAAAGTGGATTGTTCATATGTCGTTTCACCATACGGGCTTAAATGACGAAACTCTAGGTCAATTCCTTCTCCCTTGTTTTGGATAAATTGTGGCGTGATTGTAGCATCGTAGTTTGGTGCAATATTCCAATAAAAGGGTGCTGAAAAGCTAAGGCCATCTGTCCCTGAATAGCCAAAGCTAGGGAATAAAAAGCCAGTTTGGCGAGTGTCGTTTATTGGGAAGCGCAGCCAAGGAAAATAGAAAATAGGCAGTTCACCGATACGAATTTGTACGTGCTTTGCAGTGCCAAATCCACTTTTTGTATCCAGTTTAATTGAGCTACCAAACAGCTTCCAGCTTTCTTGATTGGGTTCGCAAGTTGTAAAAAAGCCGTCTTCGATAAACACAACGCCATCTTGGCTATGAGATAAGGACTTTGCTTCTATACGAGCGCGACTGTCATAGCTAAGGAATTTTGCGTCTTTGAATTTCGTTGGTTCATTATCATTGTCGCCAATATAACTGCTTGAACTGCGTATTAGTTGGTTTTCACCACGTAGGGTTACATTGCCAGTAGCTCGATAATACTGATTTGGGATACCTTCTATTTTGTTCGCAGACAAAGTAGATTGTGGCTGTAAGATTTCGGCAGCCCCTTGAAGGTGAATAACCCCATTTTTATCGCGAACAATAAGGTCCGCTTTGAGGTTTGTCCCTTTGACGTCGTTCGTTTTCCAGGCGTTAATATAGGATCCCTGACAATACTGACTTAGCTGCGCTTGCTGCTCCGTCGTTAGGGATTCTCTGGGCGTCCAGTCCCATTGATCTGCTTGCGCGTGTGCAAGAGGCAATATGAAAAGACTTTGAAAAAATAAAGCGTAGGTGCGTAAATGCTTAACCATGCAGGGTATACTTGTCGCCAATAATTATTGTCCGAAATCGGATGCTGCCCATAAGCGGATCCACGTTATAAGACAAATGATAATCTAAGCAGGCCCGTAGGGGCTACCGATTCTGGAGAAATATCTTTATGTGGAAAATTGTTTGCGCAATTTTGGGTTATATTTTAGCGGGTTTTTTAGGCGGTCTGCTTGGCTTTATTGTCGGTGGTGTCGTTGATAGAGCACAAACTGGCGGTGCTTTCGGCAGTATTCGTGGTCGTGCTGATATGCGTCTTCAGCAAGAAACATTTTTTCGTACATTATTTTTGTTGATGGGACGATTAGCTAAGTCAGATGGTCAAGTTTCCGAAGCTGAGATCCAATTAGCGCAATCTGTCATGCAACGTTTACGATTATCGCCTGCCGCTCAAGAGCAAGCTAAGCAGTTATTTAATGAAGGTAAATCAGACAATTTTGACCTTGCATCTGTTTTAAGTAACTTTAAGCAAGTTGTCGGTCCTGGTGATTTAACTCGTACTTTATTAGAGGTATTGCTGGTATCTGCTTATGCAGACGGGCATTTTAGTGTTGAAGAAAAATCATTTGTGTCACAAGTTTGTGCGTATCTTGGTGTGTCTGTGGCTGAGTTTGAGGCGCTACACATTCAGGTTAAGCAGCAGGCTCACTTTAGACAAGGTTATCAGTCCTCTTCTAATGACTCCTCGTCCAATATGGGGTCAAAAGATCTGTTGAAGGCAGCCTATGAAGCTTTGGGTGTGACGCCAGAGATGAGCGATGCCGATATCAAAAAAGCTTATCGACGTCTCATGAGTAAAAATCACCCTGACAAGTTAAGCTCAAAAGGTTTGCCAGACGAAATGATTGAGTTAGCAAAAGAACGAACTCAAGAAATTCAGTCCGCTTATGAAATGGTCAAGAACGCGCGGAAGTAAACGTGTTTTTAAATTGTTAATTGTTTATGGGGCTTTCATAGAAAAGCCCTTTTTTTGCGCCCGGTAGTGACTTTCGTTGGTTTATTTGGGTGGTGTTCTGTTTTAAAAAGCCACGAACCCGCTGGACTAACAATTGTTTGTTGTTTTTTCCATTGACCCTATCTGGTAGGGCGTCTATCTGGATGAATTCGCCGTTTCTATCTGTTCTTTGATTAGCGGCTTGTTTGCGCCATAACGCAAACTGATCGTTACCTGTTTTGTTTACATAATAATCTAGTATGGGCAGAGAGACTTGGCGAATTTTTTGTGCGACCTCATAGTTGGATAGGTTTTTTGGTGCTTCTATGTCAATAAGTGCTAATGCGTCGCCTGCATTTGGATTCGCCACTAAAAAACTGAGAGCGTAACTGGCTCCTGTGCCATAACCTAGAAAAACGAATTGATCGACGTCTCGCGTTTGAGCATTATTAATAGCGGCTTGAATACGAGCAAAAACGATTGCTTGGTTAGGCAATTCAGACGCTGTCGGTTGTGTGTTGTTTGCTAGTGGTGTGTCTATTTTTACAGGCTCTGCACGTTTGATTATGTCGGGTACTTCAATAGATAAGGTGCACCAACTGTATTCGGGCATGGCGTTGCGTAACGGTGCGATGGCATCAGGCCAATCAGGGTGTTCATTGTCTGAATGCAGCATGATCACACAGCCTTGAGTTGAACTGGTGAGAGATTGTCTATAAAGAGCAAGGAAAGGCGCTCCATCCGCTTCTAAGGTTTGTATTTGGTGGTCGAGTCGCCTTATTGTTAACGAGGTTTTTAGCGCATCAATCCGAGAAGCTTGAGGCTTAGGGATAATATAGTCTTTGTTGTTTTGTGTTGGTGTGTATTGTTGTTGGGTTGATGGGGCGTTAGGCGTTGCTTGAGATTCTTCAGCCAAAAGACTTGACGTTGTGCTCAAGGAAAGAAGTGCAATGATAGCGTGACGCAAAGCAGTAAATTTATTCATTGTTTTCAATACTTCTTTTAAAGGCCTTGTTAAAATACGGTCTAAATTTTCATTATGAGACCTTTATTGTGTCACTGCTGGAGTCAGATATGAATGATTTTATCATTGCCCCTTCTATCCTTTCTGCCGATTTTGCTCGATTAGGCGAAGAGGTCGATAATGTCTTGGAGGCTGGAGCCGACATCATCCACTTTGATGTGATGGACAATCATTATGTTCCTAATTTAACGATTGGCCCTATGGTCTGTAAAGCGTTACGCAAGCATGGTGTAACTGCTGACATTGATGTACATCTGATGGTGAAGCCAGTAGATCGTATGATTGGCGACTTTATCGAGGCTGGGGCGTCTTTTATTACGTTTCATCCAGAAGCCAGCGAGCACATTGATCGCTCTTTGCAAATGATTCGGGACGGTGGGTGTAAGGCGGGTTTGGTATTTAACCCCGCCACGCCTCTTGAGCATTTAAAGTATGTGATGGATAAAGTTGATATGGTTTTGCTAATGTCGGTTAACCCAGGCTTTGGCGGTCAATCTTTTATTCCTGGTACTTTAGATAAATTGCGCGAAGCTCGTGCTCTGATTGATGCCAGCGGTTACGACATTCGTCTTGAAGTGGATGGTGGTGTTAGTGAAAAGAACATCGCTGAGATCGCGCGCGCTGGTGCAGACACGTTTGTGGCAGGCTCAGCTATTTTTGGCAAAGATGATTATAAATCAGTCATCGATACAATGCGCAAAGAATTGGCGAGTACACGTTAATGAAAACACCTAGCTATTTCTCTAAGTGGTTTGATGGTTGGCCAGCACTTGTTTGCTTGGACCTTGATGGTACCCTAGTAGACAGCGTGCCTGATATCGCGGGTGCTGTGGATGCTTTTTTGGTTGAGCTTGGTGCAGCGCCTGCAGGTGAAGAGCTTGTCCGTGGCTGGGTTGGCTTTGGTTCAGCTAAGTTGATTATGCAAGCGCTTGAGTGGGCGGAGATTGATTCGGCTCGACATGAAGAGGCGTATCGGATTTTTCTGACACACTATCATGCGCATTTGACCGACGGCACGACGCTTTACCCCAATGTGAAAGCCTTGCTAAAAGCTTTTAAACATAACGGTGTTCCTGTTGCTTTGGTCACTAACAAGCCTAGCGTGTTTGTTAAGCCAATGTTGGATCATTTTGAATTGACAGAGCAGTTTGGTTGGTTGTTGGGTGGTGACACCTTAGAAGAGAAAAAGCCATCCGCTATGCCTTTACTGCATTGCAGCGAGTCGATTGAGGCGTTGCCTGAAAACTGCTTAATGATCGGGGATTCCATTACAGATTATAACGCTGCAAACAATGCTGGCTTTAAGTGCGCCTTGGTGACCTATGGTTATCATCAAGGTGTTGATCTTGCTGGATTAGGTGCTGATGCGATCATTGATGATTTAGCCGAGTTGTTGGTCTGATTCAATCTTTGCTGAGAAAAATAAAGGGGTCAAACTGCTTTTGGTTTGCCCCCTTTTTTGTGCTTAAGTGTATATTTTAATGGATTACTTTGAGTCCTGATCGTTCGCAGGCTGTTGTGTTGGTTCTTGTTCTTTCTGTGACTGCTTTGCTGAATTCTGCTCAGATGGTTTTGATTGCTCTGACAACAGTGTCATTCGACTATCATTCGCCATATGAACCGTATGGGTCGGGAAGGCAACTTCAGCGTCATGTGATTCAATAATCTGCATGGCTTTGAAAAGTACATCTTGTTTAACGTCATGAAAAGTTCGCCAATCTACGGTTTTTGTATAAGCGTAAATGAAGAAGTCTAGAGACGATGGACCGAACTGGTTAAAATTCACCATATATATTTCGTTGGTGTCTAGGTCTTCATGGTTGGCAATCATCTCTTTTATCTCAGATAGGACAGTTGAGAGAAGGCTAAAGTCGCAATAGCGGACACCTATGGTCTCGTTAATGCGGCGATGGGACATGCGAGATGGGTTTTCGACTGAAATTAATGAAAAAGTTGAATTAGGCACATATAAAGGGCGTTTATCAAAGGTACGAATACGGGTTTGACGCCAGCCTATGTGCTCTACGGTTCCTTCAATGTTTTTGTCAGGTGAACGAACCCAGTCACCAATAGCAAAAGGGCGATCTAAGTAAACCATTAACCCGCCAAAGAAATTAGCCAGTAAATCTTTAGCAGCAAAGCCTACGGCAATGCCGCCTACACCGCCAAATGCTAATACCCCAGAAATGCTATAGCCTAGAGTCTGTAACGCTACTAATACGGCGGTAATAATGACTGTTGCTCGTAACAGCTTGCTGATTGCGCTGGCTGTTGTGTAATCAACGGTGGTTGAAATTTTATTTGAAGTCGTTAGCGTTCTTTCACTTTCGGAGATGCAGCGTAAAACAAACCAGGTTAGCAGGGCAATAATGCCGACTTCGCGGGTCGCCTTAATGAAAGATATGAAGTTAGGGTCTAACTCTTTGCCAGATATCTCTGCCGCGACGCTTAACCCTGCTAACCATATGAATACACCAATTGGTTTTTGCGCAGCGTGAATTAAAACGTTATCCCAAGGTGTTTTGGTTTTTTCTAGTTGTTTGTCTATGCGCATTAAAATGCGAGTTGCAATAAAGTTGATGGTGAGAGTGGTCAGTACCACTAAAAAGACTCGAACGATCCAGTGCATCTTAGTATCACCCAGACCTAAATATACTTGCATTGTTTCCCAGTTCATTATTATTTCTCTATACCTTTGTCTTGTTCGTGAGTGGTTCGAAAGTTACATTCGACTATATAAGTAATAAGGTGCCCAAGCCCAAGAAGGCAACAAAACCTGCAATATCGGTCACTGTGGTTAAAATGACCGATCCAGATAACGCTGGGTCTATGCGTAATTTATCCAGTAAGACCGGTATTAAAACACCTGATAGGGCTGCCATGATGATATTAACGATAATGGCTAGGCCAATGACCATGCCAAGCATTGGGCTTTCGAACCACCATAAAGTCACAACGCCAATGACAATCGCCCACAAAATGCCGTTTAATCCACCGACTTTTAGTTCTTTAGATAATAAAGACTTTAAGTTGCTGCGGGTTATTTGCCCAAGCGCTAAACCCCGTACAATCAGGGTTAGGGTCTGACTACCCGCAATGCCACCCATGGAAGCAACAACAGGCATTAATACGGCGAGTGCAACGACTTGCTGAAGGGTGGCTTCAAATAGCCCGATAAAAGCGGATGCTAAAAATGCCGTCAATAAATTTATGCCAAGCCAAATGCCACGCGTTGCTGCGCTGCGTTTTACTGGGGCAAATAAGTCTGATTCTTCGTTTAGACCTGCAGTCGACATCTGCTGAGCTTCATGCTCTAAACGCCATGTTTCCATGGCGAGTCCTGCGTGAAAACGCCCTAATAAAATTTGATTTTCATCAACTACAGGAAGTGCCGATAGAGAAGATCGTTCTAATAGCTCTGCGGCTTTCGTTAGTTCTGTGTCAGCGCGGATGAAGGTGCAATCTTCATCAATTAGGCTTGAAATAGGTTCATGGCCTTGTGCTTTGAATAGCTTGTCGAACTTTACACAGCCAACCCAGCGGCCTGTTCTGTTTACTAAATACACCATGTCTGTGTAATCTGGAGTGCTCTTTTTAAGCAACCTTAGTGCTTCTGAGGTACGAATGGATTGAGAGGCGATTAACAGCTCGTGATCAATCCAACGACCGACAACATCATCATCGTAAACAATACCTTGTTGGTAATACTCACGTTGCTTATTGTCCATCTGCTTTAGAGCAATGTCGACCAAGCGGTCTGGTAAGGAATCGGTTATCTCGAGTAGGTCTTCAGCGTCGACATCAGTGAACAGCGTTTCTATTTCTGAGTCGTCTAGCTCTTTTAATAATAACTGGCGAGATTCTCCGCGCATTTCAACCAAGATATCAAGGCGATTTGCTTGCTTGATATTGGCCCACGCTTGTCGTCGTTGGACGAGCGGTATGGATTCAAGGGCTAGCGCCACATCATCTGGTGTTAACTCAGAAATGGCCTTGTTAACGGACTCGGGTGAGTGTTCGTCATGAATGAGGGTTTCGATGAGGGCGGCGACTTGGCTATGCACAGGGCATCCTTAAAACACTAAATGATGGCAGTAAAGATAACATGGTTTCTAGTGTGCGGTATAACCACTTGTATATCAAACAAGGCTTTGTTTTTGCTCAATATTATTGAAAACCTTCCAAAACGCTGAAATAAGAATGGCAAATTACTGCACCAGCGGATGAAAGAATCGAGTATGTTGTGTACCTTGTTTTTGGTTTCTTCTATCTAAGGAGTGTGAGGTCTGGCGAGACAGAGTGTTCATGACAGTGTAGAATTTAGCGCACGTTAAAGATGCATGTTTTTATATTCTTTGAAAATGCATTCTGTTTTTTTTGTGTCTGCTTCTTTGGATTGTGGCGCAGGTATATCAACATTGTTTTATAGGCGTGTCCCTTCTTTATGTTATTGATGATTGATAACTATGATTCTTTTACTTACAACCTTGTGCAGTATTTTCGTGAGTTGGGTGCGGATGTGCAGGTTTATCGTAACGATGAAATTAGTGTTGAAGAAATTGAGCGGCTTGCGCCTTCGCATTTGGTAATTTCACCAGGGCCATGCACGCCCAATGAAGCGGGTGTTTCATTGGCTGCCATTGCGGCGTTTGCTGGGAAAATTCCAATATTGGGTATTTGCT
This sequence comes from Marinomonas sp. ATLA20, assembly GCF_057180105.1. Classification (NCBI taxonomy): domain Bacteria; kingdom Pseudomonadati; phylum Pseudomonadota; class Gammaproteobacteria; order Oceanospirillales; family Oceanospirillaceae; genus Marinomonas; species Marinomonas sp. ATLA20. Next base: position 419,114 of record NZ_JBXUKU010000002.1, read on the forward strand.
TAGGTCATCAAAGTATTGGTCAGGTATTTGGTGGTGAGGTAATTCGTGCTAAAAATGTTATGCATGGTAAAACCTCGTTAATCTATCATCAAAACACCTCTGTGTTTTCTGGTTTGCCAAACCCACAGACAGCGACGCGTTATCATTCTTTGGTTGTTTCTGTTGACACGCTGCCCGATTGTCTAGAGGTAACTGCTTGGAGCCAAAACGTAGCAGGTGATAGAGAGGAAATTATGGGAATTCGACATAAAACGCTTGCCGTTGAAGGAGTGCAATTTCATCCTGAGTCGATTCTGACTGAGTCGGGCCATGCTTTATTGGCCAATTTCTTAACAAGATAGTTTTTACACGATAGGAGAGGCTGGTGAATATTCAGAAGGCGATTGCTGCTGTTGTTGAGCGCCAAGATTTGAGCGCTGATGAGATGCGAATAGTGATGAATGGCATCATGACGGGAAAAGCTACGCCAGCACAGATAGGCGGTTTTTTAATTGGCCTAAGAATGAAAGGTGAAACGGTCGAAGAAATTACGGCAGCTGCTCAGGTTATGCGCGAATTATCCAGTAAGGTTCATTTGGATCTTGAGCATGTGGTTGATACCTGTGGTACTGGCGGAGATGGTGGTAACTTATTTAATGTGTCTACTGCATCGGCTTTTGTCGTTGCTTCTGCTGGTGGCAAGGTAGCTAAGCATGGTGGGCGTTCTGTGTCTTCGAAATCGGGCAGTGCCGATGTGCTAGAACAAGCTGGGATTTATCTTGGTCTGGATGCAGCGCAGGTTTGCCGTTGTGTTGAAGAAATTGGTTTAGGTTTTATGTTTGCGCCGAATCACCATTCCGCCATGAAGTACGCGGTAGGCCCTCGAAAAGAAATGGGCACACGTACTATTTTTAATCTGCTTGGGCCGTTAACGAATCCGGCCAATGCAAAATGCCAAGTGATGGGCGTTTTTCATCGAAAATGGGTTCGTCCTATTGCTGAGGTTTTAAAGGCGCTTGGAAGTGAGCACGTGATGGTGGTTCACTCTGAAGACGGTTTGGATGAAATTAGTATTGCAGCACCTACGTATGTTGCTGAGTTAAAAAATGGAGAGATCCTAGAATATAAAATTTCTCCTGAGGATTTTGGGATTCCATTGCAATCTATTGATACGATTCAAGCTGTCGATGCAACTGAAAGTCTTGCTTTAGTGAAAATGGCGTTGGATGGCAAAGGGAAGGTCAACCCCGCTAGAGACATAGTAGCTTTAAATGCTGGTGCCGCCATTTACGTGTCAGGTATTGCAGATAGTTTAGCGGAAGGGGTGAATATTGCGGAAGACGTGATTGGTGGTGGTACAGCCAAAGTTAAGATGTCTGAATTGGCTAGTTTTACACGTTGTTTTATGAGTCCTGACTCACTGTAATTATAGGAGCGGTAGCCTAATGCAAATAGAAACACCGACAATTTTAAAGAAAATTGTAGCTCGAAAATACGAAGAGATTACTGAGCGTAAATCTCATACACCTTATGGAAACTTAGAGGTCGCTGCATCTGTTGCGAATGTTCATAACGAGCCTCGTGGTTTTGCTCATGCACTAAGGCATCAAATAGCGATCGGTAAATCTGGTGTTATTGCTGAGATTAAGCAAGCTTCTCCAAGCAAAGGTGTATTAAGGGATCCATTTGTTCCAGCCGATATCGCTCGTTCCTATGAGCGCTCTGGGGCCGCTTGTTTATCTGTTCTAACGGACAGTGATTTCTTCAAAGGGCATGAAGATTATTTAGTTGAAGCGCGTTCAGCCTGTAAATTACCTGTGATTCGTAAGGATTTCATTGTTGATGAGTATCAGGTGCTAGAATCTAGAGCGATTGGTGCAGATTGTATCTTACTTATTGCCGCATGTTTAAGTGGCGATAAATTACGTGAGCTAGATAAAATGGCTCGTGATTTGGGTATGGATGTTTTAGTAGAAGTGCATAATCGTCCAGAGTTGGATTTAGCTTTGGAATATACTGAAACAGAATTGCTTGGAATTAATAATCGAGATCTTCATACCTTTGAACTTAGTTTAGATCATACGTTTGAATTAATGGGAAGTGTGCCTTCCGATCGATTGATTGTGACAGAGAGCGGGATTCATACTCGTAGTGATGTGGCGTTAATGCGACAAAAAGGTATTCATGCGTTTTTAGTTGGGGAGGCATTTATGGTTGCTGATGACCCAGGTGAAAAATTGGCTGAGCTGTTTCAGTCGTAGCCATAGCTTTGGTTGTAGCAAAATTAGGTAAGGTAGAAATATGAAGACGAATGTTAGTTGGCAAGAAGATGTGCATTTTACTGCAGAAACAGGTTCTGGTTTTAAGGTAGAGATTGACGGTAATCAGGTGGCTGGGCCAAGGCCGATGGAGCTTTTGCTTGCTGGGTTGGGCGGCTGTACCTCTTATGATGTAGTCGGTATTTTAAAAAAATCCCGTCAAGATGTTGTGTCCTGTGTGGCTCAGATTGATGCAGATCGAGCGGACGCTGTTCCTGCGGTATTTACAGAGATTCGAGTACATTTTGTCGTTACAGGTCGTAACCTTAAAGAAAGTGTGGTTGCTCGTGCGGTGAAGTTATCTGCAGAAGAGTACTGCTCTGCCTCTCTAATGTTGGAGAGAGGTGGTGTTAAAATCGTGCATAGTTTTGAAGTTATTGAAGTTGAATAGACTATTGACGGTAAGATGATTTTAGAGAAGAGTCGAAAGGCTCTTTTTTTTGGAATATCTAAAATGGTGTCCCCACCAGGACTCGAACCTGGAATAGCTGCTTAGGAGGCGGCCGGTATATCCTGTTTACCTATGAGGACTTATTTTAAGGTAGGATTTATACATTAATTGGTCGTAAAATACAAATGCAAGCAAAGTATGATGTTGATTTTTATCAATTTTTAAGCGCGTCCAAGTGTGTGTTTGCTACTTATTGGGCGAGTGGAACCTCTTGCTGTATACACTTTATTTTTACTGCTGTGGCCTTGAAGCAACTCAAAAAGATGCTTGTTGCGCTTTTGTAGGGTGTTTAGTACTCGGGCGTTGGTGTTGTTTTGTGTTTTGCATTTCTTGAGTAATGTTTCGCACTCTTGCATTAAAAGACGAACACTGTCCATTGAGCTATCTTGTTTGTTAAGCCAATTCTTAAATTCTTCTTCGGTGGGTTTTTTTCTGTCGACAATATCGAATTTAATGAGAATGTTGATTCTTTTCTCATTGAGTAAATTCATTTCATCAAGAAGGGTCTGCTTTTGTTCAGATAGATTGATTATGACTTCGCTGTCCAGTTCACCATATGCCAATCGTTCTTTATCAAGAAGCGAAGAGAGCTCTTGCAGTATCTCTTTGCTTCTGACAAATATAGGCGCGATAGGAATCATAAGACAAACCGTTTACAGACTGTATAAGTTGTACAGTCTAGAACAGCGAATCCATAGAAGCCATATTATTTGCTAGCTTCTGTGTGTCGATTTTGTATTCGCCAGATGCAATCGCGTTTTTTATTTGTTCCACTTTATCCATATCAACATCTGGCATGCTGTTAATTTTCGATTGCTGGTTTTGCAGTATTTGAGCCGTGCCACTTAGCTTTACGGTATCTTCTGCTAATGTGCCTCCACTTTGGACTGCACTTTGTTTTTCTGTTGCACTGCTTGCAGCATCGTCTTTTTGCGATCGTTCGCTTTTGTTGATCGTGCTCTGGTTTGATAGACCTGTAAAATGTATTGCCATTGGGTTTTCCGCCCTTTAATGATTTGCCTGTCTATATTGTCGGCTTGGTCTACAGGAACTTTAGTAAAAAGCCCTTAAAAAAAGAATTTATTGATTGCCGATGAGTTTATACTCAATAGTTTACAAGAACCTCACTGTTAGTTACAACTTTGGCGTATATAATTCGTTCAGAACTTGTGTTTTTGACTCGGATTTGTTGTCCTTTTATACCATTTTCCAAAGCAACTCCGTTCATTCTGACTATAATAGTCCCACTGCTAGCGGTAATTAGCACGGAATCGCCTTTTTTTATCAGGGTTGGTTGGTTGGTTAGGTCGTCTGTTATGATGGTGTTAATACGTAAGTTGCGGGAAGCGATTAGGCCATAAGGCGGATTTCTCTTGGTATAGACATGTCCTCTTAGGTTAGCTATGTCCACTTCGCCGGTGTCGGTATTTGATTTAGAAATGACTTGGCCGCGATTGATTGGGGTGATGGTTTTAATTGCTGGTATGGTTATGGACTGGGTAACGGGAATATAAGACTTCCATGTTGGTGAGTCGCAACTAACCTCATAGTTTGTGCGTTTCGTTGCTTCCGGCCTTTGGTTGCTGATTTGGATCGATTTGCTTTCGCAATCTGGTAAGTAATTAAGTGCGGCGAGATTGTTTAGTGTAATGTTGATTGTTGCATCTGGGTATACTTCTGATAGCCGAGGGATCTCTACTTGGTTTATGTAGTGGTTAATTTGTTCTTCTGTCGATGCGGCCTGTAGCGGCCCAGCTTGGAAGTATATGAAGGCTATTATTAGCCTTATAATTAGCATGATTTGTACTCTTTGTTTATTATTACGTTATAAATAAGATAGTTAGTAAAATATTTAAATTCACTTTATCATTGGATGATGCATTTTAACAATTTTGAGGTAATACCTCATACAATGTTTACACATTTTGGAGGCGTTTATGGCTGGAGTTTTGGATACTGTTAACCAACGTACGCAGCTTGTAGGGGAAAACCGACTTGAATTGCTGTTGTTTCGCTTAAATGGTAAGCAAATTTATGGCATTAACGTCTTTAAAGTTAAGGAAGTGTTGCAGTGTCCTAAGTTAACCACTATGCCTCACAGCTCTCCTGTTGTTAGAGGGGTGGCGCATATTCGTGGTGGTACTATCCCAATCTTAGATTTAGGGTTGGCGACAGGGGCTAGCCCAATCGAAAACATTAGCCAGTGCTTTGTAATTATTACGGAATATAACCGTCGTATTCAAGGGTTCTTGGTTCGTGGTGTCGAGCGTATTGTGAATATGAACTGGAGTGATATTCAGCCACCTCCAAAGGGTTTGTCCAATGATAATTACCTGACCGCTGTTTGTCAGGTTGACAAAGAAATGGTCGAGATAATTGATGTTGAGCAAATACTCTCTGAAGTTGCGCCTACTCGTCAGGATATATCAGAGGGTATTGTTAACGCTGGTGTAACGGAGAACGCGCAAAAGCATCATATTCTTATTGTTGATGACTCTTCTGTTGCGCGTAAGCAGATTAAACGTTGTATGGAACAAGTTGGTTTTGCGACTACTGTTTTATGTGATGGTCGTGAAGCACTTACTTATCTTCAAGGGATGGTGGCGGAGGGTAAAGATGTAACTAAGGAGTTCTCTATGGTTATTTCTGATATCGAGATGCCTGAGATGGATGGTTATACGTTAACAACGGCAATTCGTAATGATAGTCGCTTACAGGATTTATTTATCCTTCTTCATACCTCCTTAAGTGGTGTGTTTAATGAGGCGATGGTGAAAAAAGTTGGGGCGGATGGCTTCTTAGCGAAGTTTCAGCCGGACGAATTAGCTCGATTAGCGATAGAAACAGTGCAGGTACAGTCAGAGTAATTTCTAGGCTCTTTGTTACGGAGTCCTATTTCTTGAACCTGTCACTTATGGAGTTTTAATGCTCAGTAGTACAAATGCAATTACACCTAATGGATATATCAGGTTCAGAGACTACCTGCAGAAAGTGTGCGGTATCTCACTGAGTGATAATAAGCAGTATTTAGTCGCCAGTCGGCTAGGCAAAATCTTGGAGAGAGAAGGCTTTTCTAAGATTGAGCAATTGGTTGATGCTCTAGAAAGATTGAGTGGATCTAAATTAAAAGAAGAAGTCATTAATGCAATGACAACAAATGAGACTCTTTGGTTTAGGGATTCTCATCCGTTTGCAATCCTAAAAGATAAAGTATTGCCAGAAATGACGGCAGCGCCTTTGAAAATTTGGTCTGCGGCATCCTCTACTGGCCAAGAGCCATATTCGATCAGTATGGTTATTGAAGAGTTTAAGTCTTCTCGCCCTGGTATATTGAAGCCGGGCGAGAAGATAGTGGCGACAGATATTTGTACTAATATACTGAAGCATGCAAAGCAGGGAGAGTACGACAGTTTAGCGATTGCTCGAGGTCTTGGTGCAGATTTGCAGCGTCGTTATTTTGATAAAATAAATGACTTAACTTGGAAAATTAAACCTCATTTAAGCTCTCGTGTAGAGTTTAAGTACTTAAACCTTATTGATTCGTTTTCTATGTTAGGTAAGTTTGATGTCATCTTTTGTCGAAATGTTCTGATTTATTTCACCGTTGACCTTAAGCTGGACATATTAAAAAGGATGCACGCTTCATTGAAGCCGGGCGGTTATTTGTTTCTCGGTGGGTCTGAAGCGTTAAGTGGGTTGTCTGATTATTTTGAGATCGTTCAGTGTCATCCTGGCATTGTGTATAAAGCTAAGGCTCTATAGCAATTAGCTTGATTGGTTTTAAAGGCCCGCCTAACGCTGTTAGGTGGGCCTTTTTTGTATAGGTCTTATGTTGTTCTCAGTATAGGGGCGACGGGGTGGCTTGCATGTCCCGCATACAATAATGAGGGTCATGCATAGGGAGGGTGTTATGTTAGTCTTTTAAGGATGCAAATTTTTGTGCAAACGATGGAGAGTGTGAGTTTGATAGTGTCACGACTACCTGCTTTGCGTAAGGTAGGTATTTTTTCAAATCGTTTTTAGGCATCGGATCATCATTTGGCAGCTTCACTGTTACTGGGTTTTTATGGGTGCCATTTATTCTGAATTCATAGTGTAGGTGAGGTCCTGTTGCCCAGCCGGTTTGACCTACGTATGCAATAATCTTTCCTTGTTGAACTCTGGCTCCACGTTTTGTTCCTCTAGCAAAGCCTTTTAGGTGGGCATAAAGGGTTTGGTAGCCTTTGCCATGATCAATAATAACGACATTTCCGTATCCATTTTGCTTTCCTGCAAAGGATATTTTTCCATCGCCTGCGGCCTTCACAGGGGTGCCGCTTGCAGCGGCATAATCTACCCCTCTGTGTGGTCGACTGGTTTTGAAAATAGGGTGTAATCTATTTGGGTTGAATTTTGACGATATTCTTGTGAAGTCCACGGGGGTACGTATAAATGCTTTTCTCATAGCAAGCCCGTCAGGTGTGTAATAGCTTGCTCCCTTCTCTGTCTTGAACCTTATTGCTTGATAGGTTCGACCATTGTTGATGAATTGGGCAGCTATTATATTGCCGTGTCCGATTTTCTCTCCATCAAGGAAGTTCTCTTCATAGAGGATACTAAGGCTGTCGCCTTTTCTTATATCTAAAGCAAAGTCTATATCCCAACCAAAAATATTAGCTAACTCAATAAGTAGGGGTTGATCGATTCCTGCTTTTAGGCCATCAACAAAAAGTGAGTTGTTAATCTCTGCTTCTTTATAGGCTTGGACGATTTCTGGTGTTTTAGAGGTTTCTGTTCTGTTGAATTTATCGTTGTCGCGTTCAAAGGTCACGCTGTCCAGTCGATTAAGTATGAGAGTGAGTTGTGTAAGCTCGCCAGTTGTCTCATTTTTTGTAAAGTTAATTGTCTGTCCAGGTCTCATTTGGAGTAGTGTTTTTTGTTTTTTGTCAGCTAAAGATACCTTGTAGATGTCTTGTGCAGATATCCCTTCGGGTGATAGTACTTTAGACAGAGAGTCTCCTGATTTTACTTCAACGGATTGTTCTTTAAATGTTGCAGGGCTACTCTTTTTTACTAGATTTTGAGGTGCTGGGATATCGTATGTGGAACTTGTATCGCTAGCTGGGATGGCGGCTAGTGGAGTTACGTTGCTTCTGGGTGTGAGTTTTTGTAGATCCTGCAACATAAGTTGGGACTGATCTATCACCTCAAAGTTAGCTTCGATGGATATGAGGTTGTTATCGTCCGTTTCCTTTTCAGGAAATGCAATAAGAACTATGGCGAGTAGTGCGCTTACTCCAGAAATTAGGAGTAGGTGCTTTGTTGGTAATAGCTTGGTCAAAATACGTACCTGAAAAAATCTTTAATAAAAGCCTTATAATCCTACCAACATTACTTTTATAATTGAATGCTTAAGTAAGATAAACTAACTAGGATATGGATCAAAATAATGACTGTAAGCAGTAAAGACCTTTTAAATGACTTGCAAGCTCGCGGACTTATCGCCCAAATGACGGCAGAAGATGAGCTCAAAAAACATCTTGATGGTGGAAGTCGTACTCTTTATTGTGGTTTTGATCCGACCGCAGACAGCTTGCATTTGGGGCACCTTGTTCCGCTTCTTGTGTTAAAGCGTTTCCAAGATGCAGGGCACAATCCGATAGCTTTGGTCGGTGGTGCGACCGGCCTTATTGGTGACCCCAGCTTTAAAGCGGCTGAACGTCAACTTAATACATCTGATATTGTTGCTAGTTGGGCTGAAAAAATTCGAGGGCAAGTTAGTCAGTTTGTAAAATTTGATGATGTACCTAACCCTGCGCGAGTGGTGAATAATCTCGATTGGGCTGGTGAAATGAGTGTGCTGGATTTTTTGCGAGATATCGGTAAGCATTTCTCTGTCAATGCAATGATCAATAAAGAGTCTGTTCAGCAGCGACTTAATAGAGAAGGTGCTGGTATTTCTTTTACAGAATTTTCTTATGCCTTGTTACAGGGGATGGACTTTGCAGAATTAAATAGAGCTTACGATTGTACTTTGCAAGTTGGGGGGAGTGATCAGTGGGGAAATATTGTTGGTGGCATTGATCTTTCACGTCGTCAAAATCAATCTCAGACTTTTGGCTTGACGGTTCCTTTGGTTACAAAATCAGATGGGACGAAGTTTGGTAAAACTGAATCTGGCGCGGTTTGGTTAGACTCTACTAAAACAAGCCAATATGCATTCTACCAATTTTGGCTGAATACTGCGGATGCTGATGTTTATAAATTTTTGAAATTTTTTACCTTTTTAGGTCTTGCAGAGATTGATGCAATTGAAAAAGCTGATAAAGAAAGTGGTGGTAAACCTCAGGCTCAGTCTATTCTTGCTCGAGAGGCAACTAAATTAGTTCATGGTGAAGACGGTTTGCAAGCTGCCGAACGTATTACCAATGCCTTATTTAGTGGTGAGGCAGACCAATTAAGTGAGCAAGATCTTGAGCAAATTCAACTTGATGGTTTGCCAAGTAGTTCTTTGGTTGGGGTTGATCTGACTGAGACTCCGCTTACTAGTCTAATGGCTGATGCAGGATTGGCTGCTAGCGGTAAGCAGGTTAAAGATGCACTACAGCGTAACTCTGTGTTTGTTAATGGCGTCGCAAGAGGGGTGGGTGACAATATGGCAGCGTCAGATATTTTTACTGCTGAGAATGGTTACTTCGGTAAATACTTCCTTGTTAAGCTGGGTAAGAAAAAGCATCATTTGTTCGTATTGTAGGGTAGAGGGTTAGGCTACTAAAGCAATGAGTTAAACAGAAAGACACTGAGGTGTCTTTTTGTTTAACTAGGGCTTGTTATGAAGAAACTAAAATTATTAAAAGAATTTAAAAAAAGAGCTTGCACAGAATTTTTGGGGATGTATTATACGCACCCACTGACACGGAGAACGACGCAAACAACGGTTTGCAACTTACTAAGGTAAGCAAGTTCAACGATGAATCAGACGCTCTTTAAAATAGATAATCAGATAATTTGTGTGGGCGCTCGCTGGAGGCTTCAGAAGATTGTCCGGGTTGGTTTTTAACTGATTCGAGATGGTCAAAAAATTGAAGTCTTGCGAAACGTCTAACACGTCAATTCGCTTTATGTTGTTTTGTTGTCTTTCGGGACGATGAAATGATTAAGTTATTGTTAGTGTAATAGATTTTGAGTAAGCAAACTTTTTAACTGAAGAGTTTGATCATGGCTCAGAT